>NZ_SMLF01000008.1:0-227189 GCF_004349155.1 Flavobacterium sp. GT3P67
TATGTGCTATTTTAAAGACGATTACGTATAAAATTAACTATTGAATTAAAAGTCAGAATGCTGAAAATTTACTACAGAATTTGGGTTAGCTTATTTCTTAAAATACAACTTTCACAAAATGGCAATAAATATTATTCTTTAATTATGTCACTTCTTGCTTTGAGTGTAACTAACTTTATAAATATTTTATTAATTATCACAATACTCGTTTTATCAGGAACTAAAATAAATATTTTTGAAATATTTCCAGAAAATAGAATGATTCGAAATATTTCAATTTTGCTTGTCTTTTTATTACCAAATTACTTTTTATTAATTTATAATAATAAATATCAATTGTTATTAGATAAATATGAAAGTCAAAATATTAAAAATTTGGGTATTAAATACTTTTTTGTCAGTACTCTTTTATTCTTGCTACTAGTGATTATAACTATGATATTTCCAGAATTTTTTAATTTAACTGTGAAAAAATAAAACAGCATATAGCAGCTACTACAACGGATTTGGGTATTAGGCTTAATTTGAAGTTAGTTTTGTATTTGGAAGATTTGGCCAATCCGAATAATGGGCTTAATTTAGTCCCAAACTGCGTGTAGCGCGGGAACGAACATTAGATTAGTATTAAAACCAAAAAATCGCAACGTATTTCTACGCTACGCTTCCTTTTTTTTAATATTCTGAGATGCTATTTCAATATAGGATTATGGTTTTTACTACATGAGTTTACTAAAGAAAACTGCATTCCAAAATAATTTTTCGGTTCCCAACCAGAAAGCTCTGAAATTAGTGTTATCAGTAAAAATTAAGATATTCCCTTCTCCTTTTCGTATCGCTTGAAACGGAACGGTTTCTTTTAATAATTCTAGTTTTGGTTTCGAAATGTAACCGCTGAGTAATGGATTTTTAGTGTACTGTATCGGGTTGCTAAAGCTGTTTTTATTGGGTTCAATAAAAATCGATGAATTCCTGAAAATAGGCATTGTATTTCTAGGCATTCCATAATTAATCGGGTGGGACAAATCTAATTTAGTTTCAAATATGGCTCCGCCAATCTCTTGTGCTCCTTTGTAATCGCTAGTTTGTTCAAAGGTAATCGCTTTGGCTTCACTTTTACTGGTTTTTAAAGTCAACTCAATTAATTTGGCATCATTCAGCCATTTAATAGCATCCTGATAAGCAATTAAAGTCCCTCCGTTTTGTGTCCATTGTTCTATTTTAGTTACTGTGGCCGGTGAAAGTCCACCATAATTTCCATTCACCATGATTAAAGTAGTGTAGGCGCTTAGATTAACTTTTTGCAGTTGTTCCACATCTATTTTAGTTAACGGAATTTCTGCTTTTTGATCAAATAAATGCCATAATTCTCCCGCATCTGATGGATCAACATTACGGCCCACAACCATGGCTACTTTTGGCATAGTGAGATTAACTAAATTAGGGTTTCCTAAGTTGGCACCATCGGTAAAACCTGTTTCTACTGCGGTAATAGCAATAGCATAGTTTGGGATAATTTGGTTGAGGTAGGCATAAATTTCATCCGAACTCAGCGTTTGATTTTGAATAGGCAATAATAAACTTCCATAGGAAAAAGTTTTCCCGTTGTGTACAAATGGTTTTTTGGTCGTTTTTACGCGCAGTCCTTTGGCCAGTAATTGGTATAAAAGTTTAGGAGAATTGTAATCGGTCCATTCAATTAAATAACCCACATCACTTTTTTGATTCACCATTCCGGATTTGAACGGGTTTTCGTAACGCGCTCCAGCCTGTGAAAGGGAATTCATTCCTTCAAAATTTAAATTGAAAGCCAAATCAAAATTTCAAGCCGAAATGTCATAAAATAAGCTGTCTTTGAACTTGGTTTGTCTGTCGAAAATAGCGTGTATCAACTTTGAATTTTTTTGTTCCATAGGAATAATAACGCTCAAGTCTTTGCTGAATTTCTTTTTGTTGATGGTGATGTCTTCTTTCAACTGAAGCATCTCAATCTTATGTTGGCTAAGAATTTTAGTCAGTTCTTTAACTTTAGTGGCATCTTTTTCGTCTCCAAAAACGTAGCCTTTTATTTTATTATTTTTACTTTCGATACTGGAATTAGCAAAAAATTCGTGTTGGTATTTCAATAACTCTTTTCGCATTTCATACGTAGCCTGCAGCGTAGATAAGCTGGTAGTAAATTGATTTCTGATCGTAAATGGGAAAGTGATTACTCCGTTTACGCTTTGTTGGGCATGTCCTCTTGAACTCGCTTGTTCGAATAAAATGCCGATACCGCCATTGATGTCTGGATAAGTAGATCCTTTGCCGTAATAAAAGTCATCAAAACCGTCTTCGACAAAATAAAAACTTCCAATTTTATCCAATGCTTTGGCATGGTAGCCAGCAATTTTTGCAGTTAGTTTTTGGTTTAATTCAGGAGTAAGCGGATTAGTGCGACTTTGAACACCAGGTTGAAAAAAGTAGGTCGAATTAGTTCCCATTTCGTGGAAATCACATAATACGTTAGGCATCCATTTTCTATAAGTTCTAATGCGTGCCTGACTTTCCGGAAGTTGAACAGGAAGCCAGTCTCTGTTCATGTCAAACCAATAATGATTAAATCGACCACCTGGCCATGCTTCATTGAATTCTCTATCATTAGGGTCAGTTACTAAATTTTTGCTTTTATGGCTATTTACCCAAGTAGAAAAACGATGTAATCCATCTGGATTTAAACTGGGATCTAATAAAATGACCGTATTGTCCAGTATTTTTTCAAGTTCAGGACTTTCAGATGCTGCAAGATAATACGCCAAAGCAATCGCAGCACCCGTTCCGCTGGACTCATTACCATGAATTGAATATCCTAAATAGACGACAATAGGTAAGTCAGATACGTCCTGAACACTGGCATTTGAGTCCGTTAGTGCAAGATGTCTTTTATGGATTTCATCAATTTTTGCTAAATTTTCAGGGCTCGAAATAGTAAGTAATTGAAGCGGACGGTTTTCATAAGTATAACCGGTTGTTTCTATTTGTACTCGGTCAGAAGCTTCTGCAATTGCATTCATAAAATGAACCACTTGATTGTGATCCGTGTGCATTTCTCCTAATTCAAAATTAAATATACTTTTAGGAGTCGGAATTTTTTCATTGTATGTAGAATTTTGTGGCAAAAAATATTCTAATGTCACCAACTGCTGTTGCGCATTACAAATGAAGCTAATAAAGAATAAAATGCAATAGATAGATTTCATGAAAAAATAAGTTTTTATTGGTGATGGTATTAAAAGTATCAATTGAATTCAAGTTGACTTATAATTTATCAAAGGTTAAATTTTAAACTACTTTAAATAAGATATTTTTAAGGCTGTAAATTGGACTAAATATCAAGATAATTTATCAAATGTAACATTTTAGTGAATAGGTTCAAATAAATTATTTTCGTAAATTTGCCCTTCAATAATAAATTAAACAAAAATGGAAAACGGAATATATGCTAAATTCAACACCACTAAAGGTGCTGTTTTAGTAAAACTAGCACACGATTTGACTCCAGGTACAGTGGGGAATTTCGTAGGATTGGCAGAAGGAAACTTAGAAAATAAAATAAAACCACAAGGGGTTAAATTTTATGACGGATTAAAATTCCACAGAGTAATTCCTGATTTCATGATTCAAGGTGGTTGTCCACAAGGAACAGGAACTGGAGATCCAGGGTATAAATTTGATGATGAATTTCATCCAAGTTTGAAACACGATCGTCCGGGAGTTTTGGCAATGGCCAATTCAGGACCTGGAACAAACGGTTCTCAATTCTACATTACACACATTCCAACAGAATGGTTGGATAACAAACATACTGTTTTTGGTCATGTGGTAGAAGGTCAAGATATTGTTGATGCTGTTGCTCAAGGTGATGTTTTAGAGTCTTTAGAAATTGTTAGAGTAGGAGAAGAAGCTAAAAATTGGAATGCAATAGAAGCTTTTATCACTTTCAAAGGTTCTCGTAACAAGCGTGATGCAGCTTTAAAAGCAGATGCTGAAGCCGCTATGGAAAAACTGGCTGCTGGTTTTGAAAAAACAGAAAGCGGTTTGCGTTACCAATTCATCCAAAGAGGGGAAGGTAAAAAAGCAGAAAACGGAAAAACAGTTTCAGTACATTACACAGGACAACTTCCTGATGGAAAAGTTTTTGACAGTTCTTATCCTCGTAAAAAACCAATTGAATTTCCATTAGGAAAAGGAAACGTTATTGAAGGCTGGGATGAAGGTATTGCCTTGTTGCGCGTAGGAGACAAAGCACGTTTTGTGATTCCGGCTCATTTAGGTTACGGATCTCGTGGTGCTGGAGGAGCAATTCCACCAAATGCTACGTTGATTTTCGACGTAGAATTAATGGATGTTAAATAGTTTAAACTATTCAGATAGCATATAAAATTTAAAAATCCCAAAACGAAAAGTTTTGGGATTTTTTTGTAATAAATGAATTGTGACTTATCAACTCTATTAAATTTGAATTTATGAATTCAAAAATTCAATCAAATCCTTGTTTAATTTATCTTTTTCAATGTAAAATAACCCGTGTGGCGCTCCTTCATAAACGATAAATTTATTGTCCGGTATTAATTTTGCTGCTATCTCAGAAGTTATTTCAATAGGAACTGTTTTGTCTTCATCTCCATGAATAATTAATGTAGGAACATTTACGGATGCCATTTCACGACGAAAATCGGTTGTTGAAAAAGATATGGCACATTCTAAAGTGGCACGTGGTGAAGCAAAAGAGCACAGCATTCTATAATAATCCAATAAAGGTGTACTGATAGGTTTGCTGATAAAACTCACTCCAAAAAATGTTTTTCCAAAACTATCCAGAAAACCAATTCGGTCTTCCTTGATTTGTGCTGCCATGGCATCATACTTTTCTTGTGGAACACCATTTGGATTAGAATCTGTTTGCAATTGAAACGGTGTTACTGAAGCGATAAGTACCGCTTTTGAAACTCCTTTTCCACCATGACGACTGAAATAGCGTACCACTTCGCCACCACCCATTGAAAATCCAACAAGTGTGGCTTCTTTTAAATCCAATTGCTCAATAATAGCCTTTAAGTCGTCTGCTAAAGTATCATAATCATAACCATCCCAAGGTTGTGAGGATTTTCCAAAACCACGACGGTCATAAACAATAACTCTAAAATTATTTTGAACTAAAGTATCAATTTGGTATTCCCACATTTCATTCGATAGTGGCCAACCGTGAATAAGGATTACTGGTTTCCCTTCGCCATAATCTTTGACATATAATTTTACATTTGGTGCTGTTTCAATGTACATGTCTAATCCAGTATTATTTTTCTTTTTCGATTCGCTGCAGTTTCTTTGACTCATTTCCATAATAGTTTGCTATTTACAAGATGAATTTAATATTCATCTTTTGTAAAATTAGATGGATAAACTGAAAATAGTATTACAGAATTAGTGTAAATACTTGTAAAATTTATAGGTTTGTTATTCAATACTTTGTTTAATAAAATTAACTATGGAAAATCTTACTTGGCATGAATTTGAAAAAGTAGAAATGCGTGTGGGAACTATTCTGGAAGTCAATGATTTCCCTGAAGCTAGAAAACCAGCGTACCAACTTACCATAGATTTTGGTTCTGAAATCGGAATTAGAAAAACATCGGCACAAATAACCAAACGTTACAAAAAAGGAGATTTGCTCCACCGTCAGATTGTAGCGGTAGTGAATTTCCCTAAAAAGCAAATCGGAAAATTCATGAGTGAATGTCTGGTATTGGGTGCAGTAGGAAATGAAGGAGACGTGATTTTATTGGCTCCCGATTTCAAAATAGAAAACGGATTGCGAATTGGGTGATGTTGGATTCATAAATAAAAAACGAACTACTATTTAGATTGGCCCATAAAAAAAAGTCCAAAAATCTTCTGATTTTTGGACTTTTTTATTTGTAAGGAATAACTAAGAATTAAATATCATCAAATTCAATATCGGTAAAAGTCGATGTTTGTGGTATAATTTCATCATCTGATTTTTCAGAAGGATATTCTTTTTTGAAATCTTTTTGATGTCTTTCTGAAATTACTTCTTCGCCTTTGTGGTTCAAAACATAAGAAGTCATTTCGCCAAGAATTTCTGCAAAAGCTGCAAAATCTTCTTTGTATAAATAGATTTTATGTTTTTTGAAATGGAATGATCCATCTTCTTCAGTAAATTTTTTGCTTTCGGTAATGGTAATGTAATAATCATCTGCTTTTGTTGCTCTCACATCAAAGAAGTATGTTCTTCTTCCAGCTCTTAAAACTTTAGAAAATATCTCTTCTTTTTCTAACATGTCATGTTCTCTCATATTCCTTTCTATCAATTTATGGTTGTTAAGTAGTATCCAAAAATCTAAAAAATATATGTATTATCCAACAATTATATCATTTCTTTTTCTGAAAGTTGTTTCAAATACAAAGCGGCGTAATAGCCTTCTTGATTTATCAATTGATTATGAGAACCTTGTTGTATAATTTCACCCTTTTCAATGATGATAATTCTATCTGCATTTTTAGCAGAAGAGACACGATGGCTTACAATAATGGTAGTTTTGTCTTTGCAAATTTCATGTAAGTTGTTTAAAATTGCTTCTTCGGTTTCGGTATCAACTGCAGATAAACAATCGTCAAACAGTAAAATGGGAGGGTTTTTAATAATTGCTCTGGCAATAGAAACCCTTTGTTTTTGACCTCCGGAAAGTGTAATTCCTCTTTCTCCCAGAACCGTTTCGTATTGTTTATTAAAGCCCATGATGTTATCATGAACTACGGCGCTTTTTGCGGCTGCTTTTACCTCTTCTTCCGTTGCATTCTCTTTGCCAAACATAATATTATTCTTGATGCTGTCTGAAAATAAGAAAGCATCTTGTGGAACGATTCCAATACTGTTTCGCAAATCAAAAAGATTGACGTTGCTTATTTCGCTTGCGTCAATGGTTATTTTTCCATCGGTTACATCATACATTCTGGAAATTAAGGATAAAATAGTTGATTTTCCGGATCCTGTTTTTCCTAGAATGGCTAAAGTTTCCCCTTTTTTTACTGTGAAAGAAATGTTTTGTAACGCTTTGATATTAGTATCTTCGTAAGTATAGCTTACATTTTCGAAAGAAATAGAACCTTCAATCACTGATTTATTCAGATTTTTATTTTTTATCTCCGGTTCGATTTTAAGGAATTCATTGAGTCGTTTTTGAGAAGCTTCAGCCTCTTGAACCATCGAAGAAACCCAACCTAATGAAGCTACTGGCCAAGTAAGCATATTAACATACAAAATAAATTCGGCAATGGTTCCAATACTTTTTATGGATCCATTGATGTACATTAAACCACCAAAATAAATGACGACTAAGTTACTGATTCCTATCAGCGCCAACATTAATGGTCCAAATAAGGATTGCACTTTGGCCAAATTCAAACTTTTACTTTTGCTTTCATTGGCTAAATCAACCATGTTATTCTGATGTTGGTTTTCCAATGAATAGGCTTTTATCACTCGGATTCCTGAAAATATTTCTTGTGAAAAACTGGACACTTTAGATAAATATTGTTGAAAAATGGTGCTTCTTACATTGATTTCGGAGCTCAGCTTAAAGATAGCGTACGATAAAATTGGTAAAGGAAGTAAGGTGTATAAAGTCAGTATTGGCGATACATTATACATATAGACGATTACTATAGCAAAACGAATGACGGTATTTATGGTGTACATCACCGCTGGTCCCACATACATCCTTACTTTAGAAACATCTTCGCTGATTCGGTTCATTAAATCTCCAGTACGATTTTGCTTGTAGAAGTTCTGCGAAAGATTTTCATATTGGCGGAATACTTCGTTTTTTAAATCAAATTCTATGTGGCGTGACATCACAATTAAGGTTTGTCTCATTAAGAAAGTAAGAAACCCGGCAATAATTGTAGTGGCAATAATCAATAAGATATTCGAAATTAATTCTTCATAAATAATTGATTTGGCTATGGTTTTATCTTTGGCGAAAGCCTCAATGACTTTGAATGATTTGCTAATCAACTTGGGCGTGAAAAGCATAAATATTTGTGCGATAATGGTAAAAATAATTCCCAGTAAGAAGCTGTATTTATATTTGACGAAATATTTATTTAAATAACGTAATTCTTTCATTTTTTAAGATATTCTATGTTAAAATGATTATATTTTTAAAATAATTTTATTTTTTAATAATTTCAGCGACAAATTATTAATGGGGGTTAAATTATTGATTTGATAATTTTTAAACAAAAAATCAATACATATTTGTTTTTTGTTTAAATTTGGATTGTCTTTTTGACAAATTCGTAATTTATTATTATAAAAACTTACACTATGAATGCAGCTTTCACAACTGGAAAGGAACTTCAAAAAATGGATCCTGTTTTTGGTCAATTATCATTTGATGATCACGAACAAATTGTATTTTGCAACGACAAAGATACAGGTTTAAAAGCAATTATTGGTATTCATAATTCGGTTATGGGGCCTGCTTTGGGTGGTACACGAATGTATAATTATGCAAACGAATGGGAAGCATTAAACGATGTACTGCGTCTTTCTCGCGGTATGACTTATAAGGCAGCAATTACAGGATTGAATATTGGTGGAGGAAAAGCAGTGATTATTGGAGATGCTAAAACGCAAAAAACTCCTGAGTTGATGCGCAAGTTTGGTGAATTCGTGCATTCTTTAAGCGGGAGATATATTACTGCTGAAGATGTAGGAATGGAGACCGCAGATATGGATATCGTCAGAGATGTAACGCCTTATGTTACCGGAATTTCTGAATCAAGAGGTGGTTCAGGAAATCCTTCACCTGTTACAGCTTACGGTGTGTATTTAGGAATGAAAGCTGCTGCAAAACAACAATTTGGTTCTGATGTTTTGAGTGGCAAAAAAGTATTAGTTCAAGGAATTGGTCACGTTGGTGAAACTTTAGTTGATTATTTGACAAAAGAAGGAGCAATAGTTACTATCGCGGACATCAATGAAGAAAAATTGAATGAGGTAGGAGCCAAGTATAATGCAGAAATCTTCAGAGGGGAAGATTTGTACAGTGCTGATGTTGATATTTATGCGCCTTGTGCCATGGGAGCAACGTTGAATGATGCTACCGTTTATAAAATTAAAGCAAAAGTAATTGCTGGTGCTGCCAATAATCAATTGGCTGATGAGAATGTTCACGGTGCAATTCTACAAGAAAGAGGTATACTTTATGCTCCGGATTTCTTGATTAATGCAGGTGGAATTATCAATGTTTATGCTGAATTAGCGCATTATGACAAAGCTGAAATTATGCGTAAAACAGAAAATATTTATAACACGACATTAGAAATTTTTGATTTTGCCATTGCTAACAAGATGACAACACACCATGCTGCTTTGACAATTACTCAAAATCGAATCAATCAAAGAAAAATAGAAAACAGTAAAAAGTAAAAAAACGTTCAGTTATCAGTATTCAGTGAACAATTTAGTACCGTTCACTGAATACTGTTGATTGAATACTTTTAAAATAAGCGATTATATATTTTATTTTAAAAAATGAAATACTTATTTTTGCAGACTAATTAATAAAAGTTCTTACAAGGTGGTAAATAGAAGACACATTCGCGTTAAAGTAATGCAATCCATTTATGCGATGCATCAAAGCGGTTCAGATAATCTGGAAAAAGAAGAAAAATTCCTTTTTTACAGCATCGACAATATTCAAGATTTATACCTTATAATGCTTTCTTCCCTGATTGAAATTTGTAAAACAGAGACTGTCTTTTTACATAAATCAAGTTTGAAACATCTTGCAACTCCTGAGGAACGTAAACCCAACGAAAAGTTCATCAAAAACAGAATCTTTCAAATTCTTTCCGAAAATAATTCACTAAGCATTGCATTGGAAAACCGTAAAATCAATAATTGGTCTTTAAATGACGATTATATTTTACTGCTTCTGAATGATGTAAAAGCAAGTAAATTGTATGCGGATTACATGAGTAATTCAGTAAATACATTTGAAGAAGACAGACAATTTATCGTTGATTTATTCATGGATGTAATTGTTCCAAACGAGAAATTATATGAATATTTAGAGGATGATAAGTTGACTTGGGTTGATGACATTCCATTAGTGAATACGCATATTATCAAGCAATTGAAAGCGATTAAATCTGGTGAAGACGATAATTTTAGAGTGCCAAAATTGTATAAAGACAATGAGGATAAAGATTTTGTTAAAGATTTGTTCCGAAAAACAGTCTTAAACGAAACGGAATTAGCCAAAGAATATCTTGATAAAACCCCAAATTGGGACACTGAAAGAATTGCTGAGATTGACACGATTATCCTAAAAATGGCAATCTGTGAATTTTTGAAATTCCCTTCCATTCCTGTAAAAGTAACTCTTAACGAATATTTAGAAGTTGCCAAAGAATATTCTACGCCAAAAAGTAGTATTTTTATCAACGGAATTTTAGACAATTTAGTAAAAGAACTGGAAGCCAGTAAAAGAATCATTAAAGCTGGTCGTGGTTTAATGTAATAATTAACAAATAAAAAAAGAATTTAAATTATGGAACAATTAACTCAATTTGCACCGTTTTTATTAATGTTTGTGGTAATCTATTTCTTTATGATCAGACCACAACAAAAAAGAGCGAAAAACGAAAAAGAATTTGAAAGCAGCTTGAAAGTAGGTGATAAAATCATCACAAAAAGTGGTCTTCACGGAAAAGTTTCTGAGTTATCGGATACAACAGTTGTTGTTGAAACGATGTCAGGAAAATTGAAAATGGAGCGTTCTGCTATTTCTATGGAAATGAGTGCCGTATTGAACAAAAAATAATTTTCATTTTAATGAATTAAAAAGTCCCAACCGATTATTCGGATTGGGACTTTTTTTTGATAAAAAAATATTATTATTTTTTATTCTTTTTATTCTTCTTCGCTTTTTTTGATTTTGCTTTGGCCTTTTTAGCTTTTATCTTGGCTTTGACTTTCGCTTTTTTCGCTTTATCCTTTTTGGCTTTTTTTGCCTTTTTGGCTTTTGCTTTCGCTTTTTGCTTTGCTTTCTCTTTTGCGTCGGCTTTTTTAGCCTTTTTCTTGTCTTTATCTTTCATTTTTACTTTGTTTTTAGTCTCGTTTTTATTTTTTTTCTTATTTGAAACGGTACTATCTTCATCCAGACTAATAGTCGAGATTTCTATAATTTCCGTTATGATTTCTTCAATTACCGGTTCTATAATTTCAACGGGTTCCGCTACAGGTTTAACAACTTTTGTTCTGCGAGCTCTAATTGGCTTATCAATTTCAGGTTTTGCTGGAGATACTGGATCAGTTTCCGCTTCTTTCTTTTGTATCATAATTTATAGTATTAGCTTTTATTCAATTAAACGAGTAGTTGTCCAGGTGTTACTAAATTATTAAGTGATTGTAAGTAAATATAGTGATTTAATACACTGGTCAATGTTAAGTTTTTCAGAATGGTACGTGTAATGCAACAAATAATACTCAAGGAAGAAGTGTTTTCTTTTTTTAAAGAAAGAGATTGTATAAATGATTAAGTAAGTAGAGTATATTATTCTAATGTGACTTTAAATAAAAAGTCCCAACTCTGAGTTTCAGGATTGGGACTTAATGTTATCGGTATTTATCATTCAAACCAATGTTTTCTTTTATCATTGGTTTAATTTTTTCGATCCGGGAACGTTTGGTTTCTTCTCGTTTTGCAGTTTCAATATACTCTAAGAATTCATATTGTTTGTAAGGAGAAAATTTTAGAAAAGCATCTGCCAAATTTACATCTGCATCTAATTCTTTTTGAAGAAGTTCAGAAACGATAGGTTCTTTTTTCTGTGGCTTACTATTTTTTCCTTGTTTCTCATTAGCAAGCGCCTCATGAATATAATCTAGTACTGCCGCTTCATTGACTTCTTCTTTTGATGAAAAGCGCCATTGTCGCAATGATTTAGTAACGCCTTCTTGTGCGTTAACTAAAACTTTTTTTTCATCTTTCAGAAAAACGCCATTAAAAAACCAAATTGTAAAATAATTTTTGAATCCTCCTATTCCGAGTAAGTTTTTACCATTCAGAACATAAACAATACCACCCCATTTGGTAGTTTCCACGAGTTCAGTTTTGACAATAATTGATTTTAAAAGTTCTAATTCTTCTGACCAATTATTGTTTTTATCCCATGTATGAGTTGTTTTTGAGGATTCCAACAGCTTATTTTTTAGATGAATCTTTTGTTGCTGTCAATTCAGCAATTTTCACAATTACTTCGACTGCTTTTTGCATACTTTCTACAGGAACATATTCGTATTTTCCATGAAAATTATGTCCACCAGCAAAAATGTTTGGGCAAGGTAATCCTTTATACGATAATTGAGAACCATCAGTTCCACCACGAATCGGTTTTATAAGAGGTTTAATTCCTATTTCTTTCATCGCTTTTTCGGCAATATCAACAATATGTTTCACAGGTAGAACCTTTTCTTTCATGTTGTAATATTGATCTTTAATCTCAGTTATAACAATATCTTCACCAAATTGTTTCGCGAATTTTTTATTGATTTTTCGAGTGATTTTCTCGATTAGTTCTTTGCGCTTTTCAAACTTTTTCTTGTTATGATCGCGAATGATTAATTCCAAAACGGTTTCTTCGATACTTCCGGTTAAATGATGTACGTGAAAAAAACCTTTGTATCCTTTTGTTGTCTCGGGTGTCTCATCAATTGGTAATTCATTGATAAAATCATTGGCAATCAACATAGAATTAATCATTTTTCCTTTGGCATAACCCGGATGCACGCTTTTTCCTTTGAAAATAATTTTGGCGCCAGCCGCATTAAAATTTTCATATTCCAATTCGCCTATTTGACTGCCATCCATTGTGTACGCCCAATCCGCTCCAAATTTAGCTACATCAAAATGATGGGCACCACGACCAATTTCTTCATCTGGTGTAAAACCAACTCTGATTTTTCCGTGTTTGATTTCAGGATTGTTGACAAGGAATTCCATTGCAGTCACAATTTCAGTAATTCCGGCTTTATCATCGGCTCCTAATAATGTTGTTCCGTCAGTAGTAATCAAAGTTTGCCCTTTGTAAAGCAATAAATCTTTAAAATAGCTGGGTGATAATACTATGTTTTGTTCTGCATTTAATACAATGTCTTTGCCGTCATAATTAGGAATAATTTGAGGCTTTACATTGGCTCCAGTAAAATCAGGGGTAGTATCAAAATGTGAAATAAATCCAATAGTTGGGACTTCATGAGTTACATTACTGGGTAAAGTTGCCATGATATACGCTTTCTCATCAATTGTCACGTCTTGCATTCCAATAGCTTTAAGTTCTTCAACCAGTTTATTGGCTAAATCCCATTGTTTTTTTGTACTGGGTGTAGTTTCAGAGCTGGAGTCAGATTCCGTATCTATAGTTACGTAACTGATGAAACGGTCAATTATATGTTGCATTTTAATTTGTTTTTTATGCAAATATAAACATTTTTTCAGGAGCATTTTGAAGTTAATCAGGAACTAATTTTTACGAATTAAAAATAATAATTGCAGTATATGAATCTCGATAAACGATACTGTTTTCGGGGTGTAATATACTTTTTTATATAAAAAAACCACCCGAAGGTGGTTCAAATTATTCTCTCATTTTAGTTAACTTTTCTTTTGCTTCATCAAGATTTCCTTCCAGCTTATTTATTTTTATTTGTTGTTTACTGATTCGGATATTTTCTTTCTCAATTTCAATAGAACTGAGCTTTCCTTTAGATTTCTTTTGTTCAAATTTTTCTTTGAGTTTAATTAAATTTCTTTCTTCATTTGAAATCTTTGATTTTATTGTACTAATTGATTTTTCACTGGAAAGAATTTTGTCTTGTCGCTTGTCAAAAGCTTTTTGTTTTTTTTCAAAATCCTTTTGCTCTTTTTCGATTTTATTAGCTTCTCTTAGCGCTTTTTTCTCAGCTTTGAGTTTGTCTTTTAGTAGTTTAGCTTCCTCTTTTAATGCTTTTTCATTTGCATTATTTTGTATTGCTGCTGCGACAACCCCAGTTTCTACAGCCTTAGACACAATAACAGTGTCTTTAATTGTTGTTACAGTAGTTTTTGTCGCTAATTTGGTTGTGTCTTTTTTTGTTTCCTTTTTTACTGCTTGCGCAAAAAATAGTTGAAAACTGGAAAGTAAAATAGCTGTAAAGAGTAATTTTATTTTCATGTCGGTACTATTTTAAGTTGATGAAAAATTAAATAAATACTTATTTATTTAGTACAATATAAGAAAAAACATTGAAAAATAAATATTTTATTTTAAATGAAGCAGATTGAAAGTAAATTTTATTATTTGTAAATAATTAGGAGCAAGTATTTTGTTTAACTACTGTTTTTTTGCTATTTCTTCTTTGGCTACAGCCAAATCAAATGTTGATGTATAATTTTTTTTCGAAATATTTAATTATCGATGAGATAGTTCTATTTTTGCACCAACAAACTACAACTATGTATAAAGTATTCATTCGCCCATTTCTATTTTTGTTTGATCCGGAAAAAGTCCATTATTTTACTTTTTCATTGATTCGATTTGCATCTAAAATTCCTGGATTTACCTCTCTTTTTAAGTTGCTTTATGAAGTCAATGACCCAAGATTAGAGACCGAAGTTTTTGGTTTGAAATTTAAAAATCCAGTTGGACTTGCGGCTGGTTTTGATAAAGATGCCAAGTTGTATAAAGAATTGTCCAGTTTTGGTTTTGGTTTTATCGAAATAGGAACGCTTACTCCAAAAGGGCAGGAAGGAAATCCTAAAAAACGATTGTTCCGTCTGAAAGCAGATAGCGCCATTATCAATAGAATGGGATTCAATAACGGCGGAGTTCAAGAAGCGGTGGAACGTTTGAAGCAAAATAAAGGCGTTTTAATAGGCGGTAATATTGGTAAAAATAAGTTGACACCAAACGAAGAAGCAACTTCGGATTATGAAATCTGTTTTGATGCTTTGTATGATTATGTGGATTATTTTGTGGTGAATGTAAGTTCCCCAAACACGCCAAATCTCCGTGCCTTACAAGACAAAGAGCCATTGACACAATTGTTGCAAACACTTCAAAATAAGAATTTGTCTAAGCCAAAACAAAAGCCAATTCTGCTAAAAATTGCTCCAGATTTGACTGATGAGCAATTACTAGATATTATTGATATTATCAAGGAAACTAAAATTGCGGGTGTTATCGCTACCAATACCACCATTTCCCGTGAAGGATTACAATCCGAAAATAAAACAGAAATGGGTGGTTTGTCAGGAAAACCATTAACGCAACGTTCAACTGAAGTCATCCGTTTTTTATCTCAAAAAAGCAATAAAGCCTTTCCTATTATTGGAGTAGGAGGAATCCATTCTGCCGATGATGCGATTGAAAAATTGGAGGCAGGAGCGTGTTTGGTGCAATTGTACACCGGTTTTATTTATGAAGGTCCAGCTTTGGTTAAGGCCATAAACAAAAAGATTTTAGAAAAATTGCAACAACCCAAATTTTACTAAAAGCCCTGTCAATAATGCAATGCCAAAACTCAATAAGGTTCCGATAAGAACATATTCAGTAAGTTTTCGGTCTTTGGCTTCTTTTAAATCTCCAAATCGGAAAATAGATTTTGCTGCCAATAAAAAACCAATGGCTTCAAAATGGCCAGTAATCACAAAGCAAAAAACGAACAGGCGTTCTAATATTCCAATGTAATTTCCGGCATTGGATAAGGAATCGTCGCTTGTTTTGTTTTCAGGAGTCCAAATCGAAATGATATTCTTTATAATTATCGATGTAGGTTTTGTCAATAAAAGTATTCCAGTCACAAAGATCCAAAATCGGTTGTCGAATGCTGTAAAATCAATACGTTCGTTATTGTAAAATAGTGTAATTGCTATGA
Organism: Flavobacterium sp. GT3P67; assembly: GCF_004349155.1. Taxonomy (NCBI): domain Bacteria; kingdom Pseudomonadati; phylum Bacteroidota; class Flavobacteriia; order Flavobacteriales; family Flavobacteriaceae; genus Flavobacterium; species Flavobacterium sp. GT3P67. The sequence goes on from NZ_SMLF01000008.1 coordinate 15,986, forward strand.
GTACAATAAGATGCAACAGTTGATCCATTACAAACCAGTTGCGTTTTGTTTTATTTTTTTGAAAATGTAATTTCAAAAAATCAATTCCTCCATGCGTTAGTGCCAGTAAAATGGCAAACCAAACAAAATCAGTCCCGCCAACTAAAGCCCAAGCCAAAATAAAATGAAGAAGTGTATGGATATAAAGATAAATACTTTTGTGTTTCTTGTTTTCTTTATCTAAAACCCAAGATGTAGGTTGAAATAAAAAATCACCAAGTAAATGTGCCAATAGTAGTTTTACAAAAATAATCATACACTGAGGGTTTTAATTTTTTTTCTGAAATGATTATCTAGTTCCAGCACCAAATCAAACTGCGCTCGTTTTCGTCTGCGACTTACTGCAGCTTGATTTATACCTAATCTCACACCTATTTCTTCTTGAGAAAGCGATTTGTTTTCTATGGATGCCAAAACAAATTCAGCCGATTGCACCAGCCAATTATCCATAAAGGTCAATCCTAAACGGAGCATTAAATTCATCTCAGTGTCTAAATCAGTATTCCCTGAATTAATGGCTAAGGTAGTTTTTTGTTTTTTTAAAGTTTCAAAAAGCTCTCCCGAACGAACGAACGCAGTTCCATTGCTTTCAGAAATTGTTACTGCTGAATAGGTTTTATCTCCAAAACCAATACTCATTCTCGCGTCGAGTTTTAGGGTTTTTAGATAGGCCTTAATTTGCAAAGCTGTCAATAGTGCTTTTTCAGGATTTATAATTTCCATCTGAAATTCGTCACCACGATAAATTTCCCATTCACTCGGGTTTTTACCTTTGGTATTCAATAGTTCTTTCAAACCGTCCATCCATATTTTAGAAGGTAGTTTTCTTGAATTAACAATGTCTCCAGTTATTATGCTTGTCATATCCAAATATAATTAAAAAAGTAAGGTCTACTTTAAAAGTTTAAAGTAAATTATTACCAAATAACGTAATAATATTTAATATTACCAAATTACGTAATATTTTAATTTATTACCAAAATACGTAATAATGTCAATTTTCAAAAATTTAAAACTGATAATTTAAAATTCTTAATTGTTTTTCTATCTTTGGCTTTCTATGGAGCCAATAAAAATTATAGAATGTCCACGTGATGCCATGCAAGGCATAAAGCCTTTTATTCCTACGGCGAGAAAAGTGACTTATATTCAGTCTTTATTGCGTGTAGGTTTTGACACCATCGATTTTGGAAGCTTTGTTTCGCCAAAAGCGATTCCACAAATGCAGGATACGGCTGAGGTTCTGGCACAACTTGATTTATCTCAAACCAAAAGTAAATTATTGGCGATTATAGCGAATACGCAAGGAGCAAAATTAGCTTCAAATCATTCTGAAATACAGTATTTAGGGTTTCCATTTTCGATTTCTGAGAATTTTCAAATGCGGAATACCCACAAGACGATTGCTGAATCATTAATTACGTTACAGGAAATTCTTGAAATTGCCGATAGTACAAATAAAGAAGTAGTAGCGTATCTTTCTATGGGATTTGGTAATCCTTACGGCGATCCTTGGAGCGTTGAAATAGTAGGGGAATGGACTGAAAAATTAGCTTTAATGGGAGTCAAAATTTTATCACTTTCGGATACGGTAGGAAGTTCAACACCAGATGTGATTTCGTATTTGTTTTCGAATTTAATTCCAAAATATCCAAAAATAGAATTTGGAGCTCACCTTCATACTACGCCTGATAAATGGTTTGAAAAAATTGATGCGGCTTACAAAGCGGGTTGCCGTCGTTTTGATGGTGCTATTCAGGGTTTTGGCGGATGTCCAATGGCAACAGATGATTTAACGGGTAATATGCCTACAGAGAAACTATTGTCTTATTTTACCTCACAAAAAGAGAGTACTGATATGAGCCCTATAAGTTTTGAAAGTGCTTACAATGAGGCTTCAAAGCTATTTGGTGAATTTCATTAAAATGGAAAAAATGGTAATTGAACTCTATATCTTGAAAATAATAAGTTTATGATTGATACGTTAGTTATACTGTTCCCAAATTTACCTTTAACATACTAAATATGATGAAACTACGGGCCATTCATAGAATCTTAAGTATACTAATTTTGATATTATTTTCATCTTCATGCGCAAGTGATTTAGATTATAATCAAGTCAATGATATAAAATTAGAACCTGTATTTATATCAAACTTAGCTTATTTTAATATTCCCGCAAATGAATTTGTAACTGGAGGAATAGAGCACACCGTTTTTATGGATACGCCAGCTGTTGATGTATTCAATGATAAATTTTTCAAGGATAATTTAAGCAGAGTAGACCTTTTTTTTGAAGTTAACAATACTATAAATAGAAGTTACAGAATAGATTTAGTATTTCTGGATAGAAATAATCAACCTGTTCATTCCACAAATTTTATTGTGCCAGCGTATACTGGTGCAGAAAATATAGTTACTAAAACTGAAATATTTCAAAATGCTACACTGGACTTATTAAAAAGAACTACTAAAATTACTTTCACGCTCACCATGTTTGCCGGTCCACCATTAAGTGAGAATAGCATAGGGAGTTTAAAATTACGTTCAGGAGTAACCGCTTATTTTATAATTGAATGAGAAAAATAATTTTGATTTTTGTTCTATTTCTAACAATAGGTTGCATTTCACAAAACAAACAAATTTTATATAATTTCACTTCAGTGCCTCAGTCTTTGCTGACTAATCCGGGTTCTGATGTGAAGTACAATTGGTATTTTGGGATTCCTTTATTGTCCGGTATTTCTACAAATGTTGGTTCGAGTGGATTCTCAGCGTATGATTTATTTGCTGATAATGGAGTAGATTTTAATGTGAAACTGCGAAATGTAGTATTCTCTACAACAAGAAAAGATAGAGTAGTCCTAAACGAACAAATAGAATTATTTAGCGGAGGCTTTAAAATAGCGGGAGATCAAGGGGATTCCTATGTTTCGTTTGGAATGTACCAAGAATTTGATTTTATGAGTTATGTGCCTAAAGATATTGCAATTTTGGCTTTAGATGGAAATAGAGATTATTTGGGTAAAGTATTCAATTTAGGGGATTTGAGTGTAAAAGCAGAAATGCTTTCGGTCTTTCATCTGGGATTTCATAAAAACATAAATGAAAAATTAATTCTAGGAGCGCGAGGAAAGATCTATTCCAGTATTTATAATGTCAATTCAACTAGTAATTCAGGATACATTTATACTATTCCTTCTACACAAGGGGTTTATGAACAAATGATTTATTCGGATTTGCAGCTCAATACATCGGGAACTGCTAAATACGATGATGAAGATTATGAGCCAAATGCAGTAAAAGATATTACCAAAAGAGCCTTTCTGGGTGGCAATTTAGGCTTGGGATTTGATGCTGGTTTGACTTATTATCCAAAGAAAAACATTCAAATAACAGCAAGTGTCATAGATCTTGGTTTTATAAAACATGCCAAAGAAGTAGAAAGTTTGACTTTTAAAGGAACTTACAAATACGAAGGAGTTATTCCTAAATTTGGTTCTGGAGGTTCTGCAGAAGATGGATATCAGGAATTTAAGGATGCCATTCCTTTGGATACTTTGTATGCCGATTACACGACTTGGCGACCCACAAAGTTCAACACTTCAATTCAATTTTCATTTGATGAAGAAAGACCTGAGGATTGTAACTGTCTTAATTATGATCCTGAAACTATTTATAAAAGCGCTGTAGGTGCTCAATTATTCGTAATGTCTACCCCGAGAACACCTTTAGTTGCTTTTACGACCTATTACAGAAGAAAAATTTTCAATTCGTTGCAAATGAAAGCAACCTATACGATAGATTCCTATTCTTATAAAAATATAGGATTGGGTTTATCCAGTATGTTTGGACCGGTTAATTTCTATGTTCTTGCCGATAATCTTTTGGAATATAAGGATGTTACCAAAGCCAATAGTCTATCTTTTCAGCTAGGACTTAATGTTATTTTTAAGAATAGTAAAAAATAATATTGGGTTTTTATTTGAATTTTTGTCGTTTAAATCTGCTGTGAATTTCTATTCATTCTGTCATTGAAAAACGAATGAATCAAATTTCCTCGATTAAAAACCAAGGAGTAATTTGCAACCAAAGAATTGACTTTGAACTGTAATTTAATTATTTATTGTAAAATCATAGCGATTTTTTGCTTAAAATTATCTATATTTGCACGCAATTAAACTCCAACTACAATTGCAATGATCGCACACAACTCTAAGATTATCGGTGAAGGATTAACTTACGATGATGTTCTATTAGTTCCTAACTACTCAAATGTGCTTCCTCGCGAAGTGAGTATTCAATCAAAATTTTCAAGAAATATAACGCTTAATGTTCCAATTGTATCTGCTGCTATGGATACTGTTACCGAAAGTGCAATGGCAATTGCTATGGCTCAAGAAGGAGGAATTGGTGTTTTGCATAAAAATATGACTATCGAGCAACAAGCTGCGAAAGTCAGAAAAGTAAAACGTGCCGAGTCTGGAATGATTATCGATCCTGTTACTTTACCATTGACTTCTACTGTTGCAGATGCTAAAAATGCGATGAAAGAATTTGGTATTGGAGGTATTCCAATTGTAGATGAAAATAAAAAACTGAAAGGTATTGTTACGAATAGAGATTTGCGTTTCGAAAAAAACAATGCCAGACCTATTGTTGAAGTAATGACCAGCGAAAACTTGGTAACAGTTGCCGAAGGTACTTCTTTGGAACAAGCCGAAGTTGTTTTGCAAGGGTATAAAATCGAAAAACTTCCAGTAGTAAATGCTGATTATAAATTAGTAGGTTTAATTACGTTTAGAGATATTACTAAATTGACTCAAAAACCAAATGCAAACAAAGACAAATACGGACGTTTACGTGTTGCGGCTGCATTAGGTGTTACTGCAGATGCTGTTGAAAGAGCTACTGCTTTGGTTAATGCTGGAGTAGACGCAGTTATAATCGATACTGCTCACGGACATACAAAAGGAGTTGTAGATGTACTAAAATTAGTTAAAGCTAAATTCCCTGACTTAGACGTTATTGTTGGTAATATTGCCACTGCTGAAGCAGCCAAATATCTTGTCGAAAATGGTGCTGACGGGGTAAAAGTAGGGATTGGGCCAGGTTCTATCTGTACGACTCGTATTGTTGCGGGTGTTGGTTTTCCACAATTTTCTGCAGTACTTGAAGTGGCCGCAGCGATTAAAGGCACTGGAGTTCCAGTAATTGCTGATGGTGGGATTCGTTACACAGGAGATATCCCTAAAGCGATTGCTGCGGGTGCTGATTGTGTAATGTTAGGTTCATTACTGGCAGGTACCATGGAATCTCCTGGTGAAACTATCATTTTTGAAGGAAGAAAATTCAAGTCATACCGTGGAATGGGTTCTGTTGAAGCGATGCAAGAAGGCTCAAAAGACCGTTATTTTCAAGATGTGGAAGATGATGTAAAAAAACTGGTTCCAGAAGGAATTGTAGGTCGTGTTCCATATAAAGGAGAATTGAACGAAAGCATGCAACAATTCATTGGTGGTCTTCGTGCCGGAATGGGATATTGTGGTTCAAAAGATATTCCAACGTTACAGGAAACAGGACGTTTTGTTCGGATTACTGCAAGTGGTATCAACGAAAGTCATCCTCATAATGTGACGATAACGAAAGAAGCTCCAAATTATTCTAGATAGTTTTTCGTTCAAAATCATAAAAAAAAGCATAATTAACTCCGTTTTAAGGGTGTTAATTATGTTTTTTTTATTGTTGTAAACTGTATTATATTAGTCCGGCAATTCAGATGTGTCAGACAAGTCTGCTAAGTTGTTTTTTAAATGCTGGCTATCCCAACTATGATTGGTTGCTGCAACTTGGGAATAAATATCACTCTTTAATAACTGTTCCTGTAATTCAATTTCTTCCTTGATTGTAATAAGAAACGCCATTTTATCGTGACGTTTTTCAGCTAATTTACGTGTGGTAATTTCATCGTATTTTATAAATTGCTGTCCTTGTCTGGTTGCCGTATATTTTCGAAGTCCTAATTCTACTAATGCATCAACACCCATATTTACAGCGCTGTATAAAGTTTCCCTGTAAATATGTTCGACTTTATGATCGATTAATTCATAGGCATCATTCCGGTTTCGGGCACGAGTTAAGATTTTTAAATTTGGAAAGTGTTTTTTTAAGGTTTCAATTACTTGAAGATTTACGGTAGGATTATCTATGGCAGCGATAAAAATTTTAGCATTCTCACAACCCGCAGCTTTCAATAGTTCTAATCGAGTCGCATCTCCATAATAGACTTTAAACCCCATTTTTCGTAATAAATCGATTCGGTCTGAATCATAATCCAGAATAGTTGATTTTATTTGGTTCGCTCTCAGTAAGCGACCAACTGTACTTCCAAAATGCCCAAAACCAGCAATAATAACGGGATTATCTTCGTCAATATAATCATTGTCTTTTTTTATTTCTTTTTCCTGAATTCGGGTATTGGGATAAATTATTCGCTCATTTATTAATAGCAGAAAAGGAGTTGCAACCATACTCATGGCTATTACTGCCATAATTTGATTGGCTAAAATATTGGGAACTATATTCAATTGCAGGCAGAAACTCATGATTACAAAACCAAATTCTCCCGCTTGGCTCAAACCGAAAGCGAATAATAGATTTTGATCTATTTTATTTTTATGAAATCTGCTGATTACAAATAAAACTACGAATTTCACCAGAGTTAGGATGGCTCCAAAAACAAAAATGAAAAGAGGATTCTCAATAATTAATAGGAAGTTTATTGAAGCACCAACACCAAGAAAAAACAGCCCCAAAAGCAATCCTTTAAATGGTGCAATATCGCCTTCTAATTCATGACGAAATTCAGAGTTGGCAAGTACGACACCAGCCATAAAAGCACCAAGTGCAGGACTTAACCCAATCAATTGCATTAAATAGGAAACGCCAACAACCAATAATAAAGCCGAAGCAGTAAACAATTCCTGCAAACGAGTTTTTGCGATAATATGCAATAATGGAACAAATACAAAACGACCGGCAAAATAGATTGTCGATATAATTCCGATCACAATTACCGTTTGCAACCAGCTCGCATAACCTGTAATTAATGATTGTGGCGCATCATTTACAGCCTCAAGGTTTACCGTTGACAAAAGAGGTAAAAAAGCTAAAATTGGGATTACTGCAATATCCTGAAAAAGTAAAACCGCAAATGAGGAACGTCCTACGGAAGTGTTTGATAATCCTTTTTCTTTTAAAGTTTGCAAGACAATAGCAGTAGAAGATAAGGCCAATCCCAGTGAAATGGCTAATGTAGTTTCCCATCTCCAGTCCATAAAAAATAGACATCCAATAAATAGAATAAGAGTGGTTCCGATCAATTGTGCAGCACCCATTCCCAGAATGAATTTCCGCATTTTCCAAAACTTATTTGGCTCTAATTCCAAACCAATCAAAAACAACATCATTACGACGCCAAATTCAGCAAAATGCATAATATCCTGACCTTCCTGACCTATAAAACCAAGAACATAAGGACCAATAATTATTCCGGCTAATAAATAGCCTAAAATGGAGCTCAGCCCTAATTTTTTAGCAATAGGCACACAAATTACGGCTGCTGTTAAATAAATGATTGCCTGAAGTAAAAAATTTGTATCCATGTTATGTCTGTATTGTTGCAAACCATTCATTCAGATAATGGTGTTGCAAAATTTCATCCGTATCTAAATTATTACTTTCTAAATAGTCCAGAAAATAACCATAAATCAAACCATTTTTTTCATAATCTTCTTTGGTCATATTATGAGTTCCATGCACTACAAAAGGAGGTAAATAAATCATATTACACACTTTTGCAGTTTGGTTAAACGGTTCCAATAATTCAAGAATACTATAGCGATCACTACCCGTTTCGCAATAATTTTCCTTATCGCCGCCAGTTGTAATTACCTGAAAAATAATTTTATCCTGTAATGCTTTACCCTTTTTTCCATAAGCCCAATTATGCTCAAGCACCATATCAATCCATTGTTTCATCAATGGCGGACAACTATACCAATACATGGGATGGTGCCAAATGATAATATCATGTTGACTTAATAAATCTTGTTCGTATTTTACGTCAATATCAAAATCCGGATATTCCTCATATAAATCATGAAAAGTAATGTTTTCTGAATCGGGAATATTTTGCACTAAAGCCTTATTCGCATGAGATTTCTCGAATAAAGGATGTGAAAATAGGATTAAGATTTTATTTTTTGGCATAAATTTATTGTAACAATTTAAAAGGATTATTGTGTTGATTTACAATGTTCTTTATAAAAAGAAAACTCATCTAAGGTATAAAATATTGCTTAATTTTAATGATTTACTATTATTCAAATGCTACTTTTTTTTAACAATAAACAGAAAATCCCGTTTGAACAAAATCTAAAGTTTTGCTCAGACGGGATACATTTAAAATGTATATTTTGGAATGCGCTAATTCAACCAAAATAGAATTGTAAAAAATAAATTTTCTTGTTTAATTTTTGGAAAGATTCGCCAACAGTTTTTTGCTGCCAACAATCCAAAGAATATCGTTTTTTTCTAAAATTAATTTTGATTCTGGATTGAGAATTCTTTTCCCTCCTCTTTCCAAACCAACAATCAAGCCACGCGTTTTTTCGCGTAATTCAGAATCACGTATGCTTTTTCCAATAAATGCTTCGTTGATTAGCTCTAACTGCTGTAAAACAATATCAGATTCAGTTACCAATGGTGAGACATCAATCTCATGCTGGTCCAAATATTTTTTAAATGCTGCCACTTGGGTATCAGTACCGATCACACAAATTTCGTCTCCAGGAAATAATCTTTCGTTTCTGCTAGGAATATTAATGGTGATTTCTCCACGCTTGATGAAAGCGATATTAATTCCTAATTGCTCTCGAATGCTTAATTTTTCTAATGTTTTTCCGGCAATATTCGAGGTTGGAGCAATTTCAAAAGTGGTCATGTGACCATCCCAAGGTGTTAAATCACTACGACTTCTTACCGCTTTTTTAATTTCTCGGGCATTTAAATTTTTTAAAAAATGGTCTTCAATTTTGTGATATTGCGCATTTAATTTTTTTGGAAAAATAAAATACACAACAACGGCAACAATCAGCATTATAAAAGCGATTCCGGGAGAGAAAAAGATATTTAATAAGAATCCAATATAAAAAAGGGCCAATACCATTCGTAGCAAAATCATCATCAGTATTGGTCCGCGATATTTACGTTCCTCTCTCAAAATGGCTACTTCTTTTGTCGCGATGCGTCGCAAGGATAGCGCCCATAAAAAAGGAGATATTATTACGATTGTAATTAATGCCGCAAATATGTTTCCAAATTGTGATCCTTGAACTAAAGGTAGAATGTATTTTGATGAAAGTAAAATAACAGCCACTATAATTACGGAATGGATAATTACCTGCGTCAGAAACGCCCGTACGACTATTTGCCAATTGCTTACTAATTTTATGGATTGCGCATTAGCACTGTAGCGTTCAATTTTTTTAATCCATTTCCTAGGCAATTTTTTTTCCAGATATTCCGAAAATGGAGTGGCGAATTTGACCATAAAAGGTGTCGTAAAAGTGGTCACTGCTGATACAGCCACTACAATTGGATAAAGAAAATCACTGGTTACATTCAATGTCATTCCCAATGTTGCAATAATAAAGGAGAATTCTCCAATTTGAGACAAACTCATTCCTGTTTGCACCGATTGTTTCAGAGGTTGTCCTGAAAGTAAAGCACCAATTGTTGAACTTACGGATTGTCCTATAATCACTACGAATGTCAAAATAGCGACTGGCAAAGCATATTCGGACAATGTACTTGGATTAATTAACATACCAACGGACACAAAGAAAATCGCACCAAAAAGATCTTTAACGGGTTTTACTAAATGTTCGATGTGTTCCGCCTGAGTTGTTTCGGCAATGATGGAACCCATTATGAAAGCGCCTAATGCAGGAGAAAAACCAACATTGGCAGCAAGAATTACCATCATTAAGCACAAAGCAAGTGAGATGATTAGCAGCATTTCGTCTGTCAATATGTTTTTGGCTTTTTTAAGTAAAGTCGGGATAAAAAAGATACCGCCAACAAACCATATTGTCAAGAAAAAGATCAGTTTAAAAACGGATTGCAACAGCTCGCCACCTGAAAATTGTTGACTTACCGCAATAGTAGAAAGCAATACCATCATCAAAATGGCGACTATATCTTGCACGATAAGCGAACCGATAACTATTCCCGCAAATTTTTGGGTTTTTACTCCGAGTTCATCAAATGTTTTCAAAATAATAGTGGTGGATGAAATCGAAAGAATCACCCCTAAAAAGATGCTGTCCATTGGTTTCCAACCAATCCATTGGCCCACTAAATATCCGATGGCTACCATCGAAATAATTTGTGTTACAGCAGTAATAGATGCGGTACCACCCACTTTCATCAGTTTTTTAAAACTGAATTCCAGTCCCAAACTAAATAATAAAAAGATTACTCCAATCTCTGCCCAAACTTCTACGCTTTTAATATCTTTTACCGATGGGAAAAAATCAAAATGATTTCCAGCCAAAAATCCGGCAATTAAATACCCCAGAACCAGAGGTTGTTTTATTTTTTTAAACAACAAAACTGCAACGGCAGCTGTCATCAGAATTAATCCTAAATCACTAATTAAAGGTTGTAAATGGTGCGATGCATTTGCTACTGTTTCTGCTGTATTCATAGGCGTTTACTTCTATTGTAAGGGTTTTGTGTATCTTGGTAAGATATAAAAAAAACTTTAATTTTTAAAGTGTAATTTTAGCTAAATACTGCTTTTTATGATTTTTTTAGCAATAAAAATCCCGTTGAAAAGAATTTTTGCCTCTTTTCAACGGGATTTTACAAATTTCAATAATTTCTTAAAGCTTATATTCCTAAGAAATTACTAGGAGTGATTTGCATCAATTCGGCTTTAATTTCATCAGAAACCTCTAAGGTTGCTATAAAACCGTGAATCGCTTTTTTATCAATCGCTTCATTGGTTCTGGTCAATCCTTTCAACGCTTCATACGGATTTGGATAGGCTTCACGACGCAAAATCGTTTGAATTGCTTCGGCAACAACAGCCCAGTTTTTCTCTAAATCTTCGTGGAATTTTGGCTCATTCAATAACAATTTGTTTAATCCTTTCAAAGTCGCTTCAAAAGCGATTAAGGTGTGTCCCATTGGTACACCAATATTTCTCAAAACGGTACTGTCCGTCAAATCGCGTTGTAATCTTGACAATGGTAATTTAGCCGATAAATGTTCGAAAATCGCATTGGCTATTCCTAAATTTCCTTCTGAGTTTTCAAAATCAATAGGGTTTACTTTGTGTGGCATTGCCGAAGAACCTATTTCTCCTGCTTTGATTTTTTGTTTGAAATATTCCATGGAAACATACGTCCAAATATCTCGGTCTAAATCAATGATGATGGTATTTATTCTTTTCAAAGCATCAAAAAATGCGGCGAAATGATCGTAATGTTCTATTTGTGTAGTAGGGAAGGAGTGGTGTAAACCAAGGTTTTCTTCAACAAATTTTCCTCCGAATTTTCTCCAGTCAATTTGAGGATATGCCACATGATGCGCATTATAATTCCCTGTTGCTCCGCCAAATTTAGCAGCAAAAGGAACATTAAACAACAAACGCATTTGCTCTTCTAAACGTTCTACAAAAACACCAATTTCTTTACCCAAACGCGTTGGAGAAGCCGGTTGTCCGTGGGTACGGGCAAGCATTGGAATATCGCGCCATTCCACACTTAAATCTTTCAATTTTGAAGTTAAAGTAATCAAAGAAGGCATGTATACTTTTTCGAAAGCTTCTTTTGTAGATAGCGGAATCGCCGTATTATTGATGTCTTGAGAAGTCAATCCAAAGTGGATAAACTCTTTATATTCTGATAATCCTAGTTTTTCAAAAGCATCTTTGATGAAGTATTCCACCGCTTTTACATCGTGGTTGGTCACTTTCTCTGTTTCTTTGATCCAAAGTGCATCTTCAGTAGAGAAGTTTTTATAAATGTTGCGTAAGCTTTCGAATAAATCTGGGTTTACGTTTTTTAGTTGTGGCAAAGGCACTTCGCACAAAGCAATGAAATATTCAATTTCAACCAATACGCGGTATTTGATTAAGGCTTCTTCAGAGAAAAATGGAGCCAGTGAAATAGTCTTGTTTCTATATCTTCCGTCGATTGGCGATATAGCATTCAATTCGTTTAAAGTAGTCATTGTTTAGTTGTTTGTTCGAAAGGCACAAATATAAACCTTTCGAGACAAAATAGAAAACGAATGGTTTTTTAAATAAACGCTGTAAGCTTCTTTTTTAGTATTTTCATTCCTTCAGAAGCCACTTCTGGAATCACATCTAATGGATTTCGAAGATTCGGGATTTTTATGGGTTTTGGATCAATATAAAAAATGGGCGTTTCTCGCGCTGTGAAATCGATTAATCCAGCCGCAGGATACACTTGTAATGACGTTCCTATAACAGCAAAATAATCCGCATTTTGGGTTATTGAAATCGCTTCATCAAGCGCTGGAACTTCCTCGCCAAACCAGACAATATGTGGACGCAGTTGGTTTTTGTTTTCATCGAAATCACCAAAATTCAAATCCTCCTGCCAGTCCAGAATGTAATTTGGGTTTTTGGTACTTCTCACTTTTAATAATTCGCCATGCAAATGCAACACATTAGTACTTCCGGCGCGTTCGTGTAAATCATCTACATTTTGGGTAATGATATATACATCAAATTCATTCTCTAATTCAGCCAGAATTTGATGTCCCAAATTAGGTTGTACTTCTTTGAGTTGTTTTCGTCTTTGATTGTAAAAATCCAGCACCAAAGTCGGATTTTTATGCCAGCCTTCGGGAGTTGCGACATCCATAACGTTATGGCCTTCCCAGAGTCCGTCACTGTCACGAAAGGTTTTGATGCCACTTTCGGCACTTATTCCGGCACCTGTCAAAACCACCAATTTCTTTTTCATTTGTAAAATACATTAAGAGATAAAACTAGTCTTTTTTAGTATTTTTGCCAAAAAAATAACCCACAATGATTGATATCGATTACCTTAATTTTCTTGAAAATATACTGACTGATAACCGCAAAGAAAAATTTCTGAAAGTATTGGAAAACAGAACCAAGCATTTTACGATTGCTGTTGAGGATATTTTTCAAATGCACAATACGAGTGCGGTGATGCGAAGTTGTGAGATTTTTGGAATTCAGGAATTGAATGTGATTGAACAGCGATACGGAAAAAGTATCGATAAGGAAATTGCGATGGGTGCACAAAAATGGGTTGATATCAATACCTTCGACAGTATTTCTAATTGTGTTGATACATTAAAAAATAAGGGGTATCAAATCATTGCCACTACGCCACATGAGAATGATTGTTTGATGGAAGATTTTGATATTTCGAAACCGAGTGCTTTATTTTTTGGAACTGAAAGAGACGGATTATCCGAAGAAATTTTACAACGTGCCGATGGTTTTCTAAAAATTCCGATGGTTGGTTTTACGGAAAGTTTGAATATCTCGGTTTCGGCGGCAATCATCATTCAAAACTTGACGAATCGATTGCGCAATTCAAATATTGACTGGCATTTATCCGAAGAGGAAATTTTAGTGAAAAGATTGGCTTGGGCCAAAAATTCCATAAAAGATATTAAGAGAATAGAAGAACGGTATTTTTCTGAAAACGTGAAATAGTTCTTTCATATAATGGTACGCTAATGTTTTTTATTTTAAAAAATATCATGTAACTTGTACTATTTTCACGAAACAAGATACTTTGTCGTATATTTTATTTAACGCATGATTTAAAAAGAAAAACAATGAAAGAATTTAAAAATAGCAACCAAGGTTTAGTAAATACCACATTGACTGTTGGAGAAGAAGAAATTAGCGCGCCTATTTTAATTTTAAAAGAGGAGACAGACAATAATGAGGAGTACAGCGCTGGTTATTTACAAAGACCCAAGGTTTTATTTTTTGATGTAAATGAAACGTTGCTGGATCTTAATAGCATGAAAAAAAGTATTGGCGCAGCGCTAGGAGGTCATCCTGAATTGATGTCCTTGTGGTTCACTACAATGCTTCAGTATTCATTGGTTACAACAGTAGCAAATCAATATCATGATTTTGGAACAATTGGAGCCGCTGCACTTATAATGGTTGCCCACAAAAATGGAATTGATATAACGGATAAACAAGCCAAAGATGCTGTTGCTCCAATTTTATCATTGCCTGCACATCCAGAAGTGAAAGAAGCTCTCTTACTTTTAAGAAGAGAAGGTTTTAAATTGGTTGCCTTCACTAACTCATCCAATAAAGCAGTCGAAACGCAACTTAAATATGCAGGGATTCATGATCTATTTGACGATGTGTTAAGTATAGAAGATGTAGGTAAATTCAAGCCTCATGCAGATACTTATAATTGGGCTGCCAAAAAAATGGGATTAAAATCGAATGAATGTATGTTGATAGCTGCACACGGTTGGGATGTTGCCGGTGCAAATTGGGCAGGTTGGCAAACGGCTTTTGTCAGCCGTCCTGGACAACAATTGTTTCCTCTTGCAAATTTACCTGAAATTAATAAAGAGAATATTTTATTAGTTGCTCAGAAGCTAATTTCAATACCGTTTCAGCAGTTGTAATCATTGAAAATTAAAGAACCGATTGCGTAATTCAAATATTGATTGGCATTTATCCGAAAATGAAATTTTAGAAAAGCGTTTGGCTTGGGCCAAAAATTCCATAAAAGATATCAAACGAATTGAGAACGCTATTTTGAAGAGAATCCTAGATAGTGTAAACGAACGCTTAAATTAGATTTTAACAGTTTGCTGAGTCATTGCGAGGAACGAAGCAATCACATCTAGTATTTCGATAAAGTAAGTGACAAGTTTGCGGAAGTATATAGTTTTTAGTTTAAGAAACCGCGTTACAAACGCTACGATGGTGTTCCAAATTAAAATGGGTACTCGTTGCAAACGAGCACCAGATTGGTGAGGTTTGGGACTAAATTTAGATTAATTTTCGGTTTAACACTAATTTTGCAAATACAAAACCAACTTTAGATTAAGCCTAAAACCCAAATCTTGCCAAACCTGTGTTGTAAGCTGTATTTATTCGGCTGGTTCTATTTCTTCTGTGTCTTTTTCAAACCAATCTTCAAATTGTCTCATAATGTTAATATCTGTCTGTTTGTTTTCAAATTCAATGTATTCAACCTCTTTTTTGTCAATTTCTTCACCATAAATTTGTCTGATTTTTTCGTGAATTAAATTTTTATCAATCAAAGTTTTAATATAGTTGTATTGTTCTTTTGTGAAATTTGATTTATGAATCTCTGGATTACTTGTACTTGTAGCAGATGGAGTAAAAGTTATAAGTAATTCTTTAACTTTATTTGGTTGTTTACTAAATATTTGATTTAAGTATTCTTTATATCCGATATCATCAAATAACAACCAAGTTGAAAGTAAAAAAGTAATGTTTTTTGGGTGTTTTTCAAAGATTGGAGTTTCTCCAGCTTCACTTAATGCTCGCTCTCTTAGAATTCGTGCAATTTCAATATTTTGTTCTTCTGAAAAAATATTTTCAGTTTCACTTCTTCCATTTCGAAACCACTTATTTATTAAAAAAGAAAAATCAATAGGTACAGGATTTTCCATAAGTAATTTAGCAAATTCAAATGTTTCTTCAATTATTAAGTGCCTCTTTAATAATTGAAAAATAAAAATTGAAGATTGAGATTTTGCATCGTCATAACCAAAGCCAAAAAATGAATCATTTGTTGGAAAAACTCCGCTTTTTATACATAATGCTAAAGATAATTTTTTAGAAGTTGTCCAGTCTAAATCTTCTTCATATGACCTTAATTTAAAAATAAAAATATCAGCTGAAGTTTCTGTTAAAATACTATCTAATTTATCTGCAATATTATCAATTTCTAATGTTTTAATTGAATTTACAAAATCATCAAATATTACATCTGAAATTTCACCATCAATTACTGTGTATGAAAAATATCTTTTAAAATAATCTGTAGAAACAATTCGTTTTTCTTTAAACCAATTTTTTTCCCCTTCGTGTTGAAACCTATTATGAAATGCTTCATTAAGTCTTGGAAACAAAAATTTAAGTAATGATAATACTGAAGATTTTTCTTTTTTTGATAAGTCAGTTGCCAGTATGTCTAAATGTTGAGTAAGTTCATCCTTTTTATCTTTAACATTTTGTTCAACACCATAGGTATTCTCTGAAGAATATGAAGTAATAAAATAATTGGAGTTTAATTTTACAAATTCATAATGTCTTGGATAGAATATCTTTAATGCCTCAATTAACATTAAATCTATATGGTTAACTTCACCTTTTAACAACGGTAAAGCAAATGATAAAGAGTTTCCATATCTAACTGCTAATCTTGGAGTTTTTAGGCGAAGTAATACACTCTCTGTAAATTGATATACAAATCTTTGTTCTTCACTTTGACTTAATTTAATTTCACTTTCATCAATAGCTTTGTCTACGAGTTCAAAACAATATGT
Source organism: Flavobacterium sp. GT3P67 (assembly GCF_004349155.1). Lineage (NCBI taxonomy): Bacteria > Pseudomonadati > Bacteroidota > Flavobacteriia > Flavobacteriales > Flavobacteriaceae > Flavobacterium > Flavobacterium sp. GT3P67. Next base: position 32,663 of record NZ_SMLF01000008.1, read on the forward strand.
TTTTAAAGCACTTATTTGTGCCTGAGGAATTTTAAGTGGAACTTGAATGATTTTTTCTAGAAAATTTTGACCAGACAATTCATTACCTGCACCAAATCTCTCACCAATTGCAGATGCAACCATTATTTCATCAAATGAAAGGATATAAGTCGTATTTGAAAAATCACCTGTTAATTTAACTAATCTAAATAATGAATAGATTTCTTGTTTGTCTAATCTATCTATATCATCAACAAAAATTACAAGTTTACTTGTGCTTTCTTTCAAGAAGTCATCAATCTTATTTTTCCAATCTTCTAAATCTATTTCTGATAATGATTTTCCGATTTGTGTAAAATCAACGCCTACAAAACCACCTAAAGCTCCATATTTTTCTATGAAATTACCTAATTTATTTTTTCGTTTTTCTAATTCTTTACCTAAGAGGTCAGCTATTTTCTTTAAAAAATTTCTAATTAAAGTATCTTCATCATTATACCTCCAAGGATTTAATTTAATTATTAAGATAGTATCATCTGTTTTAAGCTCTTGTTCTATGAAATTTTGAACAGATGTTTTTCCCTCTCCCCAAGCACCATAAATACCAATTACTATTCCATCTGGACTTTCTCTTTTTTGAATTGTTTCTGCAATTCTTTTTGAAAAATTATATCGTTGAAATCTATCTTGACTTTCATTTTCAACAGGTTTGTCAGATGAGAAATTTTGTTTCATTATATATTTTTGATTTTTAACGAAATGTTCTGGTAATATAGCTTACAACTAGTATATAGGTCTGATAAACGTCAGATTTTATTTATTTTCAAATATATAAATAAATCGCTGAAAAATCTTATAAATTAGAATTAGTAATTAATTCATCACAAAATCCCTAGCCCCGACAGCAGCGGAAAGCCTATGCTGGTTGAAAACCGCTTTTTTCTGGCGGTGGCAGAGCGACCAAAGGAAGCTCCTGACAGTGGCTAGAAAAAGGGTTTGAAACCAAATAGCTTGCAGCGTAGGGCGGGAATTGCTCCTGAAAATTAAGAGCAAAAAAAATTCCCCAATTACGAAAGTAGTTGGGGAATTTAATTTTAAGGAATCGAAACGGTTATTAGTTAACGATAACCCATTGACCTGAAGCGATTAAGCTTTCGGCTTTTTTGTATTTCATTTCTTGAATTTGTCCGTTTGCCACGTTTTGAATCGTAACATTATCATTACGATTAATTTTTGGCATATCTCTCACGATAGTTTCGGTAACTTGTCGTTGTTGCGTTTCTCCCGCTTCACGATTAGCACTTTCACTATTTGGAATTTCGTCTTTACTTAATTTATAATCTTCTTGTTGACGAACTTCTTTCGCTTCTTGAATTTGTTGATTCTCTTGAGCCGGTAAATCACCTTTGAACAAGAATGAAATCACTTCCTTGTTTACATTGTCTATCATTGCTCTAAACAAATTGAACGCTTCCAGTTTGTAAATAAGTAATGGATCTTTTTGTTCGTGAACCGCAAGTTGAACCGATTGTTTCAACTCATCCATTTTACGTAAGTGTTTCTTCCAAGCTTCATCTACAATAGACAAAGTGATATTTTTTTCGAAATCAGCAACAAGTTGAGCACCCTCAGTTTCGTAGGCTTTTTTCAAATCAGTAACCACATTCAAAGATTTTATTCCGTCTGTAAAAGGAACTACGATGCGTTCAAATTGGTTGTTTTTATCTTCGTAAACACTTTTTATGATTGGGAATGCTTCTCTGGCACTTCTTTCGGTTTTCTCTGTATAATATTCCAGCGTAGCTTTGTATATTTTACCAGTTAATTCCATTTCACTCAATTTACTGAATTCACTTTCAGTAACTGGCGAAGTAATTGAGAAATAACGAATCAATTCGAATTCAAAGTTTTTGAAATTATTTGATGCTTTGTTTTGGTCAACGATCAATTCACAAGTATCGTAAAGCATGTTTGCAATATCTAATTTCAATCGCTCTCCAAACAATGCATGACGACGACGTTTGTAAACCACTTCACGTTGTGCGTTCATTACGTCATCATATTCCAATAGACGTTTACGAACACCAAAGTTGTTTTCTTCTACTTTTTTCTGAGCACGTTCGATAGATTTAGTCATCATAGAATGTTGAATCACTTCACCTTCCTGCAATCCCATACGGTCCATAACTTTAGCCACTCTTTCAGAACCAAACAAACGCATTAGGTTGTCTTCAAGAGAAACATAAAATTGAGAACTTCCAGGATCACCTTGACGTCCTGCACGACCACGTAACTGACGGTCAACACGACGGGAATCATGACGTTCTGTTCCTACAATTGCTAATCCACCAGCGGCTTTTACTTCGGCAGATAATTTAATATCGGTACCACGACCAGCCATATTCGTTGCAATAGTTACCACACCAGGTTTCCCTGCTTCTTCAACTATTTGTGCTTCTTGTTTGTGCATTTTTGCATTCAAGACATTGTGTGCAACGCCTCTCATTTTCAACATTCGGCTTAATAATTCTGAAATCTCTACAGAAGTTGTACCAATAAGAACCGGTCTTCCTGCTTTAGATAATTCAGTTACGTCTTCGATTACGGCATTGAATTTTTCACGAGTAGTTTTATAAATAAAATCCTCTTTGTCTTTTCTGGCCATTCCTCTGTTCGTAGGAATTTCTACAACGTCTAATTTATATATTTGCCATAGCTCACCTGCTTCAGTCGAGGCTGTTCCAGTCATTCCTCCCAGTTTGTTGTACATTCTGAAATAATTCTGTAACGTAACGGTTGCAAATGTTTGAGTAGCGGCTTCGATTTTTACATTTTCTTTGGCTTCAATTGCTTGGTGCAATCCGTCAGAATAACGACGACCGTCCATAATACGACCGGTTTGCTCATCAACAATCATGATTTTGTTATCCATGATTACATATTCTACATCTTTTTCGAATAAAGCGTAGGCTTTCAAGAGTTGTGTCAAAGTATGAATACGCTCGCTTTTAATTCCAAAATCTTGAAACAATTGTTCTTTTTCTTCGGCTTCAGTGTCTTTATCTAATTTTTTCTTTTCGATAGCGGCAATTTCAGTTCCAATGTCCGGAAGTACAAAAAAGTCAGAGTCCGTATCTCCAGAAAGGTATTTAATTCCGTTGTCAGACAATTCTACCTGATTGTTTTTTTCTTCAATAACAAAATACAATGCCTCATCAATCTTGTGCATTTCTCTTTTGTTATCCTGCATGTATTGATTTTCGGTTTTTTGAAGCAATTGTTTGATTCCTTCTTCACTCAAAAACTTAATCAATGCTTTGTTTTTTGGTAACGCTCTGTATGCTCTTAATAATTGGAATCCACCTTCTTTAGTATTTCCTTCTTTAATTAATTTTTTTGCTTCAGATAAGAAACCGTTTGCCAACTGGCGTTGTAAACTAACTAAGTTTTCAATTTTTGGTTTCATTTCCATGAATTCATGACGATCTCCTTGCGGAACCGGACCTGAAATAATCAATGGTGTTCTGGCATCATCAATTAAAACAGAATCGACCTCATCGACAATAGCGTAATTGTGTTTTCTTTGCACTAAATCTTCTGGCGAATGTGCCATATTATCTCTTAAATAGTCAAAACCAAATTCATTATTGGTTCCGTAAGTGATATCAGCATCGTAGGCTTTTTTTCTTCCTTCAGAACTTGGTTGGTAATTGTCAATACATTCTACAGTCATACCGTGAAATTCGAATAATGGCGCTTTCCAAGTACTATCTCTTTTTGCCAAATAATCATTCACAGTTACTAAATGCACACCATTTCCTGTCAATGCATTTAAGTAAAGCGGTAAAGTTGCCACCAATGTTTTTCCTTCCCCTGTTTGCATCTCAGCGACTTTTCCTTCATGCAAAACCATTCCGCCAATTAATTGTACGTCATAGTGAATCATGTCCCAAGTAATTTCTTTTCCTGCAGCACTCCATGAATTTGCCCAAATTGCATTGTCACCATCTAAGGTAATGTAGCTTTTAATAGCCGAAAGTTCACGGTCTTTTGCAGTTGCAGTTACCACTATTTGGGTGTTGTCTTTAAAACGTCTTGCTGTTTCTTTAACAACGGCAAAGGCTTCCGGAAGAATTTCCATTAAGGTTTTCTCAGAGATATCGTAAGCTTCTTTTTCAAGTGCATCAATAGCAACATAAATATCTTCTCTTTTGTCAATGTCTTCAATGCTTTCTACTTCCAGTTTCAGCGCAGTAATTTTTGCGTCTTTTTCTGAACGAGCTTCTTTTATTTTGTCCTTAAAAAAGTTTGTTCGACCTCTAAGTTCATCATGGGATAATGCCATTAGTGGTTCCTCAAAAGTTTTTATTTTGTTGAGATAAGGTTGTAAAGCTTTGACATCTTTTTGTGACTTATCGCCAACAAAGACTTTAATAATACTGTTTATGAAACTCATGATATGTTTTTATTTCTAATTGTGTACTTCTGTAAATTTAAACCAAAAAAAAGCCTCTTTTGAGACTTTTTTATTGGTTTACCTTTTAATATTCATCCTCATTCCAAAGATAATCTTCGTCAGTAGGATAATCTGGCCAAATTTCTTCCATTGATTCATATATCTCGCCTTCATCCTCTATAGATTGAAGGTTTTCTACTACTTCTAATGGAGCTCCTGCTCTAATAGCGTAGTCAATAAGTTCGTCTTTGTTAGCAGGCCACGGTGCATCGCTTAAATAAGATGCTAATTCTAATGTCCAATACATGTGTTGTCGATTTAGTTTTGTGCAAAAATAAATTTTTTACTGAAAAAGACAAGTAAAAAATCATTTATTTTTAGTTAAAGTTAAGAACGTTTTATTTAGTGTTCAGTGTTCGGTATTTAGTGTTCAGCTTTTAACTGCAAACTTACAACTGTAAACTGCCAACTACTTCCTCGGAATCCATTGAACTTCGGCAGCGTTCAAATCATGAGACAACTTTCGTGCCAACACAAAAAGGTAGTCAGAAAGTCGGTTTAAGTACTTGATTGCGATTTCAGCAACGGGTTCATTGTGGCTTAAATGGACGGCTAAACGCTCTGCTCTGCGACAAACACAACGCGCAATATGACAATATGACACAGTGGTATGTCCGCCTGGAAGTACAAAATGAGTCATTGGCGGTAACGCTTCTTCCATAGCGTCAATTTCATTTTCTAATAATTCTAGATCAGATTCTATAATTCCCAATTTTTTCAAACGAAGTTCCCCATTTTTCATCACTTCTTTTTCAGGTGGCGTTGCTAACATAGCGCCCACAGTAAACAGACGATCTTGTATTTCGATAAGGATTTCTTTGTAATGCGCATTCATTTCCTGATCGCGAATCAGACCAATATGAGAGTTCAATTCGTCAACGGTTCCGTAACTTTCAATTCGAGCATGGTCTTTTGGGGCTCTGGTTCCGCCAAAAAGTGCTGTTGTTCCTTTATCTCCAGTCTTTGTATATACTTTCATCTACCGTTTATTTGATTTAAAAAACAAATTTAGCGTATTAATTCCACTATTGCTGCAACAAATCGTTCCAGTGAATTTTCACTGAGATTGAAATATAAATCAGGTTCAATGCATTCAATTTCCATTAAATAGAGTTCGTTCTCAATAAGAATTCCGTCTACTCGCGCATACAGTAATTTTTCTTGAAATGTATTTACTACTTTTTGGGCTTTCTCAATCATTTCTGAATTGGGTTGAACCAAATTGTATTTTCCTCCAAAAAGAGATTGTACTCTAAAATCGCCATCCACGGGTTTTTTATTCACCGAGTGAGAGAATTTTTTATTGAAAAAGATAAAGGATGTTTCACCCAATGTTTGAATCTCGGGCATGAATTCCTGTAAAAGCAACTCTTTCTCTGCCGCTATATTTTTATATTTTTCACTTATTTCTTGAGTTTCTGATGCTTCAAAAACTTCGGTGAGATAGGAACCCGCCGAAAATGCCGGTTTTATAACCGCTTTTTTCCAATGTGGCGGAATCAGTTCTGCAAGATTAAGATTGTCCGTTTTGTCAATGAAAACGGTTGGTAATATTGAGATTCCTTGCTGCTCCATTTCACGCAAATAAAACTTATGGATGTTTTGCTTGATTACTTCAATGGGGTTAAGCGTTTTGATTCCCAGTTTTTCTATTTGGTCGAGCCAAATTTTAAACTCGGTTTCTTTTTCGAAATAATCCCAAGTATTGCGGAAAATCAAGTAATCAAAATCAGTCCAATTGATAGTTTTATCATTCCAAATTACCGCTTTTGCAGTAATGTTGTATTTTGCTAATTCTGGAATTAATTGTTGATCTGCTGGTGTTAATTCGGGAAGTTTTTCGCAGGTTAGTATAGCGATTTTCATTTTTGGTAGGTGTTATTTGGAATTTTAAATGCTATCGTAATTTGGATTTCCTAGCCCGGATAAAAGCGGTATCCTCTTTCTTGTGATTCAGACGAAGGAAGAATGGCAAGAAAGAGATACAAGCGGATAGCCGGAAAAAGCTACTGAAAAAACTATTTGGTAGTGTCGCTTTCGATAAGTCCGTCACGCAAACGAATGATTCGGTGTGCATAAGCGGCGATTTCTTCCTCGTGCGTTACCAGAATTACCGTGTTTCCATTATTATGAATGTCTCCAAAAAGTTTCATGATTTCTAATGACGTTTTACTGTCCAGATTTCCCGTAGGCTCATCGGCAAGAATGATAGACGGTTTGTTGACCAAAGCACGGGCAATTGCCACACGCTGGCGTTGTCCTCCCGAAAGTTGGTTGGGTTGGTGGTCCATTCTGTCGGCAAGATTTACTTGTTCCAATACTTCGGTAGCTCGTGCTTTTCTTTCCGATTTTGAAAACCCGGCATAAATCATGGGTAAAGCCACGTTGTCTAATGCCGTTGTTCTGGGTAAAAGATTAAAAGTCTGGAAAACAAATCCTATTTCTTTATTCCGAATTTCGGCTAATTCATCATCTTTCATCTGGCTGACATCTTTTCCGTTCAGAATGTAACTCCCGGAAGTTGGTGTGTCTAAACACCCCAATAAATTCATTAAAGTTGATTTTCCAGATCCTGAGGGGCCCATTAATGCTACATATTCCCCTTTATTTATTTCTAAATCAATGCCTTTAAGAACATAAACGATTTCATTTCCAAGTACAAAATCTCGTTTGATATTGGTTATTTTGATTAGCGGGTTTGCCATTAGAGTATATGATTTTTGACCTTCGACTGCGCGTAGGGTGCTATTAAATTAGATTTTAAAAGTACAAAAGACTTTTGAATTATTAATAAGTAGTTGTTTTTTAAAATTTGTTACATTTTGAGCTTCAATTTTATATAGGAACTAACTTTTTCAAAATCAAATAATTGCAATTTTTACCTATTTCTTTTAAAATGCAATTTTTAATACATAAAATCACCCCGTAATTATTTATAGTATTTCAGGGTTAATTTATATAATTTACGCTTTATTTATTTTTATTTCATAATTACATGTATTATTTATAAAATTTTTGGATTATAATTATGAATTGAATAATGTTTCTTAAATTTACATAAATAATATTTAATCAAAATCAAGAAATTATGGAAAGTAAAAAGTTATTGTTAGGTGTAGCGGTAATCGCTTTGGGATTTACCTCTTGTAAAGATGAAAAAGCGGAACAAGCAGAGAAATCAGTTGATAGCTATGTTATGTACGTAGATTCAGTTGGTAACGTTGCCGCAGAAGACGCTAGAGGGAATTGGCAAGGAATTGAAGCTACTTATGAATTGAAAAGCGGAGAAGCTGAAGCTGCTATTGCAAACATGAAAGATAATGCAGCAGCGCAAGAGCGTCTTGATGCAAGTAGAGCCAAATATGAAGCTTTAAAAGCTAAATATGAAGCTGAAAAAGTAGCTGATCAACCAACTACTGATGTAACAATAAGCTCAAAACAACAATTAAGAAATGCTTTATTTGGTCAAGGAAAAATTGGGGATGATATGAATTTTAGCTGGGTAAACAAAGACAATATACATAGCGTTTACCAACAATTCATTCATACTGCCGAAAATAATAAAGACAGTTATACACGTGAAGACTGGGATGAAATTAAATTGATGTATGAAGCGCTTGACAGCAGAAAAAACACTGTTGAAAAAGAAGGACTTTCGTCTGAAGATAACAGAAAAATTGCTGCTTTAAAATTCAAATTTGCTCCAATGTTGAAAGTGAATAGAATGGGAGCAAAATCAGGAGAAATGAAAAGAGCTAAAGAATAAGGAATAATTAATTCAAAGTGAGAAATGACAGTCAGCAATGGCTGTCATTTTTTTTGCGTTAAATTCGAATCACAAAATGCTCTTTTGGTTGCTCTTTTCTAAAAAACACCAATCCCCATTGAAAAGTATCAATGGTTACGGTCACTTTTGGATGTTTTTTTATGATTTCCCAAGCTTCTTCCATTTCTGGAGACCAATGAATGTCATCGAATATCCAAACGGTTTCGTTAGTAATTGTAGGAAGTAATAATTCAAAATAGTCCACCGTTGCTTTCTTGGAGTGATTCCCGTCGAAGTAAATGAGTCGAAAGTCGAAAGTCGAAAGTCGAAGGTCTTCCAAATAATTACTGAATTCGGTTACTTCTAAATTTATATTGGTTAAACTAAATTCTCTGAATTGATTTTGAGCATTTTTTGCCGTTTCAGGACAACCTTCTAAAGTGATTATTTTTGCTTTTAAATTCCCTAAAGAAAGTGCGGAAGTCGCCAATCCTAACGATGTTCCAATTTCTAAAATACTTTCTGGCTGCAAATAATTGGTGATTCTAAATAATAATTCGGCTCGTTTTGAAGTAATTCCCGCTGTTTTGGCAATCTCGGCAATCGCTCTTGTATTCGATTTGAAAACTTTCGAACCTGCACCAAAATCAGTAACTTCAATGGTATTGTTGTTTTCTAAAAGCGAGTTTCTGTATTTTTTTAAAATAGAATATTCCGGTTTTGGTTTTTTGTCATAGAAACATTTCGTAAGTAAACTAAACATAAACGGAGAATGTACCGCATGCTCGTTTTTTGAGTGCCAAAGGAATTGTAGATACGATTTTATTTGAAATAGCATAGAGACATTTACAAAGTAGGCGCGAAGATACTAAGATAATAGTCGAAAGTCAAAAGTCTTAAAGCCGAAAGGCACAAATTCAAAAGCAAAGACTTTACGACTTTTGACTTTGAAACTTTACGACTTTAAAAAGTATATCTTTGCGCCCTTGGAATTTACACCAAGAATAATACCCATTTTTTACGATGATGATTGAACAAATAGAACATATAAGTGCCATAAGTTCGGAAGAAATTGACCGATGTATCGCTATTTTGGCACAATTAAATACCGATACTGACCAAATATTTGATATCCCAAAAGAACAACGAACAGCTTTAATCAAAGCGGCAGGGATGTTTTCCAGACCCGACCGAGATGAGCTTTCCCGTAGAAAAAAAGACGGAAAAGTGGCTGCCAAACGCAAAATGGAAAAACGCGACCGTACCGCCCGAAAGGAAACCGGGATTCGGCATGCCCGTGAAGCGAGTATTTTTGTGGCACCCAAATTATTGGCTTTTAATGATCTTGCCCACAAAGAACAATTAGAACTGGAAACTCCACGAAATTGTTACGTTTGCAAAACGGAATTTACTAAAATGCACCACTTTTATGATACGATGTGTACCGATTGTGGCGATTTTAATTATGCCAAACGTTTTCAAACCGCAGATGTAAAAGGGCAAGTGGCCGTGATTACAGGTTCTCGTCTGAAAATTGGGTATCACATTACGTTAATGCTGTTGCGTGGTGGAGCAACTGTTATTGCAACGACCCGTTTTCCAGTGGATTCGGCTTTGCGTTTTTCTAAGGAAGCCGATTTTATGGATTGGGGACATCGTTTGAAAATTCACGGATTGGATTTGCGACATATTCCGAGTGTGGAGATTTTTTGCAACTTTATTGAGCAAAAATACGAGCGATTGGATATTCTAATCAATAATGCAGCGCAAACCGTGAGACGTCCTGCCGGATTCTATACGCATCTAATGGAAAACGAAGAGCGTTCCATTGCTTCTTTGCCACAACAAGCACAGGAATTATTACTGGATCATACCAATTGTCTGGATGAATTAAAAGTATTGACATCAGGAGCTTCTCCAAATCAGAATATGCCGGTGACTTGGCACGGACCAGAACCTGGAATTGGGTTGCGGGCTTCCGCCAAATTATCTCAGATTCCGTATTCGTTTGATAATGCGCTCGTGGCGAATGAAGTTTTTCCGGAAGGAGAACTCGATGCCGATTTGCAGCAAGTGGATTTGCGAAAAACCAACAGCTGGCGTTTGCGATTGGGACAAATAGAAACGACAGAAATGATTGAAGTACAGTTGGTCAATTCGGTGGCGCCTTTTGTATTGTGTAACCGCCTTTCGGAAGTCATGAAGAAAGATAATACCGGAAAAAAGCACATCATCAATGTTTCAGCAATGGAAGGAAAGTTTCATCGCTTTTTCAAGGAAGACCGCCATCCGCATACCAATATGGCCAAAGCAGCTTTGAATATGCTCACGCACACTTCCTCTGGAACTTTGGCAAAGGATGGAATTTTTATGAATGCGGTAGATACCGGTTGGGTAACCGACGAAGATCCGGCGGAATTAGCTAAAAGAAAACAGGAAGAAGAAGATTTTCAGCCGCCATTAGACATTGTGGATGGTGCAGCGCGGGTTATGGATCCGTTGTTTGACGGTATTAATACGGGAAAACATTGGTGCGGGAAATTCTTGAAAGATTACAATCCGATTCCTTGGTAATAGCTTCAGACTTATAAAATAAAAAACCACAACAGAATTTGATTTTGTTGTGGTTTTTTGTTGCTTAATTTTATGGGAACGGTTTACAAATATGCAATCAAAATTTGCTGTTTACGATCCGGCGAACGGTGTCCCGAAAAGGCCGACTGCAAGTTCTATCCAAATGAGGAGAAGCGCTGCCAGAATAGCTGCACAGAGAATGATTCGATGATTGGTATTTTTTACCTTTCTCATTACAAGCTCACAGATAAGACCAGTACCGAGCAATAGGACACCAGCGACCACAAAATCGGCCAAGTTCCAGTTTACTTCTTTTGTAAATTGCATCGCTATTAATGGGATGAGCAGTAAAAAAACTACCGTGAGCACAATGCCAATACCTCTTTTGTTTTCCATAATCATAATTTTCAGTTTTATATATTAATTTGGTCGTACATAATCCGAAAGTGTAGCCTTCAATATTGAATAGATTCACTTTCAGGGTTTTGTTTTACAAATGTACGTAACTTTGAAATACAAAGTACTTTCTATTTGAAAAATATTTTGATCGTATATAATATTTTATTAAAAAAAATGATTGTTAGAAAAATCTGGGGCTGTAATCCTATTTCCTTGGTAATTCTGCTAAGCTTATAAATAAAAAACCACAACAGAATTAGATTTTGTTGTGGTTTTTTTGTTATTACTTATTGTTATGGGCGCAAAGTCAGAGACATTTGCGCACCTTAACCTAGAACTATTGTATACTTCGAAGAGCGGGGTGTGCCTAAAAGCTAATTGCTGCTAATTTTATTTTTTTTTGATAAAACAACAACCCCAGCATTTTCGGCTTTACCGCTAAAAGAGTTGAGGTTGATTTTTTACAGTCGCAAACCTAATCCAATTTTTAACAGATTTACGTTTGTGTTAAATGTAGTATTTGGGGTTTCGTTGTCAACTTTCAGTTTTACATAGTCATACTGAATTTCTGCGAATATTCTATTAGTTATATCATAAGCAATTCCAAAATTAGCATTAATTCCACTATGTGTTGAATCTGAAACATCAAATCCGTTATTTGTCCCTGAAGCGTCAAAAATCATAAAAGTATAGCCAAATCCTACGAATGGATGGAATTTAGAAATTGATTCTATTTTAAGTTCAGCAAAAACTTTTGGTTGAATAAGATACGATGTAACTTTAAAGTCTTGAATTCCGTTATTTTTGTTTGTGTTATTTACTAAAATCCCACCATTGATTGATGTTCCGATATTAAAATTAGTTATTTCAGCAAATCTGTATTTAGCTCCAACATCAATAATTCCATTGTAACTTTTTCCGATGAAATTTTGGTCAATAGGTATTGGAAAATTCATTTCAATACTAAGTTTTGAATCTTGTGATAAAGATTTTATTGAGAAAATCAATAATAATGCTAATAATAGTTTTTGTTTCATATTTCAATTTTTTAATTACTCATAACTCGTTTACAGGTCTGACGAACGTCTGGCTTTTCTTTTCTTTTCTTTTCAAAAATATATAAAAAAGTGGCAAACCATCAAAGGGACTTTTGTTTCTTATAATTTTTCGTACTAATTTAAAATTAGTTTTTTACTAAAAAAACAAACCCACAACAAAATTAAAATTCTGTTGTGGGTGTAGCCGAAATAATAATAATGTTCGGTATTGCAAACTGCTATTGAACACTGAATACTAATTTTATCCTTCTATCTTCGCAGAAAGCTCAAACCATCTTTCCTCTTTATCTTCAATTTTATTATTGATGTTTTCTAATTCTTTTGCTTTGGTCAAAACATTGTTTTCTTCCACTTTTCCATCCGAAAACAATTGTTCGATAGCTACTTTCTGAATCTCTAAATCCTTGATTTCTCGCTCGATTTTCTGAAATTCTTTTTGCTCATTGAAAGTCAAATTTCCGGTTGGATTGTTTTGTTTCCAGTCTTTCTTTTCGGCTTTGTTTTCTTCTTTTTGCGCCACGTCAGTGCTGTCTTCGTAAGCTCTAAAATCAGAATAGTTTCCAGGAAAATCTTCGACCACACCATCACCTCTAAAAATGAACAAGTGATCCACAATTTTATCCATGAAATACCTGTCGTGAGAAACCACTAAAAGACAACCCGGATAATCCAAAAGAAAGCTTTCCAAAACATTTAATGTTACGATATCCAAATCATTGGTAGGCTCATCCAGAATCAAGAAGTTTGGATTCTGAATTAAAACCGTACACAAGTACAAACGTTTCAATTCTCCACCGCTCAATCGATCCACGAAATCGTATTGTTTTTTAGCATCAAACAAGAAACGCTCTAACAATTGCGAAGCCGAAATCAATTTTCCTTTCATCAACGGAATGAATTCTCCGTATTCCTTAATCACATCAATCACACGCTGACCCGGTTTTGGGTTGATTCCGCTTTGCGTATAATACCCTATTTTTATAGTATCGCCAACAATCACTTTTCCTCCATCAAGAGGAATCGATCCTGTCAATAAATTCAGGAAAGTCGATTTTCCGGTTCCATTTTTCCCAATGATTCCAATACGTTCTCCACGTTGAAAATCAAAACTGAAATTATCCATGATAACATGATCCTTGAATTTTTTGGAAATTTTGTGAAGCTCAATAATCTTGCTTCCCATACGTTCCATGTTAATTTCAAGCTCTACTTTGTTCTCACGACGGCGACTTTGTGCTTTTTCCTTGATTTCATAAAAATCATCCTGACGCGATTTCGATTTTGTCGTTCTCGCTTTGGGCTGACGGCGCATCCATTCCAGTTCTTTCACAAAAAGATTCTGTGCTTTATCCACACTCGAATTTTCGGATGCGATGCGTTCCTCTTTTTTCTCTAAATAATACGAGTAATTTCCTTTGTATTGGTATAATTTTCCGTTGTCTAATTCGATGATTTCATTACAAACGCGCTCCAAAAAGAAACGGTCGTGCGTCACCATAAACAACGTAATATTTTCTTTGGCAAAATAGCTTTCCAGCCATTCAATCATCTCTAAATCCAAGTGATTTGTAGGTTCATCCAGAATCAATAAGTCGGGACGATTAATTAAAATGATAGCCAGTGACAAACGTTTTTTCTGTCCACCCGAAAGATTTTTTACTTTCAGTTTGAAATTTTCCAACTTCAGTTTGAACAAAATTTGCTTGTACTGCGTTTCAAAATCCCACGCATTGTGCTGATCCATTCCGTCAAAAGCTTTTTGGTAGGCTTCTTCATCTTCCGGATTTTCTAATGCTTTTTCATACGCTTCAATCACTTTCAAAGTCTCGTTATCCGATGCGAAAATACTTTCCTCAATCGTCAATTCGTCCTGCAAATTATTGTTTTGCGAAAGAAACGCCATTTTGATGCCTTTTCTCAAAACCACTTGTCCGGTATCAGATTCTTCCAAACCATTAATGATACTCATAATAGTCGTTTTTCCAGAACCGTTTTTGGCTATGAAGGCAATTTTTTGATCTTTATTAATTCCGAACGAGATGTCTTTAAACAGCGTACGTTCACCAAAAGATTTCGAGATATTTTCAACAGAAAGGTAATTCACTTTGTAAGATATGAGTTATAAATTGAAAGCTATGCATGCGTTGCGAAACATAACTTTTTTGCAAAAGTAATTCATTTACATCAAGTTTCAAGTTTTTGTGGTTTAAGTAATGTTAAACTAAAAACGGCAGCCTATTTTTTAGGAGCGAAAGATTTGGTTTTATTTGCAGGTAACGTTCCCGCTTTCCGTTGCAATCTTTTTCTTTTTAAAGAAAAAAGAAAAAGGATTTTCACTTCAATCGGGGCTAAGGAGAAATATGTTTTGGTGTTTTTAATCTTCTAAAAAAAGCGTATATTTGATATTCAAAAATAAGTGTAATGGATTCTAATTCAAAAAAATATAAAACAAACGAAAAACCCCAATCAGTGGAGGAAGAAGCTGTTTTATATCAATCAAAATCGGATTTAGAAATTGAAAATCAGGATGACTTTTGGGATGAACTTCCAGAACATGTAAAGCAACTAATTGAAATTGGATTAAAACAAAGCGAGCAAGGACTTGGCAAGCCACATTCTCAAATAATGGCTGAAGTTAAAAAGAAATATAATCTCACTTAATGAAGTATTATATTCATTGGTTAACTTTAGCGGAATTAACCTTTTTAGATGAAATTGATTTTATTTTAAGAAAATGGAATACTAATGAAGTTGAGAAATTTACAATATTAGTTTACAGTTTTATTGATGCTTTGAGTCAAAATCCAACCATTGGAAAATATAGTCCAAAACGTAAAATTTATTCTTTAGTTATTTCAAAACAAACAACGTTATACTACAATGTTTTAAAGGACAAAAAACAAATTAATTTGGTGTTATTTTGGAACAACAAACAAAATCCAAGTCTTCTCAAGAAATTATTAAGATAATTTTCTAATTATATTTGCTCAATGCAACTATCCGTCATCATTCTCAATTACAACGTTTGTTATTTTCTCGAGCAATGTGTTTTAAGCGTTCAAAGTGCTTTAGAAACCATTGACGGCGAAATTATTGTAATCGATAATAATTCCCCAGATGACAGTTGTGCAATGATGCAAAAGCGTTTTCCAAACGTAAAACTCATTCAAAATAATGAAAATGTAGGTTTTCCAAAAGGCAATAACATAGGAGTTGCTCAAGCTCAAGGCGAATACATTTGTATTTTGAATCCAGATACAGTGGTTGCCGAAGATACGTTTACCAAAGTATTGGCTTTTGTCCAAAAACGATCTGATTTAGGAATATTGGGTTGCAAACTTATCGATGGAGCCGGGAAATTTCTGCCGGAAAGCAAACGTGGCGTTCCAATACCTTGTGTCGCTTTTACCAAAATCACGGGTTTGTACAAATTATTTTCCAAGTCGGGAACATTCGGGAAGTATTACGCACTACATTTAAACGAAAACCAAACTGGAAAAGTGGATATTCTTGTGGGTGCTTTTATGGTTATGAAAAGAAGTTTATACCTTGAAGTGGGCGGTTTTGATGAAGATTGTTTCATGTATTCGGATGATATTGATTTGTCTTATAGGATTTTGCAAAAAGGAAAGTCGAACTATTATTTTCATGATACCACCGTAATCCATTATAAAGGAGAAAGTACCATTAAGGACGAAATCTATATGAAGCGCTTTCAGGAAGCCATGCATTTCTTTTATAAAAAGCATTTTAACGTTTCTTTATTCTTCTCGGTTTTTATGGGACTGGGTATTGTCTTTTTTTCTTTTGTAAAAATGATTCAAGGAAAACCTTCCAGAAATTTAGGGATAAAAATGACTCCAAAATCATATCTGCTGTATTCATCAAATGAAAAATTAGTGGAAAAATTGACTTTGGTTTTGCAAAAAAAAGTCTCATTTCACGATTTAAAAACAGAAAAAATGGTAATTTCGTCTTCGTTAAGAAGTGTAACGGGAACTGAAATTATTCTGGATAACGAATTCATTTCTTTTAAAGAATGCATATCAATTCTCGAATCTGCAAGAAATAGAGGATTTACCTTTAAAATAATACCAAAAAACGCTAATTTTTTAATTGGAAGTAATAATAGTAACGAAAGAGGTGAGATTATGAAAATAGAGTAAAAAATTACATTTAATGTAATTTATATTTGAAATATTTAGTAATTTCGCAAACTGAAAATCAAAATCACCTTTTAGGTTAACAATATGGCAAGATTTGAATTAAAGCTTCCAAAAATGGGAGAAAGCGTTGCAGAAGCAACCATTACAAACTGGTTAAAAGAAGTTGGAGATAAAATTGAAGCTGACGAAGCGGTACTTGAAATTGCTACTGACAAAGTAGACAGCGAAGTGCCAAGTGAAGTTTCGGGTATCTTGATTGAGCAATTGTTTGGTAAAGATGATCTGGTTCAAGTAGGTCAGACTATCGCAATAATTGAAACCGAAGGTGGAGAGCTTGTGTCAATTGTTAAAGAAGCAGTAGCCGCTGAGGTTGTTGCTGAAGTAACAAAAACGGTGGATGCTGCTAAAGAAAGTGTTGCGGCTCCAGTAGATTTCTCTGATTCTGAAAAATTCTTATCGCCTTTGGTGAAAAATATTGCCAAAGAAGAAGGGGTTTCTGTTGCAGAATTAGCAGCGATTTCCGGAACAGGAAAAGAAGGAAGAGTAACTAAAAATGATATTTTAGAGTACGTAAAAAATAGAACAAGCCAACCAGCAGTTTCGGCTCCGGTTGCAGCAGTTCAAAAACCAGTTGCAGCTCCAGTTGCTCAAAAGGCGGCTCCGGTATCTGTAAGCGGTGGTGATGAAATCATAGAAATGGACAGAATGCGCAAGCTAATTGCGGGTTACATGGTTGCTTCTGTGCAAACTTCGGCTCACGTACAATCGTTTATCGAAGTGGATGTGACGAATATTGTAAAATGGAGAGAGAAAAATAAAAATGCTTTCGAAAAGAGAGAAGGAGAAAAATTGACGTATACGCCAATTTTCATGGAAGCAGTTGCAAAAGCATTGAAAGATTTCCCTGGAATGAATATTTCTGTAGATGGTGATTATATCATCAAAAAGAAAAATATCAACCTTGGAATGGCGGCTTCATTGCCAAACGGAAACTTAATTGTTCCTGTTATTAAAAATGCGGATCAACTGAATTTAGTTGGAATGGCAAAAGCGGTCAACGATTTAGGAGGTCGTGCAAAAGCTGGAAAGTTAAAACCGGACGACACACAAGGCGGAACCTATACGGTTACGAATGTGGGGACTTTTGGAAGTGTTTTTGGTACGCCAATTATCAATCAGCCGCAAGTGGGAATTTTAGCCCTTGGAGCAATCCGTAAAATGCCAGCGGTAATCGAAACTCCAGAAGGAGATTTCATCGGAATTCGTCAAAAAATGTTCTTATCCCATAGCTATGATCATAGAGTGGTTGATGGAGCATTAGGAGGCAGTTTTGTAAAAAGAGTCGCTGAATATCTAGAAGCTTTTGATGTAAACAGAGATGTTTAAAGGTATATAATTACAATTTAGACCCGACCGATTTTTAAAAATCAGTCGGGTTTTCTTTTTTTGAGGTTTTCAGGAACTTTATACTTTAAACTTTTAACGAAATTAAACCCAAATTTCTATATTTGTATCCACACAAAATTTAAAAATGGAACTTAAACTCAATAAACCAATTTGCTTTTTCGATCTTGAAACCACAGGAATTGACATAGGAAAAGATAGAATTGTAGAAATCTCAATATTTAAAGTTTTCCCAAACGGAAACAAAGAAAGCAAAACTTGGTTGGTTAATCCAACGATTCCAATTCCACCGCAAACAACGGCTGTTCATGGAATTACCGATGAAAAAGTAGCGAATGAGCCTACTTTTAATGAACTGGCAGCGCAAGTTTATAATATGATTAAAGACAGTGATTTAGCTGGATTTAATTCAGATCGATTTGATATTCCGTTATTGGCAGAAGAAATGCTACGTGCCGGAGTAGATTTTGACATGAAAAATAGAGTTTCGGTTGATGTACAGACAGTTTTTCATAAAATGGAAGAACGTACCTTGAGCGCGGCACATAAGTTTTATTGTGGAAAAACGCTTGAAAATGCACATTCTGCAGAAGCGGACACCATGGCGACTTATGAAATATTAAAAGCGCAACTAGATCGTTATCCGGAACTGGAAAACGATATGAAATCATTATCGGAATTTACGACAAGAAAGAAAATCGCTGATTTTGCAGGAATGATTGCTTTTGATAAGGATGATGAAGAAATTTTTGCTTTTGGAAAACACAAAGGAGTGAAAGTGGGTAAAATTCTGGAAACCGAGCCCGGTTATTTCAGTTGGATTCAAAATGCGGATTTTCCGTTGTATACCAAAAAAGTTTTAACGGCAATCAAACTTAGAAAACTAAATACAAAATAGTAATCAGTAATCAGTGTTCCGTCTGAACACTAAATACTGAACACTGAACACTTAAAAAGCATGAAGATCATCTGCATCGGTAGAAATTACACCAATCATATAGCGGAATTACATAACGAAAGACCAACGGAACCTGTGGTTTTTATGAAGCCGGATTCGGCTGTTTTGTTGAAGCAGCATCCATTTGTAATCCCGGAATTTTCGGAAGATATTCACCACGAAATTGAAATTATTGTCAAAATAAATAAAGTGGGAAAATACATCGAACCTAAGTTTGCCCATAAATATTATGACGAAATCAGTGTCGGAATTGATTTTACAGCGCGCGATTTACAGGATAAATTAAAAGCAAAAGGGTTGCCTTGGGAAAAAGCAAAAGCATTTGACGGCTCGGCAGTTATAGGAGAATTTTTACCGAAAAATCAATTTAGTTCATTAGAAAATATTACTTTTGAATTAACCAACAACAATAAAACGGTACAAATCGGTAATTCCAGCCTTATGTTGTGGAAAATTGATGAGCTTATTTCGTACGTTTCTCAGTTTTTTACGTTAAAAATTGGCGATATTATTTTTACAGGAACTCCGGAAGGAGTCGCTGCAGTAAAGCCGGATGACGTTTTGGAAGGATTTTTAGAAGGACAACAACTATTTAGAATACAGGTAAAATAATGGCTATAAATTACAACCTTTCAAAAGTGTACGCACTTTCAGACAACGATCCAGAATTTGTGAATGAAATTTTGACTTTGTTTGTTACTGAAGTTCCAGACGATTTACTTCAAATTAAAGAAGGAATAAAAAAGAAAGACCACAAGCATGCTTATGCTTATGCGCACAAGATAAAGCCTACGCTTGATTTAATGGGTTTAAACATGGCTTTTGAAGAGATTCTTCAAATCGAAGCCTGGACCAAAGCCGAAGGTAAAAAGAAAGACATCAAAGAAACTTTTAGGAGCGTAAAAAACCAAGTTAACGACGCTGTCAAAGAAATCAAAAAAGATTTCGATTTGTAATATTGGGGCGTGACCCGCTGAAAAAGCGGGTCGGGCTATCCGTTACAAACGAAGTTCACTGAACTCCTGTAAAAATAACTATTAGGTGAAGTAATCTCCCGAAAAAGCGGGAGGATTTTCACTTCTATCCCTCACGCAAACTGCAAATGAATACTGTCTTTTAACGACTGCGTATTTTTAAAAACTACAACTTAGAACTGTTTTTGGTATAAAAGACAAATATGAAATACAAAATAATACTCCTGCTGTTTTTATTGTCTTCTCTTAATATGTATTCTCAGAAAAAATATTTTTTTGACTATATTTTGGAGTACAGTTTGCGATTAAATGAAACTTCAAAAACCGAAAAAATATATTTATTAACTAATTCTCAAGACGATAGTTATAGTGTGTATGTTTATCAAGATAAAGACAGAGCATCTGATTTTGTCATAGATTTTAATAATGATAAAGGAATTAGTAGTTATACAGCAATTGAAAAAAGTGAATTTTTCAAGGCAGAAACAATAGAATTATCCTGTGAAAATTTACGTTTTTCCTCTCGAAAAAATGATAAATATGAATCTAATCGATACATATTTACAAATGAACTTGACACATTAATAAATGGTTCGCTTCATAAACATTATACTATGAAGTATAGTAAATCTAGAGATTCAAAACTTTACAAAAAGGGAGCTGCACATTATATTGTTGAGAATAATACGGAATTTCATAAGCCATTAGAGCTTTTATCGATATCATTTGATGTTCAAAAAACGAGTAAAATATTTCCTAATGGTATTGCAAAAGAAGTTTTTACTACGAGTTTTGATAAAAAAAGTAAAAAGTTTGTTTATGAATTGTTACAGTATGTGAAAATTAAAAAATATTTTATTATTCCTGAAAACTGTGATCCTAATGCGGCAATACCACTTAAATTGATATTTAAATAATTTTTTTTTAAATAGTAATATTTTTAAATTTTTAGAAACTTCTAAATTCCTAAATTAGAAAAATGAAAGCAACTATAGTTACCATAGGTGACGAAATTTTAATAGGTCAAATTGTCGATACAAATTCTGGTTTTATAGCTAAGTCATTAGATAAAATTGGTGTTGAAATCAACGAAATGATTTCGATTAGTGATGATAAAAAACACATTTTAGATACGTTTGCAGCGCTTCAAAACAAAGTCGATTTGGTTATTATTACTGGTGGTTTAGGACCAACAAAAGATGATATTACCAAGAAGACATTCTGTGATTATTTTGAAGATGAATTAGTTGTTGATCAAAAAGTGCTGGCTCATGTTACACAACTTATAGAAGGTTTTTACAAGCGAACAATTACTCAAATCAATAAAGATCAGGCGCTGGTTCCGTCAAAATGTACGGTGCTTCACAACCAGGTAGGTACTGCGCCAGGAATGTGGATGAAAAAGGAAAATACCGTTTTTATTTCGCTTCCCGGAGTTCCTTATGAAATGAAGTATTTAGTGGAAAATGAAATCATTCCAAAAGTAGTGCGGGAATATAAACGTCCTTATATCATCCATAAAACAATTCTCACGTACGGACAAGGCGAAAGTCTTGTGGCGGAACGAATAGAGGATTGGGAAAATAATCTTCCGGAATTTATTAAGTTGGCTTACTTGCCTGCGCCGGGAAGAGTTCGTTTGCGTCTTTCGGCTCGTGGGACAGATAAAGATAAACTAGAAGCTGCTCTTGAGGAAAATGTAAACTTGCTGGATGCCATAATTCATGATATTATCGTCGGTTTTGATGATGATGAAACCTTAGAGGTCGTAGTAGGAAAAATGCTGATAAAACAAAACAAAACGATTTCCACTGCGGAGAGTTGTACCGGAGGTAATATTGCAGCAGTATTGACATCAGTTTCTGGTTCTTCAAAGTATTTTAAAGGAAGTGTTGTTTCGTACGCAACAGCCGTTAAAATTGATGTTTTGGGCATTCCGGAAAGTCTCATAAAAGAAAATTCGGTAGTGAGTAGAGAGGTTGTTTCGGCTATGGCTTTGAACATTAAAAAGATGATGAAAACGGATTATGCAATTGCGACAACCGGGAACGCAGGACCGTCAAAAGGAGACTCAAATGCGGAAGTTGGAGCTGTTTTTATCGCATTGGCAACACCAAGCGAGGTAATTGTTGAGGAATTTAATTTTGGTCAACCCCGTGAAAAAGTGATAGATAGAGCTGTAATTAAAAGTTTAGAACTATTACAGAAAGAAATTTTAAAAAATGTGTAGTAAATTTGTTGCTTAATAGGTTTATTTTTCTTTTCTTTGCACCCTGATTTTGAATAACGATAAAAGATAAGTATAATGTCAAGAGTTTGTGACCTTACAGGTAAAAGAGCGATGGTAGGAAATAACGTTTCTCACGCTATGAACAAAACTAAGAGAAAATTTTCTGTAAACTTAGTTAAAAAGCGTTTTTATCTTCCAGAAGAAGATAGATGGATTACTCTTAGAGTAGCAGCATCTACGATAAAAACAATTAATAAAAATGGAATCGCTGCAGTTTTGAAAAAAGCGCAGTCAGAAGGATTTATTAAATAATCCATTCCAAAATAAAAAAATAGCAAGATGGCAAAGAAAGGTAATAGAATCCAGGTAATTTTAGAATGTACTGAGCACAAGACTTCAGGTGTTGCAGGAACTTCAAGATACATAACAACAAAGAACAAAAAAAATACACCAGACAGATTAGAGATTAAAAAATTTAATCCAATCTTGAAGCGTGTAACTGTTCACAAAGAAATTAAATAATAATTAGAGATTTTAATAAAAATCTCAAATGGTCAACATTTGAGGATTTTATTTAAATTTAAATAACATTTGAATCATGGCAAAGAAAACCGTAGCATCGTTACAAACATCTTCTAAGAGATTATCAAAAGCCATCAAAATGGTGAAATCTCCAAAAACAGGTGCATATACATTCGTAGAATCTATTATGGCTCCTGAAGCTGTTGATGAGTTCTTGAAAAAGAAATAATTAACAATCACATTATATAGAAAAGCTACTTTCATTCGGAAGTAGCTTTTTTATTTTCTATATTTACCGTTAGAAAAACGTATTGGTTCTTTGGACTTAAATACTTCATTCTTAATACTATTTATACAATGAGTTTTTTCAAAAGAATATTTTCATCAGAGAAAAATGACCCGAGCCTAAGCGAACAGGCGAAGCAAACATTAGACAAGAGTCTTGAAAAATCAAAAACAAATTTCTTTTCGAAGTTAACCAAAGCTGTTGCCGGAAAGTCAAAAGTTGATGAGGAGGTTTTAGATAATTTAGAGGAAATCCTTGTTGCCTCAGATGTTGGTGTGAATACTACATTAAAAATAATTACCAGAATCGAAAATCGTGTTGCTTCAGATAAATATCTTGGTATAGAAGAACTCAATCAAATTCTGAGAGAAGAAATTGCTGCCTTATTATCAGAGACAAATACTGGAGAAGCCACTGAATTTGTAATTCCAATTCAGACGAAACCTTATGTTTTAATGGTGGTTGGGGTAAATGGTGTCGGAAAAACGACTACCATTGGTAAATTAGCTTATCAGTTTAAAAAAGCAGGTTATAATGTGGTTCTTGGTGCAGCCGATACTTTTCGTGCCGCTGCCATCGATCAGTTGCAAATATGGGCGGATAGAGTAGGCGTTCCTATTGTTCGTCAAGATATGGGAAGTGATCCTGCTTCGGTAGCTTTTGATACCTTACAATCAGCAGTGGCACAAAATGCCGATATCGTTATTATTGATACTGCAGGTCGTTTGCATAATAAAATTAATTTAATGAACGAATTGACCAAAGTAAAACGAGTGATGCAAAAAGTCGTTGGTGATGCACCACATGATGTATTATTGGTTTTGGACGGCTCAACCGGTCAGAATGCTTTTGAACAAGCGAAACAATTTACAGCCGCTACTGAGGTTACTTGTTTAGCCGTTACGAAACTAGACGGAACTGCAAAAGGCGGTGTCGTAATTGGTATCTCAGATCAATTTCAAATTCCTGTAAAATATATTGGTGTGGGGGAAGGAATTGAGGATCTTCAGGTTTTTAATAAGTATGAGTTTGTAGATAGTTTTTTTAAATAATAATTAGAATGGATTTTTCTTCTTTAAAAAATACACCTCCGATGTATCTCTATTTAGTGAGTATCATTTCTTTTATATTGGCAAATCTTATTCGAGATAAAAGTCTTGGTTTTTATTATTTTTTGTTGATAATAGGTTTGGTTTTCTTTGTTTTAGGTTTTATGAGACGTTTGAAAACCAAGTAGGCTTATTGGTACAAAGCACTAATTTTTTGCCACAAAGTTTCATCAAAATCGGATAACGCAAAAGTTGGATTGTCAGGATTTGCAAAATCTCCCATTCTTATAACGACCATTTTCTTGCTTGGAATAACATAGATTTTTTGATCGTTTTTCCCCAGTGCCATAAACATATCGACTGGAGCTGTTGGTATCAAACTGCCATTGAATTGCAGTTGGCTTTGTGGCAAATGATAACTTGATTTTCCATTCAGCCACCATAAATACCCGTATCCCAGATTTATAGTTTGTGAAGTGTTTGTAGCTTCATTAAGATAATTTTCACTTACTATGGTATTGTTTTCCCATTTTCCTTTGTTGAATAATAACAAACCGAAACGTGCCATGGAACGAGTATTACTTCCATAAACAGAATTATTGCCTAACTGAAACCAGGCACCATCCATTCCTATTTTATCTTTCAATTTAGTGTTGAAATAGGCATTCCAGGTTTGACCGCTTGCTTGAGCAATCACATCCTGTAATTTTACATATACGTTATGATACGCCCAACGTGTTCCTGCATCTGCTTTATATTTTAGGCTCGCTGGATCAATATCATCCGTACTGTCATCTAATCCAGAAGTCATATTGAGTAAATGTTTGTTTGTAATCAAGTTTTCTTTTGCTAAAGGCAAACTGGTCCAACCGGTTCCGATGTATTGTGAAACTTTAGTATTGATGTTGATTAAGTCTTCTTGTTGAGCAATTCCTGTTACAGTTGATGTCAGTGTTTTTCCGGCGCTTGCCCAATACCAATTACTCGTTGCGGAATGACCGTTGAAATAATGTTCCATTACGATTCTTCCGTTGACAAGAATGATGAAAGATTTTGAATTTTTGAGTTCCAAATAATCTAATAACGGTTGCACATCAGATAGTTTCCAACCTAAACTCGCAATAGATTTTGTTTCCCAAGTTGTACCGGTTAGAGGAGGGAAATAGAGTGTTTCTGCAGGTGTTGGAGTAGGAGTTGGTTCAACAGTATCGGAACTGCAGCTACTACAAAAGAATGCGATGATGAGACTGTAGATTATTTTTGACATCTTGCTACTGATTTATTTCTAATTCCTTTAAGACCAAAAATATAGAAAATAGTTTAATGTGTTTCTACTATTTTTGTTTTCTTTGAATTTAATAAGAGTAACTTTGTATTTAGAATAAACGGGATTTAACCCGAATACCCTAGCCCTGATGGAAGCGGCATCCCACGCTTTTTTTGCGTGGATATAGCGTACAGCAGGAAGCAGCTCCTAAAAATAATAATTATATGAAAAACACATTTAGCATTCTTTTTATAGCATTCCTTTTTGTGGGGTGTCACCATAAGATTAAGCCTGTAGATATTTCTAAAATAAACGGATATTGGGAAATTGAAAAAGTTGTTTTTGATGCTGGGAAAGACAAGGATTATGGCATGAATGAAAGTTATGATTTTTTTAAAATAGATGATAATAAAGGGTTTCGGAAGAAAGTGATGCCGCAATTGGACGGGACTTTTTTAGTGAATGATGTTTATGAAAACGTAACGGTGCGATTTGCCGATGACAAAGTATTTTTAGATTATTCGACGCCGTACATGAAATGGAGTGAGGAGTTAATTGCTCTGTCAGCGGAGGAATTAGTATTGCTGAATACAGAAAAAACGGAATATCATTACAAGAAAGCAACATCAATAAATTTACTGGGCGATGGCAAAACGACTAAATAATCAAAGTACGATAGGGGATGTTTTGAAACAAATTATCCAAGTGAATAAACTCCAACCCGGAATGGATCAAATTGACGTTAAAGACGCATGGAAAAATCTTATGGGAAATGGTGTGAATAATTACACTAAAAATGTGGTTTTGAAAGGAAGTACTTTGTATGTGGAATTGAGCTCTTCAGTATTGAGGGAGGAATTAAGCCACGGCAGATCAAAAATTGTGGCTATGATTAACGAGGAATTGAGACGTGATGTGGTGAAAGATGTTGTTTTGAGATAGTGATTTTAGATTATTGATTAATGATTTCAGATTTCAGATTTCTTTGTCATAAAAAATCCCGTTTCAATTTGAAACGGGATTTTTTTTATTTAAAGATTTCTAAACCTTAATTCAAAAATCGTTAATCTTCAATCATAAATTAAAATTGCTCTCTTCCAGCAAAATGGAAAGCACCTTCGATAGCTGCATTTTCATCGCTATCAGAACCGTGAACTGCATTTTCTCCGATAGAAGTTGCGTAAGCTTTACGGATAGTTCCTTCAGCAGCTTCAGCTGGGTTTGTAGCACCAATTAAAGTTCTGAAATCTTCAACAGCGTTATCTTTTTCTAAAATAGCGGCAACAATTGGTCCTCTTGACATGAATTCAACTAATTCACCGTAGAAAGGTCTTGCAGCGTGAACTTCATAAAAAGCTTGAGCATCAGCAACAGTTAATTGCGTTAATTTCAAAGAAACGATTTTGAAACCTGCAGTAGTAATCATTGCAAGTATGTTTCCGATGTGTCCGTTAGCAACAGCATCAGGCTTGATCATTGTAAATGTTCTATTTGTAGCCATTTTTTTTGTGTTTTTTAAATTTTGTGCAAAAATAGTATTTTTTTATTGATTATTTTTACAAATATGGCATTCAAATGACTGTAATCTGATTAAAGTAGAATAATGTCAAATTTTTTATCTAAAGGTTTCAGCTGATTTATTAATGTCGGAATCAGATTATCACCATTTTCCATATAAAATTCAGAAAAATTAGTTTGGCGTTCCTGTAAACTTTGGTTAGGAAACAGTTCGTTTTGTAGGTCTGCGATGCGATGTAAAATATCGCTTAATTTTCTTTTCTGTGCTTTGAGCAAACGTTTCTCCAGATTTTCTAATCCTTTGGTTTGTTTTGCTTCCTGCGCTTTTACGGCTCCAATGAAAGATTCATCTGTTTTATTTGCTACGTCATAAAGAATACTAAATTGTTTTTGCAATTGCTCTTTCAGATGTGTTAAATCGATTGGAAATTCAGATAATTTTTTGGTTTTAGTATTTATTAAATCCGTCTGTTTTGAAAATAAATCTGCCCAATTCAAGTCTAATTTGTCTGCTTTTTTAGCTTGCTTTTCAGTAGCTAATAGTACAGAGTTTCTAAGTAAAAGTATTGGAAAAGTTACTTTTACGGATTCAAAAAAGGATTTCAATTCTAACCAATAGGCAATTTCCCCACCTCCGCCTATGTAGCATAAATTAGGGAGAATCACTTCCTGATACAAAGGACGCATGATCACGTTTGGACTGAATTTTTCAGGATGATTCTCTAAAAGTGTTAGAATTTCATTTTCTGAAAACTCAATTTTGGTATGGTTTACTTTGTAGGTATTGTTTTCAAAGAGGATGCGTTCTCGTAAATCATCTTCGATGTAAAACAAATTGATTTCACGGGGATTCACTTGAACTGTATAGTCTTTTAATTTTTCAGCGGTTTCTAATACCAATTTATGGGATGACTGGTGTAATAATTCTTCTTTTACAAAAGGAATGAAGTTGTGTTTTAAATCTGCATTATCCGCATCCAAAATGACTAAACCATAAGCTCCAAAAAGCGCATTGGCCAAAAATCTCGTGGCATCGGCTAAATTATCGTGATTGAGATAGGAATCCTTAAACAGTTTTTTGAGCGTATTTGCATTGGTGCTGGAACCTAATTCCAGTGCGTATACTTCAAGGAAATCAGCTAAACCTTCAGTAGACAATCGACCAACAGGACCTGTACTTTCTTTGTTCCAACGAAACTTTTTGCCTTTAAAATTAAAATAATTGATTTCTTCAAAATCATGGTCTTCGGTCGCCATCCAATAAATGGGAACAAAATTATAAGCAGGATATTTCGCTTTTAATTCATGGGTTAAATTAATAGTGGAAATAATTTTGTACAAAAAATACAATGGTCCGCTGAATAAATTCAGTTGATGACCAGTGGTAACGGTAAATGTATTGGAATTGGCTAAAGCGGCAATATTTTGCTTTGTTAAAGCCGAAGTTTCAACCGTAGCGTATTGTTTTTGTAAAACAGAAACCAAAGAAGCTCTGGAAGTATCATTAAAATTAGCTTGCTTTTCTTGAATTTGTGCTTCAAAGTTTTCAAGATTTGGAAAACGATGGTATAAAGAGTGAAGAGGACTTTTTTCCTCTAAATAATCATTCATTAAAGTAGAAAAATATCCGGAATTATGATAGCTGATACAGTCGGTTGGCATGTTTTGAGTTTCTAAATTTGTCGCTAAAGTAAGAAAAAGTAAAGTTATGTTTTTTTGGTTTAAGATATGTTTAGGAAAATAATACTTATCGCTTTAAACTAAAATGTCCTTTGTATTCTTTTCCATCAGCTCTGGTCGCTACAAACCAATAATCATCTGGTGCAAGTTCGTGTTCATTCATAGTTCCGTTCCAAGCTCCATTTTGGATTAATTCTTTGATTAATTTTCCATAACGGTCAAATATTTTTACAGTCAAGTTGATTTCCAAGTCTGAAAATTTAATATTCCAAGTATCATTAAAACCATCACCATTTGGCGTAAAGTATTTTGGGTACATCAATAAAAAGACTTCATCTGTGGCTGTTCCACAACCATTTTTATCCCTGACATGTAGGGTATATTCACCACTATACAATGCCGAAAATTGATTGTTATCCTGAAAATGAATACCGTCAATTGAATATTCGAAATCACCTGCGCCGGATGCAAAAATGGTGATTATATTCTCCTTGTCAGTCCAGTCTTTCGTCTCTACAGAAGTAATAGTGGCAATATTTGATTTTCGTACTTCAAAATTCTTTATGCTCGAACAAGAAATGGTGCTGTAATTATTGGTAACTGTTACTGAAAAATTGCCGGGAGTAGATACCATTATCGAAGATGTCGTTGCACCGGTTGACCATAAATAGATATCAGAACCTGAACCGGCATCAATAGTAATGGTATTGTTTTCACAAATGGGTACTATGTCCTGAATTGAAATAATTGGTTTTGAGAGGAGAGTTAATTTCAATTCAACAATGGCATAACAAGGATTATTTGAATTGATGCGAACGTAGATTTTGTTGTCGCCTACGACTAAGTTGTAATTTGAAAAATTAGTGATTTGATTGGCTGCCAATTGATTTTCTGCACCTAAAATAGTTGAATAATAATAAAAGGTATATCCTGAAGTACTTGAAATTAGCTTCGAATTATAGTCTGATAAATTTACTTTTTCAGAACCGTCATTCAAATCATCACAAAATAATTCTGCATAATTATTTGCCGGTAAGGTGTTTATTAGTGAAACGGTAATGGCTAGTTTATTAGGGCTTTCGCAGCTGTTTTCTGTTTGCGAAGCATAATATGTTGCGCCATCTTGCAAAGGAGTTGAATTTGGCAAAAGCGTTCCCGAAGCATTATACCATTTTATTACAGTTCCCGAAACTACAATAGTATCTAAAGTTGGATTTTGACTGGAACAAAAAGTTTGACTTGCATTTCCTGTTGGAGCAGAAGTATTTTGGATATTTATTAGGACAGGAATTCTATCACTTTGGCAACCATTAATTGTCTGCGAGGCATAATAAGTTGTTCCGTTTTGTAATGAAGTTGTGTTTAACAAAAGAGTTCCATTTGTTAAAGCATCATACCATTTTATGTTTTGACCAGAAATTGCAATATCATTTAAAGTTACGTTTTGTTGGATGCAAAAATTTTGGGTGGAGGTTGTAGTTGGAGCTAAAGGTTTTGCAATAGTGTAAAGTTTTAAATTTGTCTCAACAAAACAGTAAGGGTTACCTTGAAAAGAACTTCTAATTATAATAGTCTCTTCATTTTTATTTGTATATGGGTTAGGTAATGGGCTAGGTAATGCATTTCCATTTGAATCAAAATATTCGACCACTAAATTAGATTGATTTCCAATTATCTCAGAATTTATATTTGAAGTGTCGAAAGAATTAGATATTCCAGATCCGGAAATACTTTCGCAAGCATAAATAGGATTTACAGAATTGATAGAAGGGGCATTGGTGATTGTGATGTCTTTTTCTAGAGTTTGCGAATCAGTGCCGCAGTTTACAATTACTTTGATATGATAAGTACCTGATGATGAAAACTGGTGTGTTGGATTATTAATTGTTGCACTATTTGATGATGAATTAGGGTCGTTAAAATCCCAAGTAATTGAATCAAATGTTCCGTTTACATTAAAGTTTGTGAGTGTATTAAAACAGGTGTTTTCAGCGATTATTTCACCAGTGGCAGTTGATGCATCAAGTTTATATTTATAAAACATAACATCGCTGGCATTGTTACCGCTATTATTATTGATAACAGAACCGTTGATAGTCAATGGTGAACTTTGAAAACTTGCGGTTAAATACAGGTCATTTCCATTAAATAAAATCGGGTTAGCAGCATCAGTAGACATGCCTTGCGAATAATAATTTGTTCCAGATGATTTTAGGATAAATTCAGATTCAAAGTTGTTTAAGTTTACTTTAAAAAGTACTAAATCCTCATTATTGTACACAGACGCACCACTAGTATAAGTTCTACTTTTGATGGTTGCATTAGGAAATGTCATTGTGCCGGTAAAACTGGAAAAAATATACAATTCATTTCCTTTTTCAGTTAAATAAGCTGTATTTCCGAAAGAGTTGCCATCCATTCCGGGAATGTCCAAACTAGATGAGTTGTTAATTTGTTTAATTCTTTCTAAGTTTCCTGTAGTAATATTGAATTCTGACAGAATACTTTGGGTTAAATAAAATCCCGTATTAGGATCTGTATAAATAGTTCCAAGTATATCTACTAGTTTGTAAAAAGCACCCCACAAATATAATTTGTCATTAGTAGGATTATAATATAAAAGAGTTGGTCTATAAAAAGATTCATTCTTAGTTTTATTGTTAGAAATTTCTTTACTCCAAACAACATTGAGATTGGTATCGATTTTATCAATGTCTGAATGAGTATAATTACTATTAGAACTTGAATATCTTGAGAAATATAAATCTCCATTTTTATCCATTTCCGAGCTAGTATAATCATCATTGCTGGTTCCAAATTTTTTAGCTTCTTTTAGATTTCCATTAAGATCAAATTTGGCAATGAATAATAATGGATGATACACATAATATCCAGTATAAACGGTATTTGTGAGTGTTATTTGATTGTTGATTGTTATTCCAGTATAAAATGTTCCAGTTATATAAATAATATCATTGTGGATATAGATATCTCTCATTCCGTAATCCGCACCATTACCTATTGATCGGTTCCAAACAAAATTTCCATTTTTATCAAATTTAAGTAGATTTAATCCAGGATACATAGGCAAACCGCTAAATAATTGCGGAAAAGGTCCTACAGCATTATGAGCATTATACCAAGTAAATAAAACATATATATTGTCTTGGCTGTCAATTACTAACTTGCTTATGTAGAGACTCCTTTCGTCAATTTCTTTTTTCCAAACCAAATTGCAATTAAAATCATATTTGTAGATAGACATCCAATCTCCAAAATTCCCTCCATTCTTTGCTAAGTATATACCATCGCTTGTTTTCTTTAAATCGGCAGTAGCATCACCATTCCAACCACCTAAGTTTTTGGCACAATCAAAACATTGACTTTGCATTGTAAATGAAAAAGTAAAAAATAAAAAAAGTAAAATTCGCTTCATAAGTAAGATTTATAGCAAGGTAAATGTAATTAAAGATCTACAAAATAAATCCAAAGATCAAACATTAAAAATAGAAATAGAACTTCAAAAATCTTTTACTGAAAAGATTATAAAATCCCTTATTTTTGCACCAAACTTATTTCTTTTGAAAACCAAATTATTCTTAATTACGCCTCCTTTTACCCAACTGAATACCCCGTATCCGGCAACTGCTTATATCAAAGGGTTTCTGAATACCAAAAACATTGAGTCTGTTCAGGCGGATTTGGGTATCGAAGTGATTTTGAAATTGTTCTCGAAAGAAGGACTTGAAAATTTGTTTAAAGTTTCAGGTTTAAAGATTAGCGTTGGAGAAATCTCAGACAACTCAAAACGTATTTACGCTTTACAAGATGAATATCTAAAAACGATCAATCCTGTTATTGCTTTCCTTCAAGGAAAAAATCCAACATTGGCGCTTCAAATTTGTCAGGAAGATTTCTTGCCGGAAGCGTCCCGTTTTGCGCAATTGGAAGAGCTCGATTGGGCTTTTGGAACCATGGGAACACAGGATAAAGCGAAACATTTAGCAACTTTATACCTTGAAGATATCTCTGATTTTATAGTCGAATGTGTCGATGATAATTTTGGTTTCAGCCGCTATGCAGAACGTTTAGGACGAAGTGCCAATTCTTTTGATGAGTTGTATGACGTCTTGCAACAGGAACCAACCCATATTGATAATTTACTTCTTTCAATTCTAAAAGAACGAATCGAAACTATTCAACCTACATTATTCTTGATTTCAGTTCCGTTTCCAGGGAATTTATATTCTGCTTTTCGTTCGGCACAATGGGTGAAAAACCATTATCCGCACATCAAGATTTCGATGGGTGGCGGTTTTCCGAATACCGAATTGCGTTCGCTTTCTGATGCCCGAGTTTTTGAGTTTTTCGATTTTATTACGTTGGATGATGGCGAAATGCCAATCGAAGAATTAATTTCCAATATTGAAAATCCAGATTACAATTCGTATAAAAGAACATTTCTGTTGGAAGACGGAATAGTAGTTTATAAAAATAATTCTCTAAAACACGATTACAAACAATCGCAAGTGGGAACACCTGATTACTCGGATTTGCTTTTGGATAAATACATTTCGGTTATCGAAATTGTGAATCCCATGCACCGCATGTGGAGCGACGGACGCTGGAATAAACTCACCATGGCGCACGGTTGCTATTGGGGGAAATGTACATTTTGCGATATTTCTTTGGATTATATCAAAATTTACGAACCCGTTGCTGCCAATTTATTGTGCGACCGAATGGAAGAGATGATTGCCCAAACAGGTGAAAATGGATTCCATTTTGTTGATGAAGCCGCACCACCGGCTCTAATGCGCGCTTTAGCACTCGAAATCCTTCGCAGGAAATTAGCGGTCACTTGGTGGACGAACATTCGATTCGAAAAAAGTTTTACCAGAGATTTATGTTTGTTGCTCAAAGCTTCCGGTTGTATCGCTGTTTCCGGCGGTCTTGAAGTGGCTTCGGATCGATTGTTGAAACTGATTGACAAAGGCGTAACGGTCGAACAAGTCGCCAAAGTCACCCGAAATTTCACCGAAGCAGGTGTCATGGTTCATGCCTATTTGATGTACGGTTATCCAACACAAACCATTCAGGAAACCGTAGACAGTCTGGAAATGGTGCGACAATTATTTGAAGTGGGCGTGTTACAATCCGGATTTTGGCATCAATTTGCCATGACCGCGCACAGTCCCGTGGGCTTGTATCCAGAGAAATTTGGTGTGGTCAAAGAAACCGAAATCATTGGAACTTTCGCAAATAACGATATTAATTATACCGATTCAACAGGAATCGATCATGATAAATTCAGTTTTGGACTCAAGAAATCCTTGTTCAATTTCATGCACGGAATCTGTTTTGATTATGAGTTGCAGGACTGGTTTGAGTTTAAAATTCCAAAGACTAAAATTTCACCTGATTTTATTTTGGATGCGTTGCACGAAGAAGAGGATTTCAATAGTAAACCCACAGCTAAAATTGTTTGGTTAGGCGGGAAACCATTTGTAGAACATTTTGCCAAATCTAAAAAAGGGAATTCTTGGGAAATGATGACGCTGACTTTTCATGATAAAAAAGAAAGTTTCAGCATTCAAACGAATAAAAATGAAGGGGAATGGCTGGTAGAAATACTGCAAAAGATCTCTGTTTCGAATGCTAAAATTTATACATTTCAAGAAATAAAAAAAGATTTTGAAATGAAATTGGAAGACTTTGAATTGTTTTGGTACTCAAAGCCTATTAAAACTCTCAGAGAGTTTGGGTTATTAGTCTTATAAGTTTTTCCACCTAACTATATCTATTTAGCATAAAACTTAATTTTTGGTTTACGAAAACGTTTTCTTTTACTTATTTTTACGATTCTAAAATAGAAACAAATGAGTATTGGTTATAAAGTTAATGTAAACGACACTTTTCATTTTGATTTGGAAAAGGAAAGTGTTTCACAACTGGATGCAGTGAGTGTGGAAACGAATAAATTCCATATTTTACACGAAAACACACCTTATCAAGCGGAAATCATCACTTCTGATTTTCTTCAAAAAAACTACACAGTCAAGGTAAACAACAACACGTATACTGTTGCCATTTCAAACCCTTTGGATATTTTGATTAAGGAAATGGGATTCGAAACGGGACTTACGAAACAAGTCAATTTTATCAAAGCACCTATGCCCGGATTGATTCTCGAAATCAGTGTAGTAGTAGGACAAACTGTAAAAGAGAACGACAACCTAATTATTTTGGGTGCTATGAAAATGGAAAACAGTTTTCTTTCCCCGCGAGATGGCGTTATCAAAGCCATATCGGTACTGATGGGAGATGCCGTAGATAAAGGACAGTTGTTAATTGAATTCGAATAATGTTATACCGGTAATTCGCTAATTAAAAAGTGAATTTATCTATAGATAATCATACCATTTATCAATTCAAAATAGTCCAACTTAAATGAACTTATATCCCTTATATGGTTTAAAAAATGTCTAAGTGGTTGGACTTATTTATACCCATAATTGGTATAGGAGAATGAAAATTAGTGAATCTGCGGTTTAAAAAATAAAAAATGAAAAAAATATTAGTTGCCAATAGAGGGGAAATCGCCATCAGGGTGATGAAAACCGCACAAAAAATGGGTATTAAAACTGTAGCAGTATATTCTACTGCCGACAGAAATGCACCGCACGTAAAATTTGCCGATGAAGCCGTTTGGATTGGAGAAGCACCTTCGAGTCAATCGTATTTGTTAGGAAGTAAAATTATAGAGGTTGCAAAATCTTTAAACGTAGATGCCATTCATCCAGGTTATGGATTTTTGAGTGAAAATGCTGATTTTGCTGAAGAAGCGGAGAAAAATAACATCATTTTTATTGGTCCAAAGTCGAAAGCGATAAAAATAATGGGGAGTAAACTGGCAGCCAAAGACGCCGTTAAGCAATACAATATTCCAATGGTTCCCGGTTTTGACCAAGCCATTACTGATGTCGAAAAAGCAAAAGTCGTTGCCAAGGAAATTGGTTTTCCAATTTTAATTAAAGCATCTGCCGGAGGTGGTGGAAAAGGAATGCGGGTGGTAGAAAGTGAAACTGATTTCGAATCCCAGATGGATCGTGCTATAAGTGAAGCAATTGCTGCGTTTGGAGACGGTTCGGTTTTTATTGAAAAATATGTGGGCTCGCCAAGACATATCGAAATTCAAATAATGGCAGATAGTCATGGTAATGTGTTGTATTTATTCGAAAGAGAATGCAGCATCCAGCGTCGTCATCAAAAAGTAATTGAAGAAGCGCCTTCTTCGGTTTTAACACCGGAATTGCGTAAAAAAATGGGTGAAGCGGCTGTTTTGGTAGCCAAATCCTGTGATTATTTAGGAGCTGGAACTGTCGAGTTTTTATTGGATGAGAACAATAATTTCTACTTTCTTGAAATGAATACCCGCTTGCAGGTGGAACATCCCGTTACGGAATGGATTACCGGAACCGACTTGGTGGAACTGCAAATCAGAGTCGCCAGGGGAGAAGCATTGGCAATCAAACAAGAAGATTTAAAAATAAAAGGACATGCGATGGAATTGCGTGTGTATGCCGAAGATCCGATGAACGATTTTCTGCCTAGCGTAGGTCATTTGGATGTGTATGAATTGCCTGTTGGTGAAGGAATTCGTGTGGATAACGGTTTTGAACAAGGGATGGATATTCCCATTTATTACGATCCTATGTTGGCCAAATTGATTACTTATGGAGAAACCCGTGAAGAAGCGATTCAATTGATGATTAATGCGATTGATAACTATCATGTGGAAGGCGTGCAGACGACGTTGCCTTTCGGGAAATTTGTTTTTGAGCATGAGGCATTTCGTTCCGGAAAATTCGATACGCATTTCGTAAAGAACTACTATAATGCTGATGTATTGAAAAGTCAAATGGCACAAGAAGCCGAAATCGCTGCTTTGGTGGCGTTGAAACAGTATTTTGAAGATCAAAAAATAGTACGCTTACTAAATTAAACTAATTGTTTTAAACCATTAAGAGGTTAAGGAAAATTAAATACTGCTTTTCTAAATGAAACTTAATTTCTTAATGGCTTTAAATAAAATTGGCGAATTGGCGGTTAAAAAAGAACAATATGAAAGACAAAATAAATACATTAAACGATAAAATTGCCGAAGCTCATTTGGGTGGCGGTAAAAATAGAATTGCAAAACAACATTCCAATAAAAAGCTAACGGCGAGAGAACGTGTCAATTATTTGATGGACGAAGGGTCTTTTGAAGAAATCGGGATGTTGGTGACGCACCGAACGTCTGATTTTGGAATGGAAAAAGAACTGTATTACGGAGATGGTGTCATTACGGGATATGGAACAATAAACGGACGACTGGTTTACATTTTTGCCCAAGATTTCACGGTTTTTGGTGGTTCGTTATCCGAAACGCATGCCGAGAAAATCTGTAAAATCATGGATATGGCAGTCAAAATGGGAGCGCCGATGATTGGACTGAATGATTCTGGAGGAGCGCGTATTCAGGAAGGCGTACGTTCTTTGGGCGGGTATGCCGATATTTTTTATAGAAACGTACAAGCTTCAGGAGTAATTCCACAGATATCTGCAATTATGGGTCCCTGCGCCGGTGGAGCCGTGTATTCTCCTGCGATGACTGATTTTACGATGATGGTTGAAGATACCAGTTATATGTTCGTAACAGGGCCGAATGTGGTAAAAACCGTAACCAATGAAACCGTAACTTCGGAGGAATTGGGTGGTGCGAGCACGCATTCGACCAAGTCAGGAGTGGCACATTGCACTTCGACCAATGATGTGGAATGTCTGGAAGATTTGAAACGCTTGTTGAGTTATTTGCCACAGAGCAATAAAGAAAAAGCACATAATTTGCCTTACGAACTGAATGATGAGGTGCGTACCAAATTAGCAACTATTATTCCGGATAATCCCAATAAACCGTACGACATGCATGAGGTGATTGGTGGTATTATTGATGAAGATTCGTTTTTTGAAATTCATAAAAATTATGCTGAAAATATTCTTGTGGGTTTTGCTCGATTGGGAGGAAAAAGCATTGGAATTATAGCAAACCAACCGATGATTTTAGCTGGTTGTCTTGATGTGAACAGTTCGAAAAAAGCAGCTCGATTTACCCGTTTTTGCGATTGTTTTAATATTCCTTTATTGGTTTTGGTGGATGTTCCGGGATTTTTGCCGGGAACCGATCAAGAGTGGAACGGGATTATTGTTCACGGTGCGAAATTGTTGTATGCCTTAAGCGAAGCAACCGTGCCAAGAGTGACCGTAATTACGCGTAAAGCCTATGGTGGTGCTTATGATGTAATGAACTCGAAACACATTGGTGCCGACATGAATTTTGCTTGGCCAACTGCCGAAATTGCCGTGATGGGAGCCAAAGGTGCGAGTGAAATTATCTTCAAGAAAGAAATTAACGAAGCCGAAGACCATGAAGCAAAACTTTTGGAAAAAGAAGCAGAATATGCCGATTTGTTTGCGAACCCATATACTGCAGCGCAACGTGGTTTTGTAGACGAGGTAATCTTACCGCAAGACACAAGGCGTAAATTGATAAAAGCCTTTAGTATGCTCGAAAATAAAGTGAGTGTTACTCCTAATAGAAAACACGGGAATATTCCTTTGTAATTGTTGGATAGAATTGAAGAAACCACCTGATAAAGGTGGTTTTTTTGCTTTATGTTTTCTGAATTATTTTTCTAATACGAACCGAAACCCAATCCCGTGTAAATTTTCTATTGCAATTCCTTTTTCGTTGGCAAGTATTTTGCGCAAGCGGGAAATAAAAACATCCAGACTGCGTCCCATAAAATAATCGTCGTCGCCCCAAAGTGAAGTAAGGATTTGTTCTCGTTTTAGAACTGCATTTTTATTGTCTAGAAATAATTTCAAGAGTTCGGATTCGCGTTGCGTGAGGGGTATTTTTTCGGACGTATTGAATAAAATAAAATTTTTGGTGTCGAATTGGTATTTACCGATTTCATAAATCAATTTCTCAGCAGTATTATTTTTATGGGAACGTTTCAGGAAAACCTCTATTTTTAGGATTAATTCTTCAATACTGAAAGGCTTTACGAGATAATCATCGGCGCCCAAACGGAGTCCTTTGATGCGGTCTTCCTTCAAGGTTTTTGCCGAAAGGAATATAATAGGAATATCAATATTGACCTTTCTAATTTCAGTGGCTAATTCGAATCCGTCCATTTTTGGCATCATAATATCCAGAATGCAAATATCAAAATTGCCTTTTTTGAAGGTTTCTAAACTCGTTTTTCCATTACAACAATGCGTCACTTCATAGTGGTTTTGCTCCAAATTATCTTTGGTCAGGAATGCTAATGTCGCATCGTCTTCGGCATAAAGAATTTTAGAAGTGCTCATTGTTTATTAGGAATTAAAATGGTTAGGGTAATGCCTTTTTCGAGATTATTGGTGGCGTTGATTTTCCACTGATGCAAATTGCAAATCTTTTTTACATAATACAAACCTAATCCAAACCCATTGACTTCATTGCTTTTCTCACTCGGAATTCGATAGAACTTGTCGAATATGAAAGAGAGGTTTTTGTTTGAAATTCCGATTCCATTATCAATAAATTCGAGTTTCAGCACTTGATTTTCTTTCGATAATCGGATAACAATTTCGGGTTTTGCATTGCAATATTTTGCGGCATTGTCAAGGAGATTGTAAACTAGATTATTGAAATGAAAGGAGTCTGCAATTATTGTGTAATCAGACGAATCCGATTTGATTGTTGTTGTAATTTCAGGATATTTTAATTTGATGTTTTCGATAGCATTTTCAATTATTGGAACTATCGCAATATTTTCTGTATTCAATTCTATAGGAGAATAATCGGATTTGGCGATTGTCAAAATTTGTTCTATGTGCTGGTTTAGTTTATTACTTTGATTGATAATAATTTCGGCATAGGTGTAAAGTTTTTTATCCTCTTTGATGGGTTTTTGCTGGATTAAATAATTGGAAGCAATCAAAATTGATGATAACGGCGTCTTGAATTCATGCGTCATATTATTAATGAAATCCCGTTGTAATTCGGAATATTTTTTTTGCTGTAAAAGCGTAAAAATAGAATAGACATAAATCAGTAAAATAAGAATTAACACCATCGAAAGTACAAACCAAAACCGCAGCGAACTAAACAAATAAGTGGTTTCATTGGGGAAACGAATGGCAAAATAATATACTAAATTTTTATGTTTTGGGAAATAGATAGATTGTTTTCCTTTTGATTTGTCCGATAAAGAAATATAGTTTCCATACACCATTTCATCGCTTTGACAATTGTACATGGCATATTCAAAATCTGTCGTGAGATTCATTTTTTTGAATTCGGATTTTAGATAAAACTCTAAAATTTCGGGTTCAAAATCATTATCAATATTCACTACATAATAATCATTTGATATTTTTTTTATGGGATTTTCTGTGGGCAAATCGTGGTTAGTACCATGATATAATTTTTTGGCAACCTCAAGTAAGGCGATATGTGTTTTTTGGCTGAACTTTTTTTCCTCAATAGTAAAAGCTTCTTTGGTCCAAAGGAGTTGTGCCACCAGAATACCAACGATGGCAATGATTCCAAGAATAATGATACTGTTGAGTTTGTTTAGTTTCATATGTAGAAATTCATTGTTTTTTTATCGGTCATATGTAATTCGCATATTTTAATGGGTATTTACGAATAATTTTCAGGTATGCTAATGTCAAGTAAAAAATGGGTTTAGAAAGTGTAATATTAATCAAAATTACTTTCAAATATAACCATTAACAAGTCGTTAACAAACATTTGAAACCGCTTAACAGGAAGTGAAAATTTTCTAATCTACTTTTGGTATGTTCAAATGAAGTAATCTATTATATAACCATTATAAAAATCAAATTATGAAAATCATCAAAATTTCAATGTTGGCATTAACTCTAGGATTAATGTCATTTTCTGCCATCGCCCCAGCAAATGCTTTGGTGTCAAAAGTTTCGTCTGTTGCTTCATCCATTTTATGGAAAAGTGAGAGTATAGATGTGGGTCAAATTCCTCAAAACACACCAAAAGCCATTAATTATGAATTTAAAAACACAGGAAAAACAACGGTAATAATCACTAACGTACAAGGGTCATGCGGTTGTACAGCAACCGATTATACCAAAACACCAATTCTTCCTGGGAAATCTGGAAAAGTTACTGCAACCTACAATGCGGCCAATAAAGGTGCATTTACAAAAACGGTTACAGTTACAACAAATGCCGAAGGAACGCCAAAAGTATTGACACTTAAAGGAATTGTTATTTAGGCTTTAAAGGTTGTTTAAAATGTTAAAAACTCGATTTGTCTTTGATAAATCGAGTTTATTTATGACTGAATCTGAGCTTGTTTCGACTACAATTTGATGTTTTTAAATCCATGATTTTTAAATAAAATGTTTATCTTTCCTTTTTTTAAATTTAAAAAATGAAATACAACAGATGTGGGAAAAGCGGTTTATTACTGCCACAAATATCTTTAGGATTATGGCATAACTTCGGTTCGGTGGATAATTTTGAAAATGGGGAGAACATTGTCAAAGCAGCTTTTGATAAAGGAATTACCCATTTTGATTTGGCTAATAATTATGGTCCGGTTCCGGGTTCGGCAGAGACTAATTTTGGTAAAATACTGAAAAATAATTTTCAGGGAAATCTGCGGGATCAAATTGTAATTACGACCAAAGCCGGTTACACCATGTGGAACGGTCCTTATGGCGACTGGGGTTCCCGAAAATATTTGTTGTCGAGTTTAGACCAGAGTTTGAAGCGCATGAATCTGGAATATGTAGATGTTTTTTATTCACATCGTTTTGATCCGGAAACGCCTTTGGAAGAGACTATGATGGCTTTGGACTATGCCGTGCGAAGCGGAAAAGCGTTATATGCAGGGATTTCCAACTACAATACAGAACAAACCAGAGAAGCTGCCGAAATCTTGAAACGATTGGGAACACCTTGCTTGATTCATCAAGTAAAATATTCTATGTTTGTTCGACAACCTGAGGCGGGA
The DNA here is from genome assembly GCF_004349155.1 of Flavobacterium sp. GT3P67. Lineage (NCBI taxonomy): Bacteria > Pseudomonadati > Bacteroidota > Flavobacteriia > Flavobacteriales > Flavobacteriaceae > Flavobacterium > Flavobacterium sp. GT3P67. Next base: position 74,103 of record NZ_SMLF01000008.1, read on the forward strand.
TTACTAGATGTTCTCGAAGAAAAAGGAGTAGGCTGTATTGCTTTTTCACCTTTGGCACAAGGACTTTTAACGGATAAATACCTGAAAGGGATTCCTGAAAATTCAAGAGCTTCAAATCCAAACGGACATTTGCAATTAGAAGAAGTTTCTGAGGCAAAAGTTGAAAAGATTGTAGCGTTGAATGAAATAGCGAAAAGACGAAGCCAGTCTTTGGCTCAAATGGCATTGGTTTGGCTATTAAAAGACAACCGAATTACTTCGGTTTTGATTGGTGCCAGTTCCGTTGGTCAATTAAATAATAATATTGACAGTTTACAAAATCTGAATTTTTCCGCAGCTGAATTATTAGATATTGAGAAGATTTTGGGATAATTAAAAAAGTTTGATCAAAATGCGAAAAATAAAGATTTAGAAGAGTGAGGAATCAAGGTTTAATCACTTTTGCAAAAAGTATACCGTTGATAAATAAACCTTTATTAAAATGGACTCCGTTGGTTTAAATCGATGGAGTTTTTTTGTATAATAAAAAAGGTTAACTTGCGCTATAGAAAAAAAGTGATATATCTTACAAAAATGGAAGCTGTATTTTAGTTTTTTTTTAGATTCTATGTGTTCCATGAAGAGATTGATTAATTTAAATACGTATTCTAAACTACTGTTGTTGATAATTTCAACAAGTATTTTCTTTTTTCTAATTTACATCTCGCTTTACCTTTATACCGTTCAAGAAGAACGTCATTTTTACAAAACTACATACAATCAATACGATAAAGAAGTAAAGTCTTTGTTTAGACTCAATTCTAAAACGGCTACAGCTACTATTATTGATGTTACCTATTGGGATGAGTTGGTTAATTTTACAAAAACAAAAGATAAAAAGTGGTTTGATAAATATATTTTAAGTCAATTCGAATCGTATGAAGCTGATTACATTTGTATTTATGGTTTAGATCAAAAAATAATCAATAAAACAGCTTCTTCTAAGATTAAAAGTCTTGATTTTATTCCAAAAGAGATGATGTCAGCGCTTTATAAATCGAAACTTGAAAGATTTTATATAAAAATTCCAGAGGGTGTTGTCGAGGTTTTTGGGGCAACAATTCATCCTTCAAATGATCCTAAAAAGAATAAAACAAAGCCTTCCGGTTATTTTTTTATAGCAAGACTTTTAGACGAATCATTTTTTAATGCTTTAGGGAATATAAGCAGCTCGAAAGTTAATTTAGTTTCAAGTGATTATGCAATTGCAAATGAAGATGATTTTGTTATTGTAGGCATAGATTTAAAAGATTGGAAAAATGGAGCTGTAGCCAAATTACTTTTTAAAAGACCTTTCAATTTAAATTACACGAACACAAAAGAGATTCTTTTTATTGTTGTTCTAGTTTCCTTGATTAACATTTTTGTCTACGTTTATTACACGAAAAGATGGGTTTATAATCCATTAAAGTTAATCAAGAGTATTCTTGAAACGGGTAATATGAGTTCCATTAATAGTTTGAAAAGATCCCAAGGAGAGTTTGGATACATTGGAAACCTATTTGAAGAAAACAGCAATCAACGGAAACAATTAGAAATTTCCAAGCAAAAAGCGGAAGAAAGTGATACATTAAAATCTTCTTTTTTGGCTAATTTATCGCATGAAATCAGAACGCCTATGAATGCCATAATGGGATTCAGTGATTTACTTCATGATACAAATTTAGAGGAGAAGGAGAGATTAGAATATTTAAAAATCATAAAAAATAGTGGCGGTAATTTGGTTTCAATTATTGAAGACCTTATCGAAATGTCTAAGATTGATGCAAATCAAATTATGCCTAATTATAAAGGATTAGATATAGAAAAGTGTATTATAGAATTGTATGATTCCATCAAGGTTACGATTCCTAAAGACAAAGAAATTCAATTTTATATTCTTGAAAATCCGGAAAAACTTCAGGAAAATATTCTAACGGATGAAACGAAACTGAAACAGATTATAGTTAATTTGATTACTAATGCGTTAAAATTTACGGATAGAGGTTTTGTCGCTTTTGGATATTCAATAAACAAAGAAAAAGAAGTTTTAGAATTTAAGATTGAAGACTCTGGTATGGGAATCAGCGAAAATTATTTAAAAATGATTTTTGATAGATTTAGAAGAATTGAAGGCGATGGATCTAGCGAATTATCAGGATTAGGTCTGGGGTTGTCAATTACAAAAGCGTATGTTGAAATGTTAGGCGGAGAAATAAAGGTTAGTTCTACAATTGGATTGGGTTCCGTTTTTTCATTTACAATACCATTAAAATTAGATCAAACATTTAAAGCAATAAAACCCAAAAAAGTAAAATCTTTTTTCAGGAATTATGAGAATGAAATTATTTTAGTAGCAGAAGATGATACCATTAATTTCTTGTTGTTGAAAAAAATTATAGAATTAAAAAACCATACTGTTCTAAGAGCTAAAAACGGACAAGAAGCAATAGCTATTTGTACTGAAAACCCAAACATTAGTTTGGTATTCATGGATATAAAAATGCCTGTGTTAGATGGTTATCAAGCTTACGAAAAAATAAAAATAATAAGACCGGAACTTCCCGTTATTGCCCAAACAGCTTATTCCTCATTTGAAGAGAAAGAAAAAATGATGCAATTTGGTTTTATGGACTGTATTACAAAACCACTGGATAAGGAAAAAGTATTTGAAATGCTGGATACTGTTTTTAAGGAACTAAATAAAACTCAGGACGCTTAAGCTTGAAATACTACTTTTGATTGTCTTGTTTTTACTTATTTCTAAAATTTTTCAAAATTTTCAAAGACAGGTTTGTCTCATTCTTGCGGTTTTTTAAACTTTTCCTCCCGTTAATAGCTGTAATTTTACTAGATTTAAATTTTGGTCTGGACACATTGATATTAGAAATAATTTCAAATTGCGGATTAATTTTCTAAAACTTATATTTCAAGAATTTAAATAACAAACGCATGGTTTTTAAATCGATAAATCCGTTTTCGCAACTAATTATAGCTGAACATGAAGTATTGACAAATGTACAATTGAATCAAAAACTGCAATTGTCAGAGTGTGCATTCAAAAATTGGAAACAAACCACATTTGGGCAAAGAGCTGATCTGATAAAAAAGCTAGCCAATATTCTTAGAGTAAAGAAAGAGGAACTGGGTTTGTTGATAACCAATGAGATGGGTAAGGTGTTATCTGAAAGTATTTCTGAAGTGGAAAAATCAGCTGGAAACTGTGATTTCTATGCAGAGAATGCCGAGAGAATGCTGAAGGATGAACATTATGATACGCCTTTCAAAAGCATGTCTGTTTACGATCCGATGGGCGCTGTTTTTGCAATTATGCCTTGGAATTATCCTTTTTGGCAAGTATTGCGTTATGCCGCACCGGCAATTATGGCGGGCAATGTAACCCTTTTAAAACACGCTCCAAATGTTATTGGCTGTGCCAAAGCAATCGAGAATGCGTTTTTGGAAGCTGGTTTTCCTGAAGGCGTTTTTCAGCAAATTACGATTGATATTCCTCAAGTCGAAAGCGTAATAGTTTCGGATATTGTGCATGGAATTACTTTGACCGGAAGCGAAATGGCGGGTTCATCTGTAGCTGCATTGGCAGGAAAGCACATCAAAAAATCAGTGATGGAATTGGGTGGTTCAGATGCTTTTATAGTTTTGAATGACGCAAATCTTGAAAAAGCAGCAACGGTTGCAACACAATCCAGAATGTTAAATGCCGGTCAGGCTTGCATTTGTGCCAAACGATTTATTGTCACTGAGAAAGTAGCGGATGAATTTGCTGCGCTTTTTACCCAAAAAATAAAATCTTTGCAACAAGGGAATCCATTGCAGCAAGGAATTAATATGGGCCCTCTGGCTCGGTTAGATTTAGCCGAAAAATTAGCAAATCAGTTGAAAAAATCATTACAACAAGGTGCTAAATTAGTACTAGGAGGTGAGCGGGAAGATTGTAATTTCCAACCGACATTAATTGATTTTGTAGATTCAAATAATATTGCTTTTCAGGAAGAAACTTTTGGTCCATTGGCTACAATTATAAGGGCAAAAGATGAAAATGATGCTATAACTATTGCCAACAATCATAGATATGGATTGGCTGCTGCAATTTGGACTGAAGATCGCGAAAAAGCGTATAGACTGGCAAGGAGAATTGAAGCCGGGAATGTGTTTGTGAATTCATTAGTACGATCTGATTCCAGGGTTCCTTTTGGAGGAATAAAAAAATCAGGTTACGGAAGAGAATTAGGTGCAATAGGAATTAAAGAATTTATGAATATGAAATCATTGATTATTGAATAATAGTATTTAGTACGTATTATATTGAAAGAATCGAGAACTGGAATTGTATTTAAAACAAATCTGTTCTCGATTTTTTATTCAATCTATTCCTCAATTTATTTAAGTACCAAGTCATAAAATAGATTGTTTGATTTGCGCCTTATTAATAGGTATAGATAGCCGCTTTTAAATCTTTTGGTTTATTGGAAAGTATCACAATAAATGGAGATCCTTTAAGTGCGGCATTTTGTTTTAATCGTATTTCCCCGTTATCTGAAAACGATAAGGGAGATTCTCCTTTCGTCCCTCCGTAAAAACTAGTTATCATCCCAGATTCTTTCAATCCGATAGTTTGATGTTTTTTTAGCACGATAACTTTTTTATAATCGGATTTTCCATCGAGTTGAATTTTTTCAGATATGATTTTAGAATCATTTTTTGATTTTTCATTTAATTGTGCTACTGCATATTGACTGATTGTATTTTCTTCAGAGCTTTTGGGTAAAGTATAGTAAACTAAATTATTTTCTGTTTTAATAAAGTTTACTTCAATTGTTTCGCCATCATGTTTAATAATTTGATGTGTTTGCGCAATTAATGACGCTGTAAATAAAAGAGTGAACGCTGTAAATAAATTTTTCATGTGTTTGTATAATAGGATATGTATAAGAACCCATTTTTAATTTGGGACATATGTTTGTAGTTTTTTTGTAAAGAAATATGGATTAAACTATTTCTGGCGGAGGAGTCAGATTCTTTAAAACAAACTCTTTGACTACAAATAAATCGAAAGAATTAATTCTGTTTTTATTAAAAGAGTAGTATTCGAAACAATTGACACTTTCAATTGTATCTATAAAAAGTGTTTTTGATTTGCTTTCCAAATTATTTTCTTCAGAATTTTTTTCGGATTGCTCGTACAAATCATATTTATTTTCATTAGAAAACATTGAAAATTCGTCACTTATCCAAACAAAGGAAAAAGCGACAAATAATAGTAAAACGGAGATTTTAAGTGCTAAACGAAACATGCTCGAAATTTACTAAAAAAGGAATTTATATACCATTAAAATTTTCATAAAATAAGCATTAATGATAATGCGATTGGGTTTTTATAATTGTTAATATAGATGCTTTAATAGTTGGTGTAAATTGTGTTTCTAAAGATAAAAATATTGGATGTAGGTATCTTAGTTTAAAAAAAATAAATGCATCAGCAGTTTGTTTTAAAAATATATTATTTATTGTTTAGTGTATTTTTATAGGGGTTTGTTTTTATTTTTTGCGTAAATGTCTTTAAAAAAATGATTTTTAAATTTTATTTTTAAATTTTAAGTAAAATAATTAGGGGTATGTGTCTAAAAATTAATTATTGAATTTTTAAAATTGATGCTTTAAAATACGAAATGCTTATTATTTTTTGATGATTTTTCGGTATTGATAATTCTTCTGAAAACGAGATAGAAAAGTACTAAATAGTAATTCAAGTGAAATAAAAGTTAATAAATTCGCTTCAGAAACAAGAATATTTAACATTAAAAAAAGCCAATATAAAAGCTGTTTTCTTGATTATAAGTATTAGAATTTTTTAAAATGTATTAACTAAGATCAAAATAATTACCAAACTAGATTACTAATTAAAACCAATTAAAGATGAAAAAAAGCCTAGCTATTCTAGCATTAATGCTAACAACAAGTTTAACTTTCGCGCAAGACGCTCCAACGCCACCTTCAACTACTTTTGCAGGATCTGCTGATGCCTATTATAAATATGATTTTTCTGGTGTAGACAACAGTTTAACCAGTTTTACAAATTCTCACAATTCATTCGAATTAGGGATGGCCTCTATCGAAGCATCTCATAAAATGGGTAAAGCATCTGTTTTTGTTGATTTAGGGTTTGGAAACAGAGCGGCTCAATTTACTTATAATGATGCTGAATCAACTTTCATGATTAAACAATTGAATTTCACTTACGAGTTTTCGGATAAATTTAAAGTTACTGCGGGTAGTTTTGGAACTCATATTGGATATGAACTATTGGATGCGGTAGATAATAAAAATTACAGTATGTCTTACGCATTTACTTACGGTCCATTCTTTAATACTGGAGTAAAAGCACAATATACGTCAGGGAAATTCAGTTTCATGGCTGGAGTTTCAAATCCAACGGATTTCAAGACGACAATTGAAGCGGGTTCAAGCCAAAAAACTTTCATAGGTCAATTAGGATATGTTGGTGATACTGGAAGTGCGTATTTCAATGTTACTTCTGGAAGTAGTAATCCTGCATTTGATGAGAATAAAACACAATTTGATTTTGTAGGTTCGAAAAAAGTGAGTGATACATTCTCTTTAGGATTCAACGGTACTTATGCTATGACAAATAATGACGTTGATAGTTCATTGGATGGAGAATGGTTTGCTTTAGTAGGATATGCAAATTTAGCATTGAAAGAAACATTAAGTTTAGCGTACAGACTTGAGTACTTAGATGCTAAAGAGGCTACTGCTGGGCTTGGTTTACTTGCTGGAACTAGTGTTATAGGTAATACTTTATCACTAAATTATAAGGTAGGAAACTTGACTATTATTCCTGAATTTCGTGTTGATAAGGCTTCAGAAGATATCTTCACAAACAGTGATGCAGCTCCAAAAGGTTTAACAGCTTATGCGTTACTTGCAACAACTTATTCGTTCTAGAATTAAGATAATATTTTTTTTTTGCTGTCAAGATGCTTTCGAGTATTTTGGCAGCTTTTTTTGTTTAGATTTCTGAGGTGCTTCAAAAGGTAACTATAAGAAAAACTTGAAATAGAAAACGGTTCTTTGAGAGATTCAAAAAACCGTTTTTATTGTAGAATGTATAAACTACTTATTGTTTTTTATAAATAGAATAAATGGTATTTATTGTTTTTTCATCTAATAGGTCATTGACTTCTGTTTGAATATAATGTAGTTTAAAAGCGGTTATTGCGGCGGGTAGATTTTTAGTGTCATATCCTATAATTCGCAATCCTTGTTCTACATTAAAATCAGTTGGAGCAGTTTCTAAAAACTCATCAGACCAAATGCCAAAACCTTTCTCCGCTAATATTCTCCAGGGAAACAATTGGCTGGGGTCTTTTTTTCTGGTTGGTGCAATATCTGCGTGACCAATAATGTTTTGAACAGGAATATTGTAATCTTTTTTTAGTTTGGTTAAAAGCGCCAATAAACTATTGATTTGTAATTCAGAAAAAACTTCAGATCCATTGTTGTCCAATTCAATTCCTATTGATGTAGAATTAATATCGGTATTTTTCCCCCAAGTACCAAAGCCTGCATGCCAGGCTCTTAAGTAATCATTCAACATTTGGACTACTTTACCATCATCCGAAATTAGATAATGGGAACTCACTTGGGATTCAATTTTTGTGAACGTTTTTAGTGTTTGTTGTAATGAATCCTGTGCCGTATGATGAATGATAATAAAATTAGGCTTTCGTAAATTAAAATTAACGGTTCCTATCCATTCTGTATTAATACCGTTTTGCAAAGGCGTTGACCCCATTTTGAAAATAGTATCTTTATAGGTGTGCAGCTGTTTAGTGTATAATGTATCAATGTTTATTTCTACATGAGGAATAACGGGTAATGGCTGTGACTCTTTATTAGAAATGGTTTTTTTTAATGTTTTGAGCTTGTTGTCATAAATTTTTTCACTCTTTTTATAAGGATTTGTTGAGCAAGAAGCAGTGATAATGACTAAAATAAGGTAATAAAAAATTTTGTTCATGTAGGTTTATATTTAGCAACAGACAAAAAATCGATTAATTAGATTTTTTCTTAGATTTCGATTTTTTAGGATTTTTAGCTTCTTCATTTAGAACGATATATTTCTCCTTTTGGTCTTTGTTTAATAATTCCATGACTTTTCTATCAGTAGATTCTGAAAGAGCTTGAATGTTTTTTATTTTTTCATCTTGGCTAACTTCTGCTTTTATAAGCATGCCTTGTGTTCTTATACTTTCGTTAAAGATATTAGAGATTGCAATTACCTGAAGTTCATCAAGAATGAGTTCCGGTTTTAGTCGCTCCATTATTTTTCCAACCGTTACTTCAACGGGAATTTCTTTTGGTTTGTCCTGAGCTCTGGATTGATCCATTCCACTATTCATTCTACGATTACTTCCATATCCATTGCCGTAACCGTTTCCATATCCGCCATTACCGTATTGTGCAGAAATTATATTTGTAGATAATAATACAAATGCGATGATTAATAGTGATTGAAATGGTTTCATATTTAGTTTTAAAATGGATTAAAATCGTCTTAGAAAAATTATAATGGTTCTCCGTACAAATCAAATTCTGTTGCTTCAATAATTTTGATCATTACAAACTCGCCCGTTTTTACGTAATGTTTTGATGCGTCAATCAAGACTTCATTATCTACATCTGGACTGTCAAATTCAGTTCTTCCTACAAAATGCCCACCTTCTTTTCTGTCAATGATACATTTGAATGTTTGTCCCACTTTCTCTTGGTTTAAATCCCAAGAAATTTGCGACTGTAATTCCATAATTTCGTTTGCACGCTCTTGTTTTACGGTATCTGGAACATCATCTTCCAGTAAGTACGCATGTGTATTCTCTTCATGAGAATAAGCAAAACAACCCATTCTGTCAAACTTCATTTCTTGAACAAAATCTTTCAATATATTGAAATCCTCTTGCGTTTCTCCTGGATATCCTACAATCAAAGTCGTACGAATAGCCATTCCGGGAACTGCTTCACGGAAATCTTTCAATAATTTTGTTGTTTTTGCTTGAGTAGTTCCACGACGCATTGATTTCAAAATAGAATCTGAAATGTGTTGCAACGGAATATCAATATAATTGCAAATCTTAGGCTCACGCTTCATGATTTCCAGAACATCCATCGGGAAACCGGTAGGGAAGGCATAATGCAGACGAATCCATTCGATTCCTTCTACTTTTACTAAAGCTTCCAATAATTCGCCAAGAGCTCTTTTTTTGTAAAGATCTAAACCGTAATAAGTTAAATCCTGAGCGATCAAGATCAATTCTTTTACACCGTTTTTAGCTAATCCTTCCGATTCTTTAACTAGTTTTTCAATAGTTTGTGAAACATTTTTCCCTCGCATTAATGGAATTGCACAAAAGCTGCATGGTCTGTCGCATCCTTCAGAAATTTTTAAATAAGCATAATTTTTCGGGGTCGTAGTCAATCTTTCTCCTAATAATTCATGCTTATAATCAGCTCCTAAAGCTTTCAATAATTGTGGTAACTCTGTAGTTCCAAAAAACTGATCTACATTTGGTATCTCTTTTTCTAAATCAGGTCTGTAGCGTTCCGATAAACACCCTGTAACGAATACTTTATCGACCAATCCTCTTTCTTTCTTGTCAGCATATTCCAGAATCATATTTACTGATTCTGCTTTAGCATTATCAATAAATCCACAAGTATTTATTACAATAATATTTCCTTCTTCAGCTTCCGGAGCTTCGTGAGTAACGTCTTTTCCGCTTGCGCGAAGCTGTCCCATTAGCACTTCACTGTCATACACATTTTTCGAACACCCAAGAGTGATTACGTTGATTTTATTCTTTTTTAAAGACTTAGTTCTCATAACATTAGAATCCCGATAATTTGGGAATTTTGCAAAATTACAATTTTTATTTTTAGGACCATAAATCTTTGTGTTTTTTATAGAGCTATTCCTGCTGTACGTTGCAATCTCCCGAAAAAACGGGAGGATTTCCACTGCCATCAGGGCTAAAAAAAATCCGTTCCATGATAACGAAACGGATTTTAAATTTTATTTGTTGGATTGATTACAATTCAAATGATAATGTTACTGAAACATTGTTGTTTATGGCATCAATACTGGCACCATCTGTAAAGCCGTGATTAAAAAAACCTTGTTGTGAGTTTCTTTTGGCGTAAGAATACGCTAAATCTACTTTTGTAGAACCAAAACTGTATCCTAAACCTGCTGAATAACCGGTCAAATCACCTATAGTAACTCCGTTTTTATAAGGACTTTGTTCGTAACGATATCCTGCTCTTAAGCTCAAAGCCTCAATTTTATATTCAGCACCTATTCTTAGTTCGCCAGTAGTATCTAATGTTGAATTCATATCGCTATTTAGATCATTAAAATAAGGATCGTTTTCAGGTTTGAATTTAGTGTTGCTATAATCCTTAATTGCATAATCAACACTTAGCAAGCCAGATTTTCCAAAAATATAAGCGAAACTTCCAGTTAGTTTACTTGGAGTTTGTAGCTTATAAGGCTCGTAAATATTAACAATCTGAGGATTTACTACATCATTGGTGTCATCTTCATTAGTAGCGCTGCTTACTGCGACCAGACTTTGAGATAGTTCATCATTTAATTTATACCATGTAGATGATTCGTAAGCCAAACCTAAACGAATTTCATCAGAAACCTTTGCAATTGCTCCCAGTTGAAAGGAGAATCCAGTTCCGTAAGTGTATAAGTCATTTTCAAAACGTAAATTGGTTACAGTGTAATCAGCTGTTAATGGAGCGTTGTTCTCTTCGTAAAAAGTAGATGATTTGTGAAAGTCAGTGAAATGGGAGTTCAAATTCAGTCCAATGAATAATTTGTCTTTATATGATGTTGCGGCATTAAAAGATAATTTTCCGTTATATCCTGTACTGTAAACGGAATTTTCTTGGTAATAATTACCTCCTGCTGGAACATTCGAGGAATAAGGAGAATTATTATTGGTTTCATCATCGGGATCAATAATAAAGCCTTGGTAACCTAAAAATGCTTGTTGCGCTGCAAATCCATTTAAATTAGGGTATTGATTGTTTGGTAAATTACTTCCTAAAAATGAATATAAATCTGAAATGGATTCTCCAGGTTCCAGATTTACAAATTCTTGAGATACCGGAGCTCCATTATTGGAATTGTTAGCGTAACTTAAAAAATAATCACCTATAGAATTGTTCGGATTGGTTCCGGCAGAAAAAACTCCGTTATCAAAATTAGTTGTGTTTTCGTAATTAACACCCAGTGAAATCTTTTTCCAATTGCTATTTGAGTTTCTGTTGTTAAAAACAAAAACTGCACCCGCCTGATTCAAATCAAAGGAATTGTTTTTCTCGCTTGTTGTGTTGCCAAAGTAATTAGAGTTGTTTTTTGTATCAAAATTACTTAAGGTAAGAGCCATTTGGTTATTTGTAAATACTGCAGAACCCGCAGGATTTACATTTAGAGAGGATAAATCACCACCAAGAGCTCCAAAAGCACCACTCATTGCTCTAAAACGAGCTGTTCCGTTCAGGTTGTCCTGTGCATAACGCATAGCATCTGATATTTCTTGTGATTGAGCAATGCTTGCAGAGAAGCCTAAAGCTAATAAAAATATATATTTTTTCATTTTTAATTCGTAAAGTTTAATTTAATATTAAAATAGGAATGGATATAAATAATTATTATCCTCTGCCGCCTCTTCCGCCACCAGAAGATCTGCCACCGCCACCAGAATTTCCAGAATTATTTGATCCGGAACTATTTGAGCTAGGAGTATATGATCTGGAATTGTTGTCGTTTCTTGAACTTGGAGTATAAGATCTGTTGGGAGAGTTATTTTGGCTACGGGGACTATTCGTGTTGGACCTTCTGCTTGGGTTGTTATAAGAATTGTTTCGTGATTGTCCTTGATTTCTTGAAAATGTTGGACTTGTTCTATTGAATCCGTTTGTAGTACTTCTTCTGAGATTAGTATTGGTATTTCCTCTGTAATTTGAATTATTGGATCTTCCGCTAACGGTATTACTTTGATTTCGGGAGTAATTTGCTGAATTTCGACTGCTGTAATTTCGATTACTGTTTGCGTTGTTGGTGTAAGAAGAACCTCTTCTGCTTGCGTTATAGGAATAATTTCTATTATTATAGTAATTGGAATGTCCCCAGTTATTTCCATACCAGTTATTCCAACCCCAATTATTTCCATACCAGTTATTCCAGCCCCAATTATTACCGTACCAATTATTCCAGCCAAAACCAACGTTCATGCCCCAACCGTAACTGCCATTCCATCCCCAGTTATTTCCGTACCAGTTATTCATTCCCCATCCATTGTCGTAAACGTTTATACTTACAGTTTGAGGATTACTGCCCCATCCGGGATAGTTGGTATAGTCTTGTAGGCTATCGTTTCCTATGTTGTAATCATTGTAATTGTCTACATCTGTAAAAATTTCAACAGGCTGATTAGTGTTCTGTAAAGACCCAAAATAGTCTTTATATTGATTATTTGGAGCATTTTGCGTCTCTACTTCAACAGTTTTTCTTGGAGCGTTACCATATATTCCGTCAGAATCATAGTAAGAACTGTTTTGGTAGGAGCCACAAGATGTCAACAGGACGCTCAAAAATCCAACAATGTAATATATCGTCGGGTTTCGGAAGGAAAGAGTACTAGTTTTCATATATATGGAGTTTTTATTGTTGGACATTACAAAAATAGTTAGTTTTGCTGAACTATTTATTTAAAAAACATTAATGCAAAATTTGTGCCAAACTATTCAACATGAGTAAGAACTTAACTACAAGATCAGAAGATTATTCAAAATGGTATAACGAGTTGGTTGTTAAAGCCGATTTAGCCGAAAATTCAGGAGTTAGAGGTTGTATGGTTATCAAACCTTACGGATATGCGATATGGGAAAAAATGCAAGCTGAATTAGATCGAATGTTTAAAGAAACAGGACATCAAAACGCCTACTTTCCGTTATTTGTTCCAAAAAGTATGTTTGAGGCTGAAGAGAAAAATGCGGAAGGATTTGCAAAAGAATGTGCAATTGTAACTCACTATAGATTAAAAAATGATCCGGACAGGCCAGGGAAACTTATGGTTGATCCTAATGCAAAATTAGAGGAGGAATTGATCGTTCGTCCTACAAGTGAGGCTATTATTTGGTCTACTTATAAAGGATGGGTTCAGTCTTACAGAGATTTACCTTTGTTAATTAATCAATGGGCGAATGTGGTGCGTTGGGAAATGAGAACTAGATTGTTTTTGCGAACAGCAGAATTTTTATGGCAAGAAGGACATACTGCCCATGCGACAAAAGCGGAAGCTGTTGAAGAATCCGAAAAAATGATGAATGTATATGCTGACTTTGCCGAGAATTTCATGGCAATGCCAGTTATAAAAGGAATGAAAACCGAAACGGAGCGTTTTGCAGGAGCAGAAGAAACCTATTGTATCGAAGCTTTAATGCAAGATGGAAAAGCGTTACAAGCTGGGACTTCGCACTTTTTGGGTCAGAATTTTGCGAAAGCTTTTGACGTTAAATTTGCAAATGCCGAAGGGAAGCAAGAATATGTTTGGGGGACTTCTTGGGGTGTTTCGACTCGTTTGATGGGTGCATTAGTAATGACGCATTCAGATGATCAAGGATTGGTACTGCCTCCTAGTTTAGCTCCTATTCAGGTAGTGATTGTTCCTATTTACAAAACAGACGAGCAATTGGCAGCAATAACAGCTGAAGTAAATGTTTTGACAGCAGCTTTGCGAAAATTACAGATCTCCGTGAAATTTGATGACAGAACCACTCAGAAACCAGGTTTTAAATTTGCGGAATGGGAATTAAAAGGAGTACCTGTTAGAATTGCTGTAGGTCCAAAAGATTTAGAAAATGGAACTTTCGAGGTAGCAAGAAGAGATACATTGACTAAAGAAGTAGTTTCTAAAGATGGAATTACGACTTACATCAGCGATTTATTGGAACAAATTCAAAAAGAATTGTTCGAGAAAGCATTAAATTATAGAAATACACATATTACCGAAGTAAATAGCTTTGAAGAGTTTAAAGAGGTTTTAGACACTAAAGGAGGTTTTGTATCAGCACATTGGGATGGAACTGCAGCAACTGAAGAGAAGATTAAAGACTTAACTAAAGCGACTATCAGATGTATTCCTTTAGACAGGGTTTCAGCAGCGGGAAGCTGTGTTTTTACTGGTGAAAGCTCATTAGGGAGAGTGTTATTTGCGAAGGCATATTAAAAAAAAATAATTTTTTTTGCATGTACTATTGTACGTTTCAAAAATAGTTGTATTTTTGCATCCGCATTAGAGAAGCAGGGCCCGTTCGTCTATCGGTTAGGACGCATGGTTTTCATCCATGTAAGAGCGGTTCGATTCCGCTACGGGCTACTATTTTTATTGCATGTTAAAGTTTTCCTGAACTTAGAGGGAAGTATGGCCCGTTCGTCTATCGGTTAGGACGCATGGTTTTCATCCATGTAAGAGCGGTTCGATTCCGCTACGGGCTACAATTTCAATATTTTAGATTGATAAAAACTTAGGGGATAATGGTCCGTTCGTCTAGGGGTTAGGACGCCAAGATTTCGTCTTGGTAACAGGGGTTCGATTCCCTTACGGACTACAAAAATTAGTAAAAGATAAAAAAATAATAAAATGGCAAATCATAAATCAGCTTTAAAGAGAATTAGAAGTAACGAAAAGAGAAGAGTATTAAACAGATACCAACACAAAACTACTCGTAACGCTATCAAAGCCTTGAGAATAGCTACTGATAAAACAGATGCTACTTCTAAATTATCAAGCGTGATATCTATGATTGATAAATTAGCTAAGAAGAATATCATTCATGATAACAAAGCATCTAATTTAAAATCTAAATTAACGAAGCACGTTGCTAAATTGTAATTAACACAATTTATTAAGATATAAAAAAAGCTCTCATTTATGAGAGCTTTTTTTATATCTTATATTTTTTTATTCTATCTTGTTCTTTAAGTATTCAAGCATTGAATGGGTAATTGGTTTAGATAGGAAGTCAATTACCATTGGGTATTGTTTTGCTTTTTCTAAGTCTTCAGGGTCTATGGTTGAGGAAAGGACAACGACTTTTATAGTATTGAATTCTGAAAATTCCGGACTATTGAAATGATCCAAAAATTCCCATCCCCCCATTACGGGCATATTCAAATCTAAAAAAATTAATTGCGGCTGTTGGTTTGGTTTATTTTTGACATATCTGATAGTGTTGAAATAGCTGAGGGCTTCTTCGCCATTTTGAGCGGTTATTATTTCATTAGAAAACGATGATTTGATTATTACTTTTTTGCATAACATAAGTGTTATCGGGTCGTCATCAATGCATAAAATTTGATCTAGCATTATTGTTGTTTGTTTTTAAATGTTAATGTAAACGTAGTTCCTTTATTGACTTCGCTTTCAATTTCAATTGTTCCTCCCATTGTTTCAACTTGAGATTTTACTAAATAAAGGCCTAGTCCTTTGCTGTCAGGGTAATTGTGGAAACGCTGATAAAGTCCAAATACTTTATCTCTATTTCTTTCTAAATCGATACCTATTCCGTTATCTTTAAAAACTAATACAACGGTATCATCGATTTCATGAGTGGTAATGGTTATTTTGAGTTTTCTGTTTTCGGATTTGTATTTTATGGCATTTGTCAAAAGATTCAACAATATGCTTTCTATGTAAGCTTTATTGATGTTTAGAATAGAAACTTTTTCGAAATTGAGTTTTATGATTGGTTTGTATAATTCTATTTGAAAATTAAGTTGACTAAAAACATTTTCAAAGATTTCTTTTATTAAAACAGCTTCTTTCTGAATAGAAGGATTATCTTTTATGATAATAACTTTTACTAAATCATTGATAGTGTCATTTAATAAATGAGTAGATTTATTAAAGCCGTTTAAGATTTCTTTTAATTCTTGGTTTTCAATAGGAATGTCTTCCAATAAATTTAATAACCCAGTTAAGTTTGATAATGGAGCTCTAAGGTTATGAGAGGTTATATAAGAAAATTGCTTTAAGTCTTTATTATTTTGAGTTAATTCTCTAATAAGCTGCTCTTTTTCTTTTTCTTGATTTTTTTCATCGGTTATATCTCTTTGAATGGAAATCCAATGGGAGAGTTCATTGTCGGAATTATAAATTGGTATCATAGCGAAACGAACCCAATATTCTTCTTTATTTTTGGTTAGGCTGATTGTTTCTATAATACATTCCTCTTTGTTTTTTATAGAATTCAACAGTTTTTCAAGTTCGTTGATATCAGAATTTGGACTATTGAAAGGATTTGCAGATTTTCCTATTATATCATCAGATTCATATCCTGACATAATAGAAAAAGCGGGATTTACATAGATGATGTTGGGTATTTTTCCGTCAATTGAATCAGTTTCGGTGATTATGATAGAATCTTTGGATTGGGTAATTACAGTTTCCAGTAATTTAAGTCGTTGTTCTTCTTCTTTCTGTTTTGTAATATCTTGTATGGCTCCAATCATTCTAATGGCTTTCCCGTTTTCATCTTTCAGGAGAAATCCTCTGTCTAGAACATATTTGTAAGTGTCGTTTGCGCATTTAAAACGGTATTGATCTTGCCAGTTTTCGGTTTTTTGTTCTATAAAGGAGTATAGTTTAATAGACATTTTAATGCTGTCTTCGGGATGAATTTTATCAAACCACCATTTTGAACTATCTCCCACTTCATTGTCACTATAGCCAAAAACACTTTCAATTCCTTTGTTCCAAGAAAAGCTGTCTTCTTGTATTTTCCAATCCCAAATAGTATCGCTGGTCGCTTTAGCTACAATATCGTATTTTTCATTTGACTCCTTAATTTCGTCATTTGTGTTTTTAAGCTTTTCAAAAATGGCTATGTTCCGAGTGTCGTTTTTTGATAAAATAAGTTTAAAAATTATTCCAGTAAAAAATATAAATAAGATGTCTTTAGTGAAATTGTAAAATTGATTATTTGAATCAGAAATATATTCTTGTAATAATTTATGACTAACAATGGCTACAAACATTGAGATTAGAATGTAGATGATGATTACTTGATTGGTTTTGTTTTTCATTACTCAAATATAATTAATTATTGCGGAATTATTAAACAACATCCGTAACTTATTTTTGAGATTTTGTTAAAGACCTAGTTTTTGTGTCTAATGCGTTAAGAATATGTAAACTATTGCAGAAATATTTTTTATACCAAAAAAAAGTGTACCTTTGCACCCATTAAAAATCACAGATGGAATCTATTAGAAACATTGCAATTATTGCCCACGTCGATCACGGTAAAACAACTTTGGTTGATAAAATTATGTATCACTGTCAGTTATTTCGTGATAACGAAAACACAGGTGACTTAATCCTTGATAACAACGACTTAGAGCGTGAAAGAGGTATTACCATTACTTCAAAGAATGTTTCTGTAGTATACAAAGGAACAAAAATCAACATTATCGATACTCCTGGTCACGCCGATTTTGGTGGTGAAGTAGAGCGTGTATTGAATATGGCTGATGGAGTTTGTCTACTTGTAGATGCTTTTGAAGGACCAATGCCACAAACGCGTTTTGTATTGCAAAAAGCACTTGACCTTGGTTTAAAACCATGCGTTGTTATTAATAAAGTAGATAAAGAAAACTGTACTCCTGAAGAAGTTCACGAAAAAGTTTTCGATTTAATGTTCGAATTAGGAGCAGAAGAGTGGCAATTGGATTTTCCAACTGTTTACGGTTCGGCTAAAAATAACTGGATGTCTGACCATTGGGAAAACGTAACTGATAATGTTGAAGCATTGTTAGATATGGTTATTGAAAATGTACCACCTCCAAAAGTTTCTGAAGGAACGCCACAAATGTTAATTACTTCATTAGACTTCTCAGCTTTTACAGGTCGTATTGCTATTGGTCGTTTGGAAAGAGGTGTTTTGAATGAAGGTATGCCAATCTCATTAGTAAAAAGAGACGGTACTGTAATGAAATCTAGAATTAAAGAACTTCATACTTTTGAAGGTCTTGGTCGTAAAAAAGTACAACAAGTAATTGCTGGAGATATCTGTGCGATTATTGGAGTTGAAGGATTTGAAATTGGAGATACTATCGCTGATTTTGAAAACCCGGAAGCGTTGAAAACAATTGATATTGACGAACCTACTATGAGTATGTTGTTTACAATTAATGATTCTCCTTTCTTCGGAAAAGATGGTAAATTTGTAACTTCTCGTCATATTAGAGAACGTTTGACAAAAGAATTAGAGAAAAACTTAGCAATGAAATTGGGTGAAACTGATTCTGCTGATAAATTCATGGTTTTTGGTCGTGGAGTACTTCACTTATCTGTTCTTATTGAAACAATGAGAAGAGAAGGATATGAGTTGCAAATTGGTCAACCGCAGGTTATTATCAAAGAAATTGATGGTAAAAAATGTGAGCCTATTGAGGAATTGACAATCGACTTGCCAGAAACTCTTTCGGGAAGAGCGGTAGAGTTTGTTTCTTTCCGTAAAGGAGAAATGTTGAGTATGGAAACTAAAGGTGAGCGTATGATTATAAAATTTAATATTCCTTCACGTGGAATTATTGGATTGCGTAACCAATTGCTTACTGCTACTGCTGGTGAGGCCATTATGGCACATCGTTTTATAGGATATGAGCCTTACAAAGGTGAAATTTCTGGTCGTAACAAAGGTTCATTGATTTCTATGGAAAAAGGAAAAGCTATTCCTTATTCTATCGATAAATTGCAAGATCGTGGTAGATTCTTCGTTAATCCTAATGATGAAATTTACGAAGGTCAAGTAATTGGAGAAAACTCTCGTAGCGATGATATGTGTGTGAACGTGACTAAAGAGAAAAAACAATCTAACGTTCGTTCTTCTGGAAATGATGATAAAGCTAGAATTATTCCTCCAGTTATTTTCTCTCTTGAAGAAGCTTTAGAGTACATTCAAAAAGATGAGTATGTTGAAGTAACTCCAAAAAACATCCGTTTGAGAAAAATATATTTGACAGAAACAGATAGAAAAAGATTTAAATTCTAATTTTTATTTTTTTAAATATAAAAGCCATTCGTTAATTCGAATGGCTTTTTTTATGCTTTTTATTTTTTTCTTGAAAACAAATTTCTGTAAAAAATCATACCGTTTTAGCATGAAATTTACTGGATTAAGTTGTTGTGATTTCTCCTTCGAAATGAAACAAACATTATTTTTTATGACTGTCCGCTTTGCGGACTAACTTCATTTTTTTTGGCACAGATTTAAAAGGATTTCTCCAATAGATCTAATACATTTTTTTCATTAATATTTGAAAATCCTTTTAAATCTGTGGCAAAAATTATTGCTGGCATTAGTGTTCCATAGTCATATTATTTTTATTACCTCTTTAAGCTAAAATGTCCTTTAGCTTCCCTGCCGTCATCCAATTTTATGGTATACCAATAATCATCTCCAGATAAGGGTAGACCCAAAAATGTACCATCCCAGCCTTGACTGGATGCAACAATTTGTTTTAAAAGCTTACCGTAACGATCAAAAATATAGATGATTGAATTTTCATTGAAGTTTTTATTTACTCCTTTTACATTCCAATAGTCATTGTATCCGTCTCCATTTGGGGTGAAAAATTTTGGAACACCAATGACGGCTACGGTTTGGCTTACGGTTCCACAACCATTTTTATCATTAATGTATACTTCATGAATTCCGGCAGATACATTATCAAAGAAATTAGAATCCTGAAAAGGTCCAGAAGGAGCGTCCAAGCTATATTGATATTGTCCCTGTCCTGATACGTTTACCGTTACTGAATTTACATCCGATAAATCAATAATTGAAATAGTTCCTATTTCTGCTATATCAGAAGCGGTTACTTTTATAGTTCGGATTCTGCTACAACCGGCAAGAGAACTAACTTCTACTGTATAATCACCTTCTGTATTTACATCTAATGTTGGACCAGTTTCAGCTGTTAAAACAACATTGCCTTTTGTCCATACATACGTATAGTCGGTACTGGGAGTGCCATCTTGAATTCCAGCATCTAATTTCACAAAGAAAGTGGGGAGGTTAGAGCATACTAATTCATTTTCATCTAAATCATCATTTGTATCAATATTGGGTTTTGGATTTACTCTTAAAGTTACCCTTGGGCTCAAGCCATAACACGCATTATTAGATGTGCTTTCCACACGGACCCAAATTTTTTGTTCATTTGGATATCCATTATTTATATAATTTGATGTGTTTGTTATTTCATCATTTTCTGATAAAGCATCTGCTTCATTTTTATAAAATTTTATCGAATAAGAAGTACTCGATGGAGGAAGAATCGCTGAAATATCAGTGGCTACACTACTGAAATCAAAGGTTGCAATGCCATCAGTATCGTTATTAGCTGCTCCTAAGTCATCACAGGTTGAAAAAGTACGACTGAATGAAGCTGGAATTTGGGTAGTAGAAACCACTAAGGTAATTTGAACTACACTACTACATCCATTAGCATTTTTTACTCTTGCCCAAACCGGCATACCACCCGAATTAGTATTTGTAAATGCTAAAGGATTGGAAATTAATTTCCCAGCATCTGCTGTTTCAGCCCCCGATAGTGAAGTGTAATAGCTAAAAGTTTCAGATGTGGAATTTGACGATATCTCATTGTTTTTCACCGTTAAATTAAAATCTGAGAAACCATCCGTATCGTCATCACATTGAACAATAGTAGCAGTAGTTACCACAGGTAAACGATAAACAGTCAATGTTGTTTCAGAAGAAATCAAACCGCATGAATTTCCAATTTTATCCAGTTTCACTCTGTATTTATAACCATTCATTGCATTGGTCACTTTTATCAGTGTTAAGGTTTTTGTTGTGGCATCTTGATAAGTAGCATTGTTTAAAATTTTATTCCAAGTTATTCCGTCAGTAGACAATTGCCATTGATAGGTATTTCCTCCATTATCAAGGACTGTGATTGTTGCTTTTTCTAATTCACAGGTTGGCGCAACTTGAGGTTGGGCAGTTATTATTATTGGCGCAGCAATTATATAATTGTTATGTGGAGTTAAATAACCCAGATCACTCGTAACTTTTCCTTTAGCATTAACAGTAACGGGATTGTTTCCTAATATTCCATCATTGTTAGGATCATTAAAACCAGCTTCAGTGACATCAAAACAAATATCATTATCACTATCCAAATCACGGTAGTTTTTTATTCCATCAGCGTCTGTGTCAATTTCAGTTTCTACTGAATCTAGAATTCCGTCGTTATCGCTATCCAAATCCAGATAATCTAAAACGCCATCCATATCCGAATCAATCGGATTAACTCCTGTTCCAAAAGCAGTATCAAGTCCGTCATTATTAGTGTCAGAATTTAATAACGCAACGGAAGCATTGACTTGTGCTTCAATAGTATCGGGAATTCCATCATTGTCGCTATCTAAATCCAATTGGTCAGGAATGCCATCACCATCAGAATCTTTTGGAACACAAACTGCAAAAAACTTTAAAGTTGATTTATTTGGATTGTCATCAGATAAATTTTTATGGGTAAAAGTTATCGAGTTTGACAAATATGTCAAGAATTTAAAAGTCCCTGTACCTGTGGCTAAGGGTGTTGTACTGTTTAGCCTAAATCGAATTTCAAAAGAGGAATATTGTGTAACTCCACTTTCATAAATACCATCATAATTAGTATCAATAAGCAATTGATTCGTAGGATTGAGAACTGTTATTGTTTTGTTTATAGAAGAACTTATAACATATTCGGCATCGGCATTTAGTAAATCGGTAGCGTTTGCAGTAGTCACATATTCAATTCCTATACTCATTGGTTGGTTAAAAGTCATAGTATAGGTTGCCGAATTAGTTTTCCCGATAGGAATATCGGTAATAAAACTGCCGTCAGCATTTCCTATAAAAGGAGTTCCGCTTGCAGTTGCAACTGTAGTCACTGCTCCCGTAAAGGAATTAGAATAATTACCAATTGCTATAGTTCCTGCTGCGGTATTTGAAATGTTTATATTTTGGTTTCCATAGGATTCGGTACAATTGATAATTCCATCATTATCTAAGTCAATATCAACGTTGTTATTTGTTCCGTCATTATCTGAATCTAATGGGCAATCGCTGACCGGAATCTTGTCTGAGAAAACGTTACCGCCACATCCAGAAATACTTCCTTTTACTTGATAATAACCGGGTTGGGTAGGTGTGTATGAATTTGAGGTTTCTCCAGGAATAAGAATGTCATTTTGATACCACTGAAAAGTATCATAAGAGGATAAAGTGCTGATTTTTAGAACAACATTTGGTATACATGCCGAATTAGATACTGCAATTTTATCAGTTACAATTTCTGGTTTCGTATCAAAGCCGGAATAATAACCACCATAAGTTGCGGCGCCATTTGTCCCAAAGTAAGAAACATAAACTTGCCTCGTTGATTTTACAGCAATATTCCCCGTTTGATTAAAAACGGTGTATCTCACATAATCTGTGTTTCCTGTTACTGAAACAGGAGGGCTCGAGATAGGAATGTTGTTTATGGTTACAGTCGCACCAGTTTCAGTCACAATATTTAACCCACCATTATAGAATGTACTTCCTATCGATTCAATGGAAGGAATATTGTCAACAATGCTTGGCGTTGAACAATTTAGGGGTGGTACAAAAAATAAATTTTGATTAGCGGGTGAAGCGGATCCCCCAATGCTCTGATAAGCAGATACGTTTTCGGAGGCTGAAACATATAAATTGCTATTTATAAATTGGCTTCCATCAATAACGGTATATTCTCCTCTACTCAGACTGATAATTGGTACTGTAGAACCATTAACGAAAATTTTGGTATTATCTACATTTGCAATTAATAAAACCCGTTCTAATTCATCAGTTCCAAGACCTTTTACAAAGATATATTCCTTACCGGTTTTTTCTGTTGGAACAATTTGGTCAAAACCTACATCTCTTCCATTTGTATTAGTACTATTGCTTCCTCCAAAAGAACCCGAATTGACAACTACAGGTTTGTCTGATTCTACTAACGCACCAATCATTTTAGAGCTATTGGAAACAGTATTGTTATAATTTTCCAAAGCCAAAACATAACTTTCATTTTTACCTAAAATAACAGTTATAGGTCCAGCTACGATGGTTCCATTTGATAATACCGACCCTATTGGGATGTTTGAAATAGTAACTTTGGTATTGTTCTCTGTTGACAGGATCGAAGCAAAATTTAATACACTTTGATCATAAACCGGATTTAGCATTGCACCTAATCTGAATTCTCTTCCTAGGGCACTATTTCCTTTTGATACAAGTCCGCCCGCATGATTATATGAATTATTTTGAGAAGAAAATCCGGCATTAACCCTAACACTTACATAAATTAAATCGTCAGCTTCAACTATATATCCTTTGTTAATTACAATTCCAATACTAGTTTTTGGAGTGAACAACTGCGTATTTTGTCCTTGACCAATAGAATAAATATATGGAGTAGTATTCTTGACTACCCCAGTTATTATACTACCTCCGTTTGCTATAATTTTGAAATTAACATCGGTGGTGCTTGGTGTAGATATGTATAAATAATGGTCCCCTGCTAAATTTGTAACGCAAGTTAAAGGCGGAATATAGTGTGTTTTACTAAACTGGGAAAAACAACTTATGGAAAAAAGGGTAATGAGTAAGAGTAATGTTTTTTTCATTTGCTAAAAATAGCAAAATTTAGATTATCTTTTTAATGAAAAATGACCTTTTATTACTCTGCCGTTTTCTAAATTCAAATGAAACCAATAATCATCAGTGGGTAATGCGAATCCATTGAAAGTTCCATTCCACCCAATGTCTGAGGTAATTAATTGTTTTAAGAATTTTCCGTAACGGTCAAAAATATGTAAAGTTGATTGGGGTAAATTATCCAGATTTTTAATTTGCCAAATATCATTATAACCATCTCCGTTTGGAGTGAAATAACGAGGATAATCCAAAACATATACCACAAACGGAATTGATAAACCACAGCCGTTTTTATCTCTGGCATAAACTAAATATTCTCCGGGTGCAATTCTATCAAACATTGGATTATCCTGAAAAAAAGAGCCGTCAATAGAAAATTCATAATCCCCAATTCCAGTATGTTCAATTAAAACTGAATTTTCATTTCCGGAAAAATCATTTATTATTGCACCTGTAATCGTTGCTATTCCAGAGGCTGTAACATGATATTTTTTTGTTTTTTCGCATCCGTTTGCACTCGTAACTTTCACCCAATAATCACCAGAAGTACTAATCGAAATCGAATTTGAAATTGCTCCTGTACTCCATAAATAGCTGGAAAAACCAGTGTCAACGGTTAAATTAATTGAAGTACCATTACATAAAACAGCATTCTCTTCTTGAAAATTAGGTGGGTCAAAGTTGTTCACTACAAGTGTAATGGGAGTAATGGCATAACAGTCAGAACCATTTACGATTCGGGCATAAATAATTTGTTGGGTTGCAATGGTATTTTTAAAAATATTTGATAACTGATTTTGTTGGACTATGGCATCCGTTGGATTTAAATAATATTCTACGATTAAGCCAGCAGGTAAACCCGTTACTACTTGAGGTGTTACTTGTGTGTTTAAATCAAATTGGGCTAAACCATCATTTGTACCATCAGTATCGCAAGTTGAAATTGGGTTTTGAACTGCAATAGCGTTATTGGAAATAATCAATTTTACTTCGGCATAATTTACACAGTTAAATGAATTACTCACTCTTGAAAATACGGACTGATTTATGAATTTGTTGCTATACGTTGTAGGATTGGTAATTGGATTTGTTTTTGCTTGAGCATCAACCAACGTTTCATAATAAACAACCGCACTTAAATTACTCACATTGTTTTTTATAACCGCATCGACTTTGGTTAAGTTGAAAATGGATATTCCATCATTGTCGATGTCACATTGTGAAAGAGTAGTGTCATTCAAATCAATTTCTGGAGTATATTCGATTATTATTTCTTCAGTAGCGATACAACTGGGTGTCAATTGCACTTCGACTCTATAAATCCCTGGACCGGTTACAGAATAAGTAGAAGCGTTGTTCGTAAACTCTAGATTATTCTTAAACCATTTGTAAGTATAACCTAAACTCGCGGGTAGTTTTGTGTCAATATTAAAGCTTTCGCCAAAACAAATAGGGTTGTTTGTCGCTAATAATCGGTCTGATCCCAAATCAATTTTTGGTAAAAAACTGCCCGCTTCAATAAATACTGCGGAGTCATAATATTGGTTTCTCTGGTCAGCGATTACTAATTTTATATGGTATGTTCTTCCCGGTTGAACTTTTGTTTGAGCGGTTAAAACTTTAGTTTGCCCAGCATAATTAATTGGACTGGTAGCGGTGTTGAAGCCGCCAAAATAGAATTCGTTTTCCGGACCACAACTTTTTATGGGTTCGGTCGAATTTGGAATCGGATTAATTAAAGGGTGAATGCTTTTTGATGAAACGGGAGTAGAAGTACCAGGAAGCAATGCTAAATTAGTATAAGCAGTTGTATTTATTTCTTTGATTAAAAAGGCGAAACCATCAGAATAATTACAAGGAAAATCATCTTGGTATTCATTAGAAGCAAATATATAATCAAAACTTATGAAATCTGTCAGAGCTGTAAAATCGAATTCTAAAACCGTCGCGTTTATTGTATTTGTTATTCCTAATGCTTGTTCTAAATCAGTATCTCCCAGCCAAGAAGGATTTCCTCCTCCCAAGTTTCTTACAAATGGGCCTCTGGAATTTTGACTACTTCTCGTACTCAAAAGAACGCCTTGTGTAAAAGGGAAACTACTCCCTTGATTATTAAAATAGGCGTAACTGTTTTGACTGCCGGAAAATGAATCTCCTTTTGCGATGAAATTAGAAACATTGGCGCAAGAACTATTTACTAAAATATTTTCAACAAGTTGTTGCGCTGTATATGAGTCGTTTACTGAAATAGATTGAGCGGTTGCATCAAATATAACGCAACAAATAAAAATATAGAATAATATTATTTTCACACATTTCATCGTGTGTAAAGATACTACAAATCTCTATTTTTTAATAATCGATAGGAAAGGAAAATAAAAATTACAGTCCAAAATAATACGATAAGAATAGCCGATAGGTTGACACCATATTCTTTAATATTATTCAAACCAATTTGCGTTCCCAAGTTTTTTACCACTGATAATCTGGAAAAAGGTTCTACGATTAAATTCGACATGGATTGTAAAGGTAAAAATTGGGTAAAAGATGCTGCCGTAGTGCTATTCGGGAATACTTTAAAAGTTAAAACACCATTGATAACTCCTTCGATGATATTCCAAACTAAAAGAAATCCCAGTGCAAAAGCAGAACGCTTTACCAATATTCCTAAAAATAAACAGAAAGAGAAAAAACCGACCAGTTTGACGAAATAGGCTAAAAGATATTCTAAATCAGAGAAAACGATACTAAACTCAGTGTAGGAAGAATAGCTTAGTCCTAAAATGAGTGACATTATGAAAATAAAAATAGTTGATACCGTTGCAAATAAAACAACAGTCAGAAATTTAGACTGAATAAATTCCTTTTTACTCATTCCATCAATTAAATTTTGTTTTAGTGTTCCATAGCTGTATTCATTTGCCATCATGGAGACAATTACAATCGCTAAAAACAATTTTAATATGGCTGCGATATAGGTATTGAAATGCCATATAAAAGGGAAATTAAAAATTCCCATCTCTGCAAGATGAAATTTAAAAATGCCGAGATCAAATTTAATGGAGGCTATTAATGCTATAAAGGTTAGGAGAATAAAATAGGCCAATGTTAAAACACGGCTGGCTTTGTTTTTCCAAATTTTTTGTAATTCTATTGAGAGTAATCGTTTCATGATTTAGTTTTTGAAAGTTGGATTAGAATTGGTCAGTTCTAAAAATTGTTCCTCTAAGCTGTTTTTACGCTTTACCAAATGATTTAGTATAATGTTTTTTTCAAAAAGAAATCGATTCAATTCCTTAGCGTCTAAATCATTTTTTAAATAAACTAAAACTTTTCCATCCTCGTTTACAACATTTTTAAATGCTGGATGAGTTTTAACCGCTAGGATTAAATTTTCAGTATCATCAGCTTGTAATTCAAAAAAGCCTTCATTTGCTGACATACCATCCACTAAGCCAGTATATAAAATTTCTCCTTTCCTTAAAACCAAAACATGGGTACATACTTTTTCTACTTCGTCTAATAAATGCGAGGCGAGTAAAATGGTGGTTCCTTTTGACGCAATTTGTTTGATAATATCTCTAATTTGATGAATCCCTTGAGGATCTAAACCATTAGTAGGTTCATCAAGAATTAAAATTTCAGGATCATTCAATAGGGCCGAAGCTATCGCTAACCGCTGTTTCATTCCCAAAGAAAAAGTACTGAATTTACTGTTTTGTCGATCAACTAAACCTACCAATTCAAGTTTTTCATTGACTTTTGCATAGTTGATTCCTTTAATCTTACAAACCAGTTCTAAGTTTTCCTTAGCGGTCATATAAGGATAGAAATTGGGTCTTTCTATAATTGCACCTACTTTTTTTAGGGCTTCATGCGTTTCCATAGAACCACTAAACCAGCTGCATTCTCCAGAGGTTTTATTAACGACATTCAATACAATTCCTAAAGTTGTTGATTTTCCGCTCCCGTTGGGACCTAGAATTCCGTATACATTGCCTTTATGTATGTCGAAAGAAACGTTTTTCAAGGCTTGTAGTGAGCCATAACGTTTGTTGAGATTTTTGATAGAAAGTATAGTTTCCAATAGGTTCGTCTTTTTAATTTAATATAGGACGAACAAGATGGGATATTGTTACTGTTAAACTTGAATTAGTTGATTTTAGAAATGAGTTTGCATAGCGTATCTAATTTTTGAGCAGTAATTGGCTTCATTATATAATCTTTTATCACATCGTATTTTTTCGCCATTTCTATATCTGCAGGGTCGATTGAAGAGGTCATGATAAAAATTGAAATTTCTTTTTTTATGGGTAAATGAATAAATTCATCCAAGAACTGCCATCCATCCATTACGGGCATATTTAAATCAAGTAAAATGGCATCGGGTAGAATTTCACTATCGTTCCAATTTTCTTTTAATTTATCAATTGCGAATTGAGCATTGTTAAAAGATTCGATTTCTTCACAGAACTTGTTTTTAGAGATGAGAATACTCATCAATTTCACAGTTAATTTATCATCATCAATGATGTAGGTTAATTTATTTTTCATTCAAATAAATTTTAAAATTTGACCCAAGACGTTCTTCGCTTTCTACTTCAATTTTTCCATCCATGGCTTCGAGCTGGTTTTTGGTTATAAATAATCCAATTCCTTTTGCATCTTCGTTGCCGTGAAAGGTTTTATTCATTCCAAAAAGTTTATGCCCATTTTTTTTCAAATTAAGGCCTAAACCATTGTCTCTAAAGTTTATAACTGTGTAGTTATCTATGATTTCGTAACCAATATCTAAAGTGGCTTTCCGTTTTGGAGATTTATACTTAATGGCATTTGTGAATAAATTCAGCAAAATACTATCTAAGTAAGCCGGAATTGCATTAACAACCAGATCTTCTGGGATTGTATGTGTAATTGTTATTTGGCTGTCTTTAATGGCCAAACTCAAAGCCATTCTTGTTTTTTCGATTTCACTTTTTAACGGAATCTTAGTCTTTTCAATATTTGTTTTTTGCTGAATGGTTATAATTTCATTCAAATATTCGATTGTTTCTGACAGTTTCTCTGTTCCTTCTTTAAATAAATCAAAATAGGAAAGCTTTTCAGTAATATCATCTGTATTTTCAATCACATCCACTACCATTGATAAATTACTGGTGTGTGAGCGTATGTTATGAGAGACTATGTGAGTGAAATTGTACAGTTTATTGTTTTGACAACTGGTTACATCTAATAATTTTTGAAGTTCAAATTCTTTTTCGATTCTTTGAGTTACGTTTCTGCCGACACCAATAAAATTAATTAAATTGTTATTACTGTCAAAAACGGTAGTTATATTTAGTTCAAACCAATACTTCTCTTTGTTTTTATTATAATTTAGTATTGTAATTTTTATACTTTCTTTATTTTTAATTGCTTTTCTCATTAATGCTGTAGCACTTAAATCAGTTTCGGGGCCTTTGGATAAATAGCCAGGTTTTTGTCCTATTATGTTCTCCATATTTAAACCGGTAAGATCTAAATAGGCTTGATTTGCCCATACCGCTTCTCCTTTTTTATTTGCAATTACAATGGTGTCCGTAGTTTCGGAAGCTGCAAGAGATAATAAATTCAATTTAGCATCAACATTCTTCCTTTCACTTATATCTCTAATGAAACAAACCAAATACGTTATGTTATCGACCTGAAATTTTTTCCCGGAGGCCACTTCCACAGGAATGATTTTTCCGTCTTTTCTTTGAATATTAGTTTCGTTAATAATATAATCATCCTTAGCTAAGTGATTGACGAGAAAAGCCCCAACTTTTCGTCTGTATTTAACTGGAAATAAGTGAGAATTATGCCAACCAACCAATTCTGAGTTGTCATATCCGGTAAGTTCCGAAGATCTCGAATTGCAACTGGTTACAATTCCATTAGAGGAGTCAATGATAAAAATAGCGTCATTGGCACTAGTAAAAATGGAGGAAAATTTCTCTACGCTTAACTGCAATTCATTGATTAAATTCTGCTCTTTTGTGATGTCTTGAAATGTGCCCAATAAATTCATGGGTTTTCCGTCAATAACTTCTATCTGACATATACATTCGATATACTTGATGTTATTTTTAGCAGTAGTAATCTGAAATTTATCATCAAATGAAATCCCTTCGTAGGTTGCTCTTTCGATAAGGAATTTTATCCGATCTCTATTTTCGCCCTCTGTATAAAAATTAATACCATTTTCAATAACAGGTTCAAAATCTTCAGGAACTTCAAGAATAGATTTTGTGACAGCATCCCAATATACATGATCGGTTTGCAGGTTCAATTTCCAGATTCCAATTTTAGCTGACTGCGCAGCCTTGAAATAAAGTTCAAGCTTATCTGTCATTTGTAGGGTTTAAATATTTTAATCGTCTTGGGGACAACCAAATATAAAGTTTATATCTTGGCGTTAGTGTTTTTTAATATAAAAAAACTGATATTTATGATTTTATTCTTTTTGAATTATGCTTAATTCGCTTTTAATCAGTCGATTGTGTGTTTTTGTTTATTTTTATTTTAAGCTTAAAACCCGGTTTTTGTCTAATAATTAAATAGTTACGTTTTTTATCGAATTTTTATTCCTTTTTGGTTCTTATCGGATAAAAATAATTTTGACTTTGAATATAAAAATGGTAACCGGGATACTTTTATGCTTCTAATTATGCAGTACTTTGAAAACATATTTTTAAAAAGGAATAACCTTCAACGGCTTAATTTATTGTAATTTTGTATTAAATCCTTTTTCAAATGAGTAGTGAGCCAGTAATGCTTTTTAAAAAACCTTCGTATCCAATAAACAAATCACTGTTGGAGTACTTAGAACGTTTTGACCGTTTGTCAAAAGTTTCTATTTTTTACGATGATTTATTGCGCTTTTCAGGATCTGTGACCGTTTATGATAAAAATGATGAGGACACTTTATGGATTAGAGTGTATTATAATGAATTTGAAAGGCAAGAAATTGATTTGAATCTAAAAAAAATCTATTCGTTGTTGCATTCTGATGGTAATCTGGGAATTCTTAAATTTTTGAATGTGGATTCCATTGATTACTGCACTTTTGGAAACTCGAAACCTTTTCGAATAAAAGTCAGAAACATACTGAATGATAATTACACTCATTTTTATATCAAGAAAGCAGATGCTTCCCGTATTTACGGACTAGAATTGGAACATATTTTATCTCCGGATAAAATAAATTTTTTAGTGTATAATGACACTTTAATAGAGGAACACATCATGGGGATTCCTGGCGATATTTTTATAAAAACACTTTTGACAGATTGTACTGAAACTGAAAAATCACAAATTGCAAAAGAGTTTGTGAAATTCAACGAGCGTTGCATGATACGATTATTGGGCGATATGCGTTCCTATAATTATGTGATTGTTCCTACACATGATTTTGACCATGTTGTTTATAAAATACGCGCTATTGACTTTGACCAACAATGTTATGAAGGAAATTTTAAAGTCTATAGACCTCAATTTTTCAAAGAAAATTATCCAATGGTAAAATTGGTTAAAGACAAACTTCAAAACAGTTCAATCGAGCAATACAAAGATGAGGAAAGAGCGGTTCTTGCCAAAAGAATCCATTCTGCCGAAAATCGTATTAAAAGATTATTGCAAATTATGGGGGATGATGTTATCGCTCCAGAGGAACATTTGAAGCAATTGCAATTAGAATTATATCGTTACACAAATGATTTGAATTTTAAAAAAGCAAAATCTATGGGGAATATCATGAGTGCTGCTTTTGAATTCATTACGAGAAACTTTAAGAATACAAATTTATTTAAAACGGGATTTTAATCTTTTTATAAATTTATAGTTTACATTAATTCAACTATGAGAAACTACATTTTCATCTTATCTGCTTTTACTTTTCTTTCTTGTCAACCAGATTCGGGTACTTTAACAACGGTTTATTCGTTGCCTAAAAAGCTAAAAGAAGTTTCAGGAATTACCTATTCATCTAAAAGCAATTTGCTTTGGACACTGGAAGACAGCGGTAATGCGAATGAAATTTATGGACTGAATTTTGAAAATGGCAAAATTGAAAAAACAATAACCATCGAAAATACGGAGAATGTCGATTGGGAAGATATCACAAAAGACAAAGATGGGAATCTATATATTGGTGATTTCGGAAACAATGATAATGAAAGAAAGGATTTAAGGATTTATAAAATCGATAAAAAATCCTTAGCAGCTGAAAGTGTAATTCCAGCGTATGAAATTTCATTTGCGTATCCGGAACAAAAAGATTTCCCTCCCAAAAAAACAAAAATGTTCTATGATGTCGAAGGTTTTTTTGAGTTTAAAAATAATTTCTATCTCTTCACTAAAAACCGAAGTAAAGGTTTTGACGGGACCGCTTTTTTATACAAAATTCCAAATACGGCAGGTTTTCATCAAGCGGTTTTAATGGGAGAATTTAAAACTTGTGACAATTACAATCATTGCGCAATTACAAGCGCTGCCATAAGCCCTGATGAGTCCAAAGTTGCTGTTTTAACCCATGATAAGATATTTTTATTCGAAAGTTTCGGAGGTGATAATTTTCTGAATGGAATAAAAACTACCCTCGAACTAAACAATTTTTCCCAAAAAGAAGCCGCTTCTTTTATTGATAATGACAGAATTTTTATAGCTGATGAAAAAGTCAAAAGTGTAGGAGGAAATGTTTATGATGTAAGTGTCAAAAAACTAAAATCCAAATCCTAAACCAAAAGCAATTCGGGCTTCTTCATCGGTAGTTTTAAAATAGGTGATTCTGGCCGTAACTACATTCAAACCGTTCAGCCATAATCCGCCACCAAAAGATTGATGCCATTTATCTGAATTCTCGTCTTTTTGCCAAACTCTTCCATAATCAAAACCACCTAAAATACCGTAGGTCATAGGCAAGACACTTCTTCTGATTTTTCCTAAATTCCAACGTATATCACTACTTTGATAGAAGGATTGATTGCCTAAAAAGCGCTCGTTTCTAAAGCCTCTTAAGTCATAATCACCACCCAAAGTTGCTCCTTGATAAAATTCGAAATTGTTATTCAATAATACTTTTGCTTTCAAAATAGTTGCTAAAACTATTTTGCCATTTGCATCAATTTTATGGTTAAAATTAATTTTGCTTTCTAATGAAGGAAAATTTCTTTTGGCGTCGTTCAAATTCATTTTCCAATTCCCAGCGATAGAAAAACCCATCCCCATGGAAGGAAAAGATGGAATATCATAATTTTCAAAACTATATTTAAGTGTTGCTCCCGCAAATTGCTGACTGTCAAAAACGCCAGGATTTACGATTCCGGGAATATTTATAAATCGATTATTGGTTTCTTCCACACTGATTTGCTCAAATGAAGTTTGGAAATGTAGTGTGCTTCCATATTTCCCCACTTTTTTGATGGATGGTAAAACTTTCAACATTCGGATGCGCACGCGATTGTAATCCATTCCGAAAGTTTCGTCATTATTTGCAGTTTCATTTCCGGCACCAAAATAATTAATTGTAAAATTCGGACTCGTGAATTGGCTTTCTAAATCTAAATCCCATTTGACAATTGACTTCGGGAAATGCGCATTGTAAACCAATTCATATCCATCTGTGGCAAAAAAGTAATTTGCTTTCAAAATGTGTTTTTGCGTATATGGATTTTGATTGAATTTATTGATGGTATAGTTTGTAATAAAACCTATTTTGACACCATCATCAGGATTAAAACCAATATTTGGTAATCCTGAAAAAACATTGTATTTCGGTTTTTCATAATCATAATGACTGACCTCATAGTCATCGGACAAAATAACTCTGGTTTTTGAATCTAAAACGTAGGTGTTACTTTTTGATTTAAAATCATGAATTTTTACCTTTTTTCCGTTTTCTACAGTATACGAATCTTCGTTTTGTCCTCCAATTAATCGAATGTTTATGTCTGATTTTGAGTTTCCTTTTACTTCAAAAATATCATCTTCATCCAATCCGTAAATCCAGATATTTTTTGTTTTTCCGGCAACAAAATCTTTTGTGTACAACAATTCATCGCCTTCGTTTTTGGAACGGTATACTTCGATCCCAATATTATTTTTTGTTGTCTGGTGGATTATAAATTTGTCCTTTTTATCGGTACCAACAATCAGAACTGTTTTTTGTAACACATTATAATAGTCAGAAGCATAGCGTTGCAATTGTGTTTTTCGTACTTTTAATTTGCGCTTTATAGCTTCTATAGTTTTATCCTGAACTTCTTTTGGCAGATTATCAAAGGCGCTGTCTATTGCACTATCCGAAAGGTTTTCCTGAATGTATTTGGCTTGTTGTAACCAATCGTTTTCATTGGCAGTTTTTAGAAAAGCAAGATCCAAAGGATAAGGTTCGCGATTCAGCCATTTTACATTTTTAATTTTCTCATTAAAGGTTTGCATGTGACGCAATGCAGGCATATTCATCAAAAGAGAAAGGAATGTTCCATCATATTTTGTAAATGCTTGGTCACGATCTCTTGGAATCGGTTTGTAAATTATCTTTTTGCCTACTTTATATTCTCCCCAACGCCATTGATCTTGATGTCTGTCCCAATCGCCAATGAGCATGTCAAATAAGCGTGCTTTGATGTATTCACTTTCATCAATATTATACTTTTCATCTTTGTGAAGATTCTTAAATAAATCTTCCGTACTGATTATCGCGCTAGGACTCCCAAAGCTTTTTACGTCAATTTGGCTGTCAGTAGGCCGTTCTTCCACCATATACAATTCACCCCCAAAATTTACATTATAATCTTTTAGAGCTTTATGTTTAGGGATATAGTACAATACAGGATTTGTATGTGAAACCCCAATTTTTTCGGCCAAATTTCCAATAGCAAAAGGAGTATAAGGATGTGAAGTGGTATAGAAATCAAATAAAAAATTCTCTGCATACGTATCTTCAAATTCGTTTTCGATAAATTGGTCTTTAAAAGCCACAGCTTGCAGAAAACGAGAAGCGCTTTTTTTCAAGGCGCGCATTACATATTCTTTTCCGTTTTTGTCAACAATTTGCAATGATTTGGACTGATGTCCACCACCGGCACGTTTCGGTTTTAAACCTCCAAAAAGAGTGTCAATCGTAGTGGTTTTTACTTCTATCGGCAAGCTGTAATACTTTCGATAATGGTTCCCGAAAAGGAATTTATAAAACCTGTTTTTATCCGTTTGTTTTTCTGAATAGATAGTTGCAGTGGTAGTTTTTGCAAATGAAGTTGAAAAATTCTTAGTGCTGAAATCGTCTTTTTTAGCTACTATAAATTGTTCAAAAATCAGTTTTTCTTTGTTGTTTTCCTTCCCGTAAAAAGAAACTTTTGCGGCTCCATTTTCATAAACAGATAATCTTGCATACCCATTTCCACCATAAGAAAAATCATTGGGGTTAACGGCTTTTGCAGCCTCTGATTTTGATCCGGCTCCACTTACAATTTGCTTGATGTTATCTTTTTCAATGTATTGTAAATTATGGTCATGGCCCGAAACTACTATGACATTATTCTGACTCTGCAATAGTGTTTTTATGCGTTTAATAAAATGAGTGTAGTGTTTATTTTGAATGTCTTGCGGGCTTATTCCAGATGTTTTTCGGATGAGGTTGATAACAGAACCTATGACAGGAAGTGGAATCTTTTGTTCTAATGGGAATAGTTGTTTTTCCAATGAAAATTGACCGCCGTGTGTTCCATTGCTCATTAACGGATGATGAAGCGCCAAAATTATTGTTTTCTCCTGATTTTTATTCAGAATATCTTCTAGCTCATAAAAAAAAGCGTCTCTTGATTTTATCGTGCAATCATCGTTTATGGTTGGACTTTTATCCCAATCTTCCAGAAACCATTGGCTGTCTATAGTAATCAGTGTTAGATTTTTATTGATTTCTAAATCATCAATCCCACAGCTTTTTCTGGGTAAGAATGATTTTTTATCATTTAAATATTCCGTTACAAACTTTGCTTGGCGTACTAAACCTTTTATTCCACTGTACCAATCATGATTTCCAGGAATAAAAATGGTTTTGCCTTTGAAGTTTTTAGATAGCTTTAGTTGATTTGTCAGCTTATTTTCGGCAATAATTCGCTCATTTGGATGGTCAGTATTAGGGAGTCCCTTTGGATAAATATTATCGCCAAGAAATAAAAGAGTCGTATTGTTGTTTGCTTTTATTAATCGATCTTCCAGTAAACCAATTGTTTGTTGCGCTTTTTCTTCATTGGCGTTTCCGGCATCGCCAATTAAATAAAAAGTATGTGCAATTTTTGAGCTGTCTGTTTCGTTTTGTACTACTGGATTTTTGATTTCTTTACCAAATTGGGCGTGATGTGTTGCACATGATTGAAAAATCAAGGCTGAAACAAATAACATAAAAGTCACTTTCTTCGAGGTAATAAAACAATTATCCGAAAACAATTTCATAATTTAGTAGTATAAAAATTTATTTATGACTCTTATCGATCAAGCCCAAGATTTTGTTTTTAATTTACTCAAAGATAAACTTTCTGTTTTATATACCTATCATAATTTTAATCATACACTTGGCGTAGTTGATGCAGTTAATACACTGTCCGACAGTGAAAATTTGAATCCTACTGACAAAGAAATGCTAGTAATCGCAGCTTGGTTTCACGATACCGGATATATAAACGGTTGTGCAAACCACGAAGATTTAAGTAGTGTTATTGCAGCCGATTTTTTAAAAGAAAAAGGAAAATCGGATGATTATATAAAGAAAGTTACTGGCTTAATCAAAGCAACTATGAAGGATAGTGTACCTCAAACCCTTTTAGAAAAAATAATAAAAGACGCCGATTATTACCATCTTTTTAGCGAAGATTATGCTTTGGCTTGTGAATTTTTGAGAACAGAATGGGAAAACACAGAACAGAAATTATTTACGGATAAAGATTGGGCGATAGAAAACAAGGATTTTTTAGTAAATAAGCATCATTTTTATACGGATTATGCTTTAAAAAATTGGCAGCCCTCAAAGGAAAAAAATATTAACAAAGTACAGAAAAAAATTAAAAAAATTGAAGTAGAAGCGAAAGAAAAGCTAGAAAAAGAAATCAAAAAAAGAGAGAAAGAAGAAAAACCAGAACGGGGTATAGATACTTTGTTTAGGGTAACATTAAATAATCACACGCGTTTGAGTGGCATTGCCGACAGTAAAGCCAATATTTTACTTTCTGTAAATGCGATTATTATTTCGATTGCACTATCTACGATTATTCCAAAATTAGACAGTCCAAAAAATGCTCATTTGGTTATTCCTGTTTTTGTCATGTTAATTTCTAGTGTAATTACCATCATTTTTGCTATACTTTCTACACGTCCAAAAGTGACTAAGGGGGTTTTTACGAAACAAGACATTGAAGATAAAAAAGTGAACCTGCTTTTCTTTGGAAACTTTTATAAAATGCCTTTGGAGGATTATGAATGGGCTATGAATGAGATGATGAAAGACAGAGAATATCTGTATAATTCGATGATTAAAGATTTATATTTTCTGGGATTGGTCCTGGAAAAAAAATACAGACTGTTGCGAATTGCCTATAATCTTTTTATGATAGGAATAGTTCTGTCGGTTATTGCTTTTGTAATTGCTTTCAAAATGGTTGGTGTTTAGTTTAATTCGTCCAATAAATCCTGATAAGAATACTTTTTAGTCATTGCTCTATTCTCGGCATTAACCACTTTTACTCTTATGGCTCTTAGCCCGGAAACACCTTGTAATTCTTCCACCTCGAATTGTTCGATGTTTGGTTCGAGAATATTTTTGAATTGCAGGAATTTGATGTATTTCAAATATTCGGTTTCTTCCTGATTATGTGAATATACGATGGTGATTTTTTCTTTTTCGGTAATACGGTCTTTAGTCCCTTTGATGTTGGCTTTATCGATTCGTTTTTTCACCACTTCATATCTCGCATTGTATGTTCCATCAACATCAAAACGCTTTTCATCCATTCTAAATCGGATAGAAATAGGGGGACTAAACACCAAAATTAGAGAAGTGACATCTAATTTATAGGGCAAAGAAGACTTTAATTGATGATGTTCTAACTCCATTTCACACAAGGTTTGCAATTGCCACAATCGTAAATTATTAAGATACATCATGTCAAATGTTAGATTTGGAGCAATGGAAGCACCAATGTACAAGTTATGTTCTACCCCGTCAGTTTTAAACCGTTCGTAATAATGCGGAAAAATATTTTGTGCTTCCGTTTGTTTTTTATCAATAATTCCAGCCAGTTTTTTATTGACAATAGACATTGCATTATCGAATTTCTTTCTGGATTGATAAAACAATCCCGTTTTTTCATCTAGTTTTTCAAAATAGTTTTCAACTAAAATTTGGCACTCATTGTCCATTTTGGAATTTTTTAAAATGGGATGAATTTCAGTTTCAATATAACGTTGAATCTGTTGTTCGGTATCCGCTTTCAGGGGAGAATCCAATTCTTTGAAAAACGATTGTAATTCAAATTTTCGCTGTTCCAACAATACAAGATTGGTATTGGATTTTAGATTTTCAAAAATTTGCAAGAGTGTTTTCAGTTGATTCTTTAGATCTGCTTTTACGGTCTCGTTTCTATGCTCGGAAGAGCCTTTAATGTCAATCTGACCATATAAAGGATATACCTCTTTGAAAACAATTTCTTTAAAAATATAACCTTTACTTTGATTACTGGTTAGGAAATATTTTTGGGCTTCTTTTCTGAATTTCCAATACACGCTAGGATGAATCGTAGTATATTCTCTTTGAATAATGGCTTCTATTTGGTGTTGCATATCATTGTTATAACGTTCCAATGTATCCACCAAATAAGGCAAAATTAAGTCCAGATTGTTTGCATTGATGCTGTTAAGCTCTCTTGGCTTTGCCGAAACTAATTCTATAATACCCAAAAGTTTATCATTTTTTATTACCGGAGCAAGAATACAGCTTTGAATATTCTGTTTTAACAAATGCTCTCCCAGTTTTTCATTTCCTGATGTTAGAGCTAATTTTTCAACATTTGAAATTATAAAAGGTTTATTTTGCTCTAAAATGTTTTTTAAAGAGCAACCAAAAAGGGCGTTTTTACAATCGACTTCTTCGATATCGTGAAGAATAAAACTGCCTATTTTTTTTTCATCATAAATTGGCCTTGTAAATTTTTCATCTTCTTCATTATAAATGATGAAACCGACTTGTAAATCGGATACCTTAAAAATGGAACGAAAAATAGTTTCAAAATTCAGGGTGTTATCGATTTGTTCCGTTTCTGATTTTAGAAGATTACTTTTTAAGTTTGAAATGGCACTTTCAATGGAAGCATCAAATAGAGATACGATACCAAAGCCTTTTAAAATCCAACTTTCCGATGGGAATTTTTCTTTCCACAAATCGATATTATCATAATTATCCATCAATAAATCGATATCCTCTGGAGTTAATGTCATCGCTTTATCAGTAGGGATAATTTCCATAAAATCGGCATTATATAGAATTCTATAATGCTTCATAATGCCATTTGCATCTGGAATATCATAAAATAAAGGTCTGTTGAAATCAAAATGTTGATTATAAAATGTGTTCAGAATCAAAATGCAATTCATGATGTAGAATTGGTGTTCATCAAAATCCCGGATTGTCATGTCAAATGTTGTCCCGGCATTATGAAGTGTTTTTTTGAATCTTTCGGTATAATTAAAAGTAAAATTCTGGAAAGGAATCGTTACTGCTTTAATTTCATTATTAGTTAAGGCAGTAGGAAATAGGTCGGCTAATAGGTATTTGATTACCGTTTCATTTTCATGAATTAAATTTAAATCTTCAATTCCTGTTCTAAATTCAGGAAAAGGTTCTATTTGTTTTAATAATGCTTTGGCGTAATTGGAGCGATAATCCACATTGGTGACAGCAATTTCTTCGAGAGCTTTAATAAGCTTATGGAATGAAATCAAGGTTTTGAATGGGCTGTCTTTAAAAAAATTACGAGTCATCCTTTTTTGTTTTACGGAAAAACAAATTTACAAATAATTCGAAACCAAAAGTCTACAAATTGTCTTTTAGTTTCATCTTTAAGAAGCTCTTATTTGCAAGTATTTTTAAGAGAGTTTCTTTTAAATCAAGTTATGATTTGCTGATAAAGGTAATATTGGAGTTCAAGAGACTTTTTTTTAATTTATTTTTTTGTCTCAATAACATTATTGATTGGATTAATATAAGGATTAGCATCTTTTCAAGGGTTTTATAGTGTTAGTGATAAACTGAATTTAAATTTTATAAAGGCATGCTTTCTTCAAGAATAAAAAGAGAATAAGTTGTTGTTTTAGAATCGAATTAACTGTAATAAATAAGAGATTTTTCATATAGAATGAATTCTTTTATTATAGAAACCAATCAGTGTTTCATTTATTTCTTTTAGCTCTGGGGTAAGAAATGTTTTTCTGCCTTTTTCATCGTTAGTTAATTCGAGTTGACAAACAGTGCATTTAAATTCTTTGAAATGATTTGTGACATTTCGGGTTGTTATTATTTTATGGCCAAATAGTGAACACAGGATTCTTTTATTTATAAATTTTTCTTTGATTTCGGTTGTGTTCATATATTTGGTTATTTAGATTTGGGGGACTAAACTTAATTAATAACCGTTTAAATATCAAATAAAATCGATTAAATACATTTTTAATTAAATAAAACAATAAAATTCTTATAAAATTAATAAAATTTTTTTATATCCTCATGGAAGAAGGTGTGAAAAGGGCATAAAAAATCCCCAACTACTTAAGTAATTGAGGATTGAATATTTAGAAGTGTAACTAGCTTTTCTCTTCTTTGTTGAAATAAACTAAGTAGTAATACATTTGTTTTTCTTCGTCCCAACCTTTTTCTACAAATTTTTCGGCACTTTCAGGATTGATGAAATCCATTTTAATTTGAATGTGTGTATCTAAATTGATTACGTTTTTGATTGATTTTCTCGCATCAGAAACCGCAGCATTAGCAATAGGGAAGGAGGTTACATCTTCAATACTGTATTTTTCTCCTTTATCAATTTTATAGTTCTTGAATTCCGGAATTAAGTCTGGATTATCTAGTACTTCATTCAAGAAATTTGTTTCCTCGAACTGATCGTTTTTTGCAAAATAGTTCACAGAACGGTTCATGAACATCACTTCTTCTTTCTTATCTTCAGCAGGGAAGACAACATCTTTGGCGAAGTTCTGACAGAATTTTAAATACTTTTTAGTGATGAAGTTTTCATCTTCAAAAGCATCAACAGATAAGAAATGTTCTAACCAATATCTGGCATCATAGCGGTTGCTATCTACTGTAAGGATTTTGTATCCTTCTTCTTTTTTATAATTAAAGATCAAACAGCCTTTGTCTAATTTATTTAGACTTACACCTTGTTGTAAAATCATTTCTAAGTGCGTTTCTTTTTCTTCAAATTGCAAAAAGTCAGCCTGAATCTCACTTTTGAAAATTCCTATGGCATCCACGACATTATTATCAATACTTACGTTTGTTAAATATGTAACGTATACTTCTCCATTTTTGATGTGAGGATGATTAGACTGTTCAAATAAGTGTTTTGTTATTTTTTTAGAAACCTCATGAATAGTACTAGGGTTTTCAAAAATCTCTGTCGCGTATTTGAACATATCATTGTAATCCAAATCAATTTCATGTGCAAACTGAAAATAGTTTTCTTCTTTTTCTCTAAATGGTTTAAAGAAAAATTCTTTCATCAAAGGCACAATTTCATCATTCAGATTGAAAGGTTGCTCCGATAAAAAAATGGCTTCGTTTCTACTTTTATTACCAACTCTGTGAATTGATAAGTTTTCGATGTGTGTATTATATAAGTTGATCATCTTTTTTATTTTTTTAGATAAAAGAACCAAGATGAAAGACAGCAAAAAGGTCTTTTATCTTGGCTCTTGATTCTTAATTGTATAATGCTTTAATTCCAGTTCTCCTCAAATCCAAAGTCTTCAAAACTATCGTCTCCTTCAAACATATCCAGATCATCTTCGTCTAACCCGTCTTCAAATTCATCATTGTAGTTATCTGCATTATCTGATTCAAAGTTTTTTTCCATTGCTTCATCCGGCATTTCTCCATGAGAAAAAATAGTTTCCGGATATAAATTACCAAGAACTTGATCTTCTACAGCAGCCAGTTCTACAAGGAAAGTCCACATATTGATGAAATCATAAACATAGAGGATTTTAGTATTTCCCTTATCTAAAATATCTGACAATTGGTAATCGCTCATGATTTTTTGCTCACCTGGAACATCACCGGTATCAAAAAGTGAGATTTCATCTTCCTGATTCCAAGTTTCATCGCAAGTATAAAATGAAGCCACTTCCATTCCGTCAAATCCAAAGGAATTAAAAATAGCATTGTGCAAATCTTCTAAAGTATCGTCTTCAAGTATTGCAATGTCTCTAAAAACATCTTCTTCCGCGTCTAGAATCACTCTAAATTTATAAACCATAATCTTTGTTTTTATTGAAAGCTCAAAGGTAAAATTTAATTTTTAGATTTAGATTTCAGATTTTCGATTTGTTGATAAGATTTTTGTGTATGCATTCATTTAAGAATGATAGTAATTGAAAGTTCACCCAAGTCAGGATGTTAAGTGAAAACGCTATTCGCAAATGAGAATTTTTATTCGAAGGATTCCATTTTCATTGTTTTTTACTCGTCTGATTTGCTTTTAAACATAGTAGCGACTCTTTTTCTAAATTGATGGTATTTTTTATGATTTGGATATATCCTGCTGTGAGCCATGTTGTTAAAAATTAAAGCAACGACAAGCAAAATAAGTACACCGCTCAAAACAGGAGAAAGTACATACCAATAGCCCAAATTTTTAATTTTTTCAGAACCAGCTATTGCAATCAAAGCGGTCGCTCCGCCTGGAGGGTGTAATGTTTTAGTCATTTGCATCAAAACAATAGATGAAGAAACAGCTAGCGGAGCGGTTAACCAAAGTATATCCGGAACGAATTTATATACCGTAACACCAATAATTGCAGAAATTAAGTGACCTCCAATAAGATTTCTAGGTTGTGCCAATGGACTTTGAATTACGCCATAGACCAAGACACTTGATGCACCGAATGAACCAAT
Source organism: Flavobacterium sp. GT3P67 (assembly GCF_004349155.1). Classification (NCBI taxonomy): domain Bacteria; kingdom Pseudomonadati; phylum Bacteroidota; class Flavobacteriia; order Flavobacteriales; family Flavobacteriaceae; genus Flavobacterium; species Flavobacterium sp. GT3P67. The sequence goes on from NZ_SMLF01000008.1 coordinate 117,193, forward strand.
TAAATAAACCACATCTGAATCTGGTAACGTTTGAGATTGTAAGTAGGCAATTATGCCAATACCAATGAATGAACCCAAAAAAGCCCAGAAATGTTCTTTAAAATCAATTAAAGTTTCTTTATACAGAATGTATTTAGTTTTACGATAATTTCTTTTTATTTTTTGAACAGGCATAAGCAGTTATTTTATTAAACTTGGCGAATAGGAGTAAACAGTGAATGGATAAATCGCTTTTGCCGTATATTTTGAAACCAAGCAAACCACTAGAATTGGAAGAAGCAATGTATAATCATTGGTTAAACCACAAACTAAGAATATAGCGGTAAAAGGCGCATGAATACTGGCACTCAAAACGGCGGCCATTCCTATTATCATGAAGTTTATTGGAATTACATTTGCATTGAAATATCTGTTCAAAACTAAAGCTAAGAGTAATCCTAAAAAAGCGCCGATAAAAAGGCTTGGTGCAAAAACACCACCATCTCCACCAGAAGCAAGAGTAGCCGAAGCAACAATGGGTTTCAAAAGTAAAATTCCAATAAAGGTTAGTACTAACGAAAGTGAAAGTACCATTTCATTTGGATTAATAAAAATAGTTTTGATGGCATGATATCCTTCGCCATAAAGTTGTGGGAAAACAAAAAGAGAAATACTTAAAATCACAGATCCGAAGATAATTTTGAAATAAGGTACTTTTATTTTCGAAAATTGTTCTTTAAAAAACAAAACACAACGGGTTAAATAAACGGAATGTATTCCTGCTATAATTCCTAAAAGTATAAAGTAGGGTATAGCTCTTAAATGCCAAGTCGTAATGTTTACTGCAAACAAAGGTTTTTCATCCAATAAATAAATGAGTCCAAAAGCGATCGAAACGGCTATAAGGTTTGTTAGTACAAACGCCCGAGTTACTTTTTTTGAGATTACTTCGAGTGAAAATAAAATTCCGGCAATTGGACTGCTGAATAATGCGGTAATTCCAGCGGCAACTCCTGCACAGATTAATTCTGTTTTGTATTGTCTGAATACATTTTGTTTTCTTTGCGCAACAGAACCAATAGCTGCCGAAGCGACAACTGTCGAAACTTCTATTCCGGTAGAACCACCAAAGACTACAGTCAATAAGCCGTTAATGAAATGAGAAGAAATCTTATAACTGGGTAAGTTTTTTGAATTGGAATTGGTACTTTCAAAGATTTCTTTTATACCTTTGTTTTCCTTCTTTTTAAATACATATTCCCGAAGAAAAAAAATAATTGACAATCCAAAAACTGGAAAAACAACATAGAATATTGGATTTACAATCGTTTGGTGAAAAAAGATTTCTTCATAATATTCCGTAGCATTTTTTAAAATGACACCTAAAAAAGCAGAAAGAAAACCAATTAGAATGGATACAATAACTAGTTTCTGAAGTTTAATGAAGCGATAATTTTTTTTGATTTGCGTGGTATTGTTCATTTGAAAATTAATTGTCTGAATATTACAAATTTAGAGAAACAAAATCAGAATAGATTGAAATATAGATTGGAATGTTTTCTTTTATGATTTTGGTAATATTTTTACTTTTTTACAAATAGAAATGTTTTATTTTTCATAAAATTCTATCGGTAATCCGTCTGGATCAGCAATAAAGAAGAAGCTTTTTTGCGTAAATTCATCAACACGAATTTCCTCTGAAATGATATTTTTATTGACCAAAAAATCTCGCGTTTTTTGAATATCGTCAACTTCAAAAGCTAAATGACGTAATCCTAGCGCTTCTGGTTTTGAAGGGCGTTGTGGAGGATTTGGAAATGAAAAAAGCTCAACGATATAATTTCCGTTTAAAGCTAAATCGAGTTTATACGATTGTCTTTCCTCACGGTAAATTTCTTGAAAAATTGTTAGCCCTAAAATTGAGGTATAGAAAGTTTTTGATTTTTGATAATCAGAACAAATAATGGCAATGTGGTGGATTTTGTTTATTGAAAGCATATTATTTTAAAAAAAATTGAATTCATTTTTATCTTCAACATTTTGCTAAAGATGTTCTGAAAATATCGTCTTCGGTAGCGTAGATTATTCTGAATTTGTAAACTATAATTTTTATTTATTATAAATCAAAGGTAAAATTTATATTCAGTTTTTAGGTTTTCGATTATTGGATTTTGAAAAAGTTATAGTTTGTGCCCTATTCTAATTCCGCCCCATTTGTGAGGATCGCCTGTTTTGAATTCCCTCGAAAGTTCAGAGCGGGAATATTCGAGATAAAGTGCTTTGTATTGTATGATAATCCCATAATTAGTTTGAAAAGTAAATCTATCGATATCGCTATTAGCAATAACATAAGGACTTTTTCGATTAAAAAGCCCACCTTGTAAACTCGTATCATATCCAATAATAGAAACTAAGCCTTGTAAATAGCCATAAATCTGGAAGTCATTTTTGTTTTTTACGGAAGTAAAAGGAGAATTAATTTTTCCTAAAGTAGTTGTTAACCCTCCAGATATATTTGTGTTCACAGTTCCCAATCGAAGTTTTGCGTTAGAATTTAGCGCCAATAAATTGTGGAACTTATATAATTGTTTTTCATGAGCAATTTCATAATTTAACAATATATCATTTTTGATTTGATATTGCCAACCATGTGGGATTTCATCATGAATCCATTCGTGAAATTTAGTTTGCATTTCCTTGCCTAAAGCGCCGGGGCCAATAATTCCAATGCTTAATGCAGAAGAAAGTTTGGTTTTATGAATAGTATCTGTCGAAATTAAAAATGATTTTAGCATTATCGCCGCGGAAAAAGGCCTATCCCCGTAAAGGATTTTATCTGACTTGAGGCTTGTTGGTGCAAAGCCCATAAGTTCTATTGATAATCCATATTTTTGTTCGCTGTTTTTTAATTTTTTAAATAAGTTGTTTATCGGATTCTTTATCAGTTTTGGGCTTGCAAGTTCAAAATTACCATCTTGCGTGTAGTAATGATCGGTTGCGGTGAAATAGTCGTTGTCATAATGAAAACGAAAATAATTATTGCTTTTTAAATCTCTAAAAGCTGCAGTATTGTCAATTCTTTGGGAAAATGATAATAGAGGCAAAAGCAACAAACAGACAGTATAATATTTTTCTAATAAATTTTTCATACTCACATATAAAAAAATAATTCTCCGATTTTTATAATTTTTAATCCAGTTTGCAAATAATCAAATTAAAAAGATAAATTATTTCAGGTAAGTCATTTCAGGAAGATTTGCAGTGGCATCTTGAATCAAAGCATCAGAATGAAGTTTATGGATCAAAGCTTTGGTTTCATCAATATCATTTATTCGGAAAAGAAACAGTACTTCGTTTTTATCATCGGCATTTTGCCAAAGATGCTCCAGAAACATATTGTTTTCGGCATGAAAGGCTTTGTCTTTTTCTAAAATTTCCCTGATGATTGTAATGGGAACATTCTTAAGTTTTGCTAATAAATGTGGCATTGTTTTTTGAATTGATAAGGTGTAAAATGAACAAAGCCTAATCAATCGATTAGGCTTTAGTTTTTTATTTTTTTGCGTCGGAACAAAGTCCTACAATCTCATGGAAAGTGTCGTGTAAGTCAGTAATTGATTTCAAAATTGCGGCATCAGATCCATTTGAAGTGACTAATTTATGTAGCGCTTTGCTTTTTAACTGTAATCGTTCTGCCGATGCTAATATTGCATTTGTTTTAAATTCGGCGGGAATTTCAGACTTTAATAGCATTGCTGCTTTGTTCATCATTTCTTCTGAACGCGTTTTTATTGGTGCAAAATTTCCTTCTTCAGCCGGATGAAATGTTTGCGACATTACTTCGTGAAATTCTTTTATGGCTGGCCATTTATCAAAAGTGGATTGTGCCGAAACGGAGTTTGTAACAACAATTAGTGCCAAGACTAGTAATGCTTTAAGATGTTTCATAATTATTTTATTTGTGTTTAAAGGTTCTAACAAAGATAGGAAATTTTAGTTTTGAGGAGTTTATAATTCGGGTTAGGATATTCATTAAACATTCAATTTCCGAATCACTTTTGCCGGATTTCCTACCGCCAAAGAATTGTCGGGAATATCTTTTGTAACTACTGAGCCTGCACCAATTACACAGCCATTTCCTATGGTAATACCAGGGCAAATAACAGAGTTTCCGCCAATCCAGCAGTCATCACCGATGGTTATTGGAAGTGCATTTTCCAGCGTTTTTCTTAGCTCAGCATCCAGCGGATGTGTGGCGGTGTACAATTGAACGCCTGGTGCAAAAAAGACATTAGAGCCAATAGTTACTTTGGCACAGTCCAAAACAACGCAGTTTACATTAAAATAAACATTTTCACCACAATTGATATTGTATCCGTAATCGCAAAAAAATGGAGGTTCAATATAAAGATTAGCACCTGCATTAGGGATTAATTCTTTTAATATTTCTCGCGCTTTCTTGGTTACTCGGTATTCTGTAACATTTAATCGGTGGAGCAAATTTTTAGATTTTCGTCTGTCTTTTACTAAAACAGGATCGCCTGCCAAATAATATTCTCCCGCAATCATTTTTTCTTTTTCAGTTATCATACTTTTTTTTTAGGTAAAACCAAGTTGCTTTTTTATTTTGGCAGAAAGTTTGTTTCTGACTAAAGAATAGGATTTTTCAATGTAAAATTGCCATTCTTTTTCTGTTAGTTGGTTAAGGTCGTTGGCCATAACCCATTTGTAACGCGCAGTGTATGGCGCTGGTTTAAAACCTTCTCGACTGCTTATTTCTTCAAACTCTTCATCTAAAACTTTAAATGCCGCTGAAGTTGGGGATTGGTTCAGTCCAATAACAAAAAATATTTTTTCTCCAATACAAAAACACAAGTCGTCCTTCCATTTAATGTTTTCTGTTACCGCTTCATTTGATTTACAAATAACCTGTAATTCTTCAATGTTCATAAAATTAGATTTTAGTTTTGGCGATTTTATCATGAATTTTCAGTGTTTCCTGCAGTGCCGCACTTCCGTACCAAAGCGTCAGTTCCGCTTCCAGAAGTTTCGATTGTACAGCAGGATCTGTCGCCACAAATGTTTTAGCTTCTTCGATACTAGTGGCATTAAAAATATAAATACCTCTATAATTTCTTTCGTTTTTCATAAAAGGACCGGCAACAACCAGTTTCCCTTCTAGCGCTAATCGATTAATATTAGCCATGTGTCCTTCAAATAATTTTTGTTTTTCCTCCTTTGTAGCAGTTGTATTGCTTCCTGTTTTTAATAAACAAAAAACATATTGCTTCATTCCGTAATCATCCGCTTTTAGGGATTTGGCTAGTTTTTCATCAAATATAGATTCGGTTTCCTGAGAAAATAACGCAGTGCTAAAAGAGAACAGTAAAAGTAAAAAGAGTGATTTTTTCATTTTTTCAGAATTTGATTGCAAACAAATTTAAGGTTTTCATTATAAAATAAAAAATGCGTGATTTCAAATTCTGAATTTATTTACTAAAACAACTCATCCTGTAATTTCAACAGTTCAGTAATAACTTTTTCCAGTTTTGATTTTTGCAATAGATATTTGCTGTATCAAAATCAAATATCATGAAACCAACAATCATTCAACAACCAAACCATTCGAACAGAACCCTTAAATCGATTTTTACTCTTGCCATTTTATTATTCTCTGTAACTCTATTTTCCCAAGTTACTATTTCAGGGAAAGTGGTTGATGAAAAAGGAAAACCAGTTTCGGGAGCCAATATTTTTATCGAAGGGACTTATGATGGTGCTTCGAGTAACGAAACGGGTAGTTTTAGTTTTACAACTACAACAATCGGGAATCAAACTTTGGTTGTGAGTTTCCTGATTTTTGAAACTTCAAAAACAGTAATTGATGTCGCTAATTTCCAAAATAGAACCATCAAATTACGAGAAAGTGTTACTTCGCTTGATGCAGTTGTGATTACCGCAGGAACATTAGAAGCGGGCGATAAAGCAAGAGTTTCGGTTTTGAAACCGTTAGACATCGTAACTACAGCGGGTTCAGCGGGAAATATTATTGCAGCTTTGCAGACGTTGCCAGGAACACAAACGGTAGGCGAGGACGGGCGATTGTTTGTTCGTGGTGGCGAGGCCAATGAAACACAAACTTTTGTTGATGGGATTCGGGTGGCGCAACCCTATGGCGCAACCACGAATAATTTGCCTACACGAGGCAGGTTTTCCCCTTTTTTATTTAGTGGAATATCATTTTCTACAGGCGGTTATTCAGCGGAATACGGAGAGGCATTATCCAGTGTTTTGCTATTGAATACACAAGATGAACCAGACCAAAATAAAACCGAAATCGCTTTGATGACCGTAGGTTTAGGACTTGGAAACACCCAAAAATGGAAAAAAAGTTCTTTGAGCGTAAATGCGAATTACATCAATTTAGCGCCGTATCAAGCGGTTATTCCCCAAAATGTAGATTGGAACAGTCCTTTTCAATCTTTGTCAGGAGAAACGGTGTATCGCTATAATTTTAACAACGGAATTTTGAAAGTATACGCTGCTTTTGACAGCTCTAAATTTGATATTAATCAAGAAAACATCAATTCGCCGGAGAAAATCAGAGTCGATTTAAACAATAATAATTTCTATTTGAATTCGTCTTACAAAGGCGTTTTTGGGAATAACTGGCAAATTACTTCTGGGTTGAGTTATGGCTACAGCAACAACAAAATAAATTTGGATTCAGATAAAGTGGCTAATGATGAAAATGCGGCTCATTTGAAATTAAAATTAAAAAAAAGCTTTTCTGACCGATTGAAACTATCTTTTGGAGCCGATTATTTTGTTACTCAATTCAATGAAGATTTTAAGGAGAATTCGGGATCTGTTTTTACCAATGGATATGATGCTAACATTGCAGCTATTTATACTGAAGCTGATATTTTCTTCTCTAAAAAATGGGCGGCAAAAATAGGAGTAAGGGCTTCAAATAACGATTTGTTGAACGAAACTGCTATTTCACCCCGAGTTTCATTTGCGTATAAAATGGCTAAAAACAGTCAGTTTTCATTTGCTTATGGCGATTTTACCCAAACTCCAAATGCGGAATATATCAAATATTCCAAAAATCATCAGTTTGAAAGCGAAAAAGCTTCTCATTATATTTTGAATTTTCAATACAATAAAAACGGGAAAACATTTCGTGCAGAAACCTATTTTAAAGACTACAGTAATTTAGTGAAATTCGACACAGGAATGGCAACGTTTAATTCGGTTTATGATAATACCGGTTCCGGTTATGCAAAAGGTTTGGATTTGTTTTGGAGAGACGGAAAATCAATCAAAAACTTAGAATACTGGGTTTCCTATTCTTACATCGACACCGAAAGAGATTATAAAAATTTCAGTTCTCAAGTCACGCCTAGCTTTGTTGCGGATCACAGTTTGTCAATCGTTACTAAATACTGGATAAACGACTGGAAATCACAAATAGGGTTTACTAATTCATACAGTTCGGGACGACCATACAACAACCCAAACGAAGCGGAATTCATGAATGGAAAAACAAAAGCGTACAACAGCTTGAGTTTCAACTGGGCGTATTTATTGTCGCAGCAAAAGATTTTATATTTCTCGGTTTCTAATGTTTTAGGTTCTCAGAATGTTTTTGGATATGAATATGCCAATAATCCGGATAATGCGGGGTTTTACAACAGAAAAGAAATTGTTCCTACAGCAGATCGTTTTTTCTTTGTAGGGTTCTTTTGGACAATAAGCAACGATAAAAAAGACAATCAGTTGAAGAATCTTTGAAAAGAGTCATAATGTCAAAGGTCAAAGTCCTTGTAAACGAAAACTCTTTCAACTTTATGACTTTCGGCTTTACGACTTTCAACTAAATCACAATTCATCCATCAAATTCTACAGTTCAGTATCTATAAATTTTAAATCAATAAAAACCGAGATACTTTTGAAGTATAAATTATATAACGTTTCAATCATCAAAATAAATAACCATTTAAAAACAAGAAATCATGACAAAAATTATGACCACAATCGCATTATTTGTATGTAGTTTATTATCGGCTCAAGGGCAATTCGAACAAGGAATGGGAAAAGCATTCCAACTTTGGGGCGAAGGAAAAAATACCGAAGCTTCTGATTTATTCGAAAGAATTGCCGGTGCTGAAAAAACAAGTTGGTTGCCTAATTATTACGTTGCATTAGTAAATACTACAACTGCTTTTAGAACAAAAGACAAGGAGCAAATGAATTTGTTGCTTACAAAAGCTCAGAATTCTTTGGATACAGAAATGGGAAAAAATCCCAATAATGCCGAATTATTAGTTATGCAGGCTATGATTCACACTGCTTGGATTGCTTTTGACCCAATGACAAACGGACAAAAATTATCCGGAACTGTTATGGAATTGTACGGAAAAGCACAGGCAATTGCTCCGGAAAACCCAAGAGTTGTTTTTGGTAAAGCAGAGTTTGAAATTGGTGGAGCTAAATTTTGGGGAACTGATACTAAACCAATGTGTGTGCAAATTGAAAAAGCTATTGGACTTTTTGCTACTTTTAAACCTGAAACTCCTTTCTCCCCAAAATGGGGTTTAGAAAGAGCAACAGCAGCATTGAAAAACTGTAAATAAGTCTGTTGATTGTTTCTAATTATTCGTTTTTAAGAAATAAAACAGAGAATTGTAACTATTGAAAAAAGAGAATGATGTATATAAAACCACATTTGCTTAAAGCGTTGTTTATTGGGGTTGTGATTTTTTTAGTGTCCTTTCTAATTGAATTCATTACATTTGGAAATGAGGCTATTAGTCCTAAGTTATATATGTATTTTTTATACTGTATGCTTTATAGCGTTACATTATACCTTGTTAATGCAGCGTTGTTTATGTTTTTGGACAAAATATTTAAAGACAATATGTATTCTACAAAACGGATAATTATTGGGTTTGTCAGCTCTTTCTTTATTTCCTTATTTGTGATTTTTTTGCTTCGTATCTTTTTGAAAGTTATCCTGGAAAAAAAATCAATGACAGATTTTTTAGCAAATGAGACTCCTTCAAATTATATTGAATCTTCAATTATTGCTTTTATCGTATTGTTAGGAGTTCATGCTTTACATTTTTACAAAGCTTACAATGAAAATAAAGTCAAAGAACAAAAAATCATTGCAGGAACCGCTTCGGCAAAGTTTGAAAGTTTAAAAAATCAAATAGATCCTCATTTTCTTTTTAATAGTTTGAATGTGTTAAGTTCTTTGATTGAAGAAAATCCAGATAATGCGCAACGGTTTACTATTTCATTATCAAAGATTTATCGTTATGTTTTGGAACAAAAAGACAAAGAATTGGTTTCTGTTGAGGAAGAATTGGCTTTCGCTAAAACCTATATGAATTTACTTAAAATGCGTTTTGAAAACAGTTTGTTTTATGAATTACCAACCCAAGATGATTGGATTGCTTCATCCCTCGCAATGACAGAAGCCAAAGTTGTGCCGCTTTCTTTACAGCTTTTGCTCGAAAATACGGTAAAACATAATGTGGTTAGTGAACAAAGACCATTGCACATCAGGATTTTTGTTGAGGGCGATTATCTGGCTGTTCAAAACGATTATCAAAAGAAAGAAGTGTTGCAGGATCGTCAAGGTGTTGGTTTGCAAAATATCGTCAACAGGTATGGAATTATAACTGACAGAAAAGTCTTGATTATTCAAAACGAGAAAACATTTACGGTAAAAATACCTCTTTTGACGAAACAAATTACAGTTATGGAAACAATTACAAATTACAATGAAAATACGGCTTATTTTAGAGCTAAAAAACGAGTGGAAGAGCTCAAAGGATTTTATGGAAACTTGATTTCTTACTGTTGTGTAATTCCAATTTTAATATATATAAACCTAACTTTTTCTCCAAAATTTCAATGGTTTTGGTTTTCTGCAGCCGGATGGGGATTTGGAGTGACGATGCATGCTTTCAAGGTTTTTGGGTACAGTTCCAATTGGGAAGAAAGAAAGATTCAGGAAATTTTGCGAAAAGAAGAGCAGAAACAAACTTGGAAATAATATTCGGAGAAACTTTAAGGGTTGAATAAATTTAAATAAAAAATCATGGAAAATAAATATCAAAACGAAGAGCGTTATTTTAAAGCAAAAAAACAAGTAGAGGAAATTAAAGGTTTCTATGGGAACTTGGCGGCATATATTGTGATCAATATTTTTTTTCTGATTCTAAATTTAAAAACTTCTCCAGAACATTTGTGGTTTTTTTGGCCGATGTTGGGGTGGGGAATTGGAGTGATTTTTCACGGAATGAAAGTTTTTAATTATATGCCATTTTTCAATAAAGATTGGGAAGAAAGAAAAATTAAGGAATTCATGGATAAAGAAAATGGACAAAAAAAATCTTGGGAATAGTTTTATTTTAAAATAAGAATGAACATGTTTTTTGAATGAATACTTTTAAATAGTAACAAAATGGAAAGAAACTATAAATCAGAACTTGAGGGAATGGAACCCGAAGATAAATATGCTTCCGCCAAAAGGAAAGTGAAACGATTAAAGGGGTTTTACACGCATTTAATTGTTTATGTAGCGATAAATATAGTGATTGTGTTTATTAATATTAGAGATTTAGATGCAGGAGAAAGCTATTTTAAAATAGAAAATTTCTTCACCGCATTCTTTTGGGGAATTGGATTATTGGCGCATGCACTTTCTACATTTATGCCCAATTGGATTTTTGGAAAAAACTGGGAAGATAAAAAGATCAAGGAATTTATGGAAAAGGAGAAAAGCGAGAAATGGGAGTGAAAAGGAGTATTCAGCAGCAGTTTTCAGTTAAACAAATAACCAAATAAACGATTCAACATTTAATGACAACAATAATAATCGAAGACGAAAAACCCGCAGCACGATTGCTCCAACGAAAACTGGAAAAAATAAATATTGAAGTGGGAGTGTTATTGCATTCTGTAGAAGAAGCCATTGATTGGTTTTCTAATAATAAACATCCGGAATTGATTTTTCTGGACATCCAATTATCGGATGGATTGTCGTTTGAAATATTCGAAAAAGTTGAAATTAAGAGTGCCATAATTTTCACAACTGCGTATGATGAATATGCTTTACGAGCTTTCAAATTGAACAGCATCGATTATCTTTTGAAACCCATAGATGAGGATGATTTAGAAATTGCCGTAGCTAAATTTAAAGCGCGTTTGCCAAAACAAGAAACCTTACAATTAGATTTCGAGCAGATTAAAAAAATGCTCTCTAATCCGTTTGAGAAGAATCATAAAAAACGTTTTACGGTAAAAATAGGGCAACACTTAAAAGTGATTTCTATCGATGAAATTGAGTGTTTTTTTAGTGAAAATAAAGGAACGTATCTTCATACTTTTGACAACAGAAATTATTTAATTGAAACGACCTTAGAACTTTTGGAACAGGAATTAGACCCGGCAGCTTTTTATCGTGTAAGTCGAAAATTCATAGTTCCCCTTAAAGCGATTAAAGAAATTATAGTCTATAGTAACTCCCGATTAAAGGTCATTCTGCCTTCTTATGCAGCAGATGAGGTGATAGTAAGCAGGGAAAAAGTTTCTGATTTTAAGAATTGGATTGGGTAGTTTTGGCTATAAAAAAACTGTTTCAAATGTATGTTCAAAGAATCCTAAGAAAGAAAAATTTTGAATCTTACAATTGAAACAGTTCAAGTAAGTTTAGGTTTAAGAATTAATCAAATAATGATTTAATTTCTTTTTCTGTCTTGCCTAATTTTTGTTGTAATTTACCCCACATTTCGTCTTCTTTACCTTCATCGTATAGTAAATCATCATCCGTTAAATCAGCAAATTTTTGTTTAAGTTTTCCTTTAAACTCATTCCAGTTTCCTTCAATCTCTTTTGAATTCGGCATAATATCTAAGTTTTAAATTACTATTTGTTCTTTACAAATTTGGTAATTTTAAACTGTAAAATTGTTATACAATTCTGTAAAATCATTATATAATTCTAGTGAATTATACAATTTTATTTTATCATGCGTTACTGAATAGGAATGATATTTATGTTGAATTAAGGCTAAAGGTATTGGTTTTTAAAAATCTGACAATATGATGTTTATGTTGTTGGTATAGATTTTAATTATGACGATTTTAAACCTTAAAAAATACTTTCCGAATACCAATTATGACAAAAATAAATACTGTGTAAATTATAAAAAATGGAATGATATATTCTGTTAAATTCATTGGTAACATTACGGCAATAATCAACAATTGAAATCCCAATCCATAGATAGAAAGTACCGTCATAAACCAGTTTGGAAACGTTTTTACCTTGTATGCCTCTTTATCGAGAGTGTGGATTATTTTATCAAAAGTACCGTAGACAATGGTATAAATTCGGAATAAAATATCAACTGATTTTTGGGTTTCTCCGGGTAAAGCTTTAGGAGATTTGTATTCGAAAATTTTACTGGTTGTATCTCCGCCTACTGATTTATTTCTTAAAATAACATAGTAATAATTGTATAAAGTTCCCTGTAATTGAATGCAAAAAAAGGCAATTAAAGTTAGCCAAAATGATGTTTTCGAAACATAACAAATGGTCATTAAAAACAAAAAATTTAAGATAATATCAAACACGCTGTCTAAGTACCTTCCGGTATAGGAAGGCGTATTTTTTAACCTCGCCAGTTCTCCATCGGCTGCATCAATAATTGATTTTAGAATGATGAAAAAACTGGCTAAAAAGTAATGTCTTTGGGAAATACAGTAAATAGCAATCAAGCCTGAAACGCCAAAAAGTAAGGTGACGTGAATAGGTGTGAATCGAGTATTTTTTAATTTATTGGCGAGAAATTTCCCAAAAGGTCTTCCATAATCTGATAAATCTATAAATTTATCTTGAGCTGCAAGTTTAGACATTTAAGTTTATAAACAAAGAAATGCGACAATATAGTCAGGTGTAATAGTTGTTATACTTTTATTTAGATAATCGATGTAATGTGAATGTCATTGCCGTCAGTAAAAAGAAAGCCATTATTTGATGTAATAATCCCAACCAAAGTGGAACACTGTAAAGCAAAGTAAAGACACCCAATGTGAATTGCAAAAATACGATTAATACCAAGATATTGATTCCTTTTTTCTGTAACGAGGAAAGAGTATGTTTTTTACTTGTGAAATAAAGAGCAAGAATTAATCCTACTACAACATATGCCATGGTTCTGTGTACAAACTGAACACCGCTTTTTCCTTCGATAAGATTCAAAAACAAGGTACTTTTTTCTATAAAAACACTATCATGAATCAATTGCCCGTCACTCATTAAAGGCCAGTGATTGTGAATTAAACCTGCATTTAAACCCGCAACAAACCCTCCATATATAATTTGTAACAACAAAAACACTAATGCAATGCGTGCTAGTTTTCGCAATGGAATTATGACAGTTGCTTTGTTTGGATAGATTAAGTCCAAAGCTACCCAAAGTGTGTAAGCAAATGTGATGAAAGCAAATGTAAGGTGTAATGCCAATCTAAAATGACTTACATCCGGATTGTCGATTAATCCGCTACGTACCATAAACCAGCCCAAGAATCCTTGAAAACCGCCCATGAATAGCAAAATAATACATTTTTTGATGGTCTCAGTAGAAAGACGTTTCTTGAACAAGAAATAGACAAATGGAACAAAAAACACTAAGCCAATTATTCTTCCTATGAAACGGTGAAACCATTCCCAAAAATAGATGAATTTATAATCACTAAGTGTGAAATCATTGTGGATGTTTATTTTTTGGTATTCCGGAAATTTTTTATATTCTTCAAAAGCCTGTGACCATTTTTCTTCGGTTAAAGGCGGAAAAGTATCCGTTACTAAATGCCAGTCGGTCATTGATAAACCAGAATTGGTCAACCGGGTAATTCCTCCCACGACAACCATCATAAATAACAATAAGCAACCGGATAACAACCAAATGATAACGTAATTATTCTCTTTTTTCATTGTTTGAAATTAATTTTCGTAAAGATATTTAAATGAAACTAAATGTTAATTCAACAAGCATTAATCTTTAATCCGATTTTTGCTGCTCTTTTTAGCATAAATTGATAGGCTGCCTCATATTCATTTGGAATTTCTCCTTCCAAAATCGCTTCTTTTATAGCTTCCTTCAACATTCCAATTTCTTTGGATGGCTTTAAATTGAATTTTTCCATAATTTCCTCACCAGATATTGGGGGTTGAAAATTACGTACCTGATCGCGCTCTTCGACTTCCACAATTTTCTTGCGAACAATTATAAAATTATTGTGGTATTTTTTGAACTTATTCGGGTTTTTAGTAGTGATATCTGCTTCACACAACGTCATTAGATTCTCTACATCTTCACCTGCGTCAAAAACCAAACGACGCACCGCTGAATCGGTAACCGTATCTTGTGATAAAACAATGGGACGCGAACTCATCATGACCATTTTTTGTACAAATTTCATTTTATGATTCAACGGCATGTGTAAGCGTTCGAATATTTTCTTCGCCATTTTTCCACCAAGAAATTCATGTCCATGAAAGGTCCAGCCTTGTTTTTTATTAAAGCGTTTCGTTGGTGCTTTTCCAATATCGTGCAATAATGCTGACCAACGTAACCAAACATCATCAGTGTGTGGGCAAATATTGTCAACAACTTCTAAAGTGTGATAAAAATTGTTTTTATGCGTGTGACCTTCTATTTCTTCTACTTGATTCAAAGCGGTTAATTCCGGAAGAATAATATCTAAAAGACCAGTTTTGAACAATAACAAAAATCCTATGGAAGGTTTATCTGTCGAAAGTATTTTATTCAATTCATCAACAATACGTTCTCCAGAAATAATTTTAATTCGTTCGGCATTTTTTGCAATGGATTTAAACGAATTATCTTCGATTTCAAATCCCAATTGATTCGCAAAACGGATTCCCCTTAACATACGCAACGGATCATCAGAAAAAGTAATGTCTGGATCCAGAGGTGTTCTAATTATTTTGTTTTTTAAATCTTCCAATCCGTTGAAAGGGTCTGAAAGTTCTCCAAAATTAGTAGCGTTTAAGGATAAAGCCAACGCATTTATGGTGAAATCACGACGATTTTGATCATCTTCAAGCGTTCCGTTCTCTACAACAGGATTGCGACTTTCAAAATGATAGGATTCCTTTCTAGCGCCTACAAACTCAATTTCAGTGTCTTCAAAACGCAACATTGCAGTTCCGTAGGTTTTGAAAACTTGAACTTTTGGTTTCTTTGGAAGTAATTGGGAAACTTTTAAAGCTAATTCGATTCCGCTGCCAACAGCAACAATATCAATATCTTTTTTAAAGTCTCTATTCAAAAGTAAATCTCTCACGAATCCACCAATAACGTAACTTTCGATGTTAAGTTCCTGAGAAGCTTGAGAAATGACTTGAAAAATTGTATTATTTAAGGCTGTTTTGTATGAAGTTTTAATGCTCATTTTAAAAATGTTTAAAGTCTAAAGTCCAAAGTTGTTAAACTGAAAACTGAATACTATTTCCGAATCACTTTCACCTGAGAATCATTCGTTAATTTTATTATTGTTGACGGTTTTCCGCCAATTTTTTCACGGTGCAAATTTACAACATAGTCTACACCTTTTATAATTTCCGGACTAATATCTTTGAAAGCAATAGGAGTAGGTTGGCCTGAGATATTTGCTGATGTCGAAACCAATGGTTTTTTCATCTTTTCCATTAATTTAAAGCAAAAAGGTTCTTTCACAATGCGGATTCCCAATGAGTTATCGGAAGAGATTATATTTGGTGCCACATTTCTGGGTTTGTCCAATATCAAAGTGGTTGGATTTTCGGATAAATCAATGATTTGCCAGGCTACTTCAGGAATGTCTTTGAAAACATTGTACATCATTTTTTCGCCATTCATCAAAACAATCATGCTTTGGGTTTCGGCTCTTTGTTTGAGTTTGTATATTTTGGCGACAGCCTCAGCATTTGTGGCATCACAACCAATTCCCCAGACGGTGTCAGTAGGATATAGGATGATTCCGCCATTTTTTATGACTTCGTAAGCATTGTGGATTTCATCACTTGTGTTCATGTGTAGTTTGTATAGATAGATTCTGCTGCAAAAATAATCTTTCTTATTGGTATAAATCTTAAATTTATTTCAGAATTGTAGCACTTTTAATTAATTATAAGATTATTTTTGCTTGCCTATCAACATTCCAAACATGGAATTTGTATAATATTGATTGGTTTTTGAATATTAATTCATCCTTTTTTTTAAATGATTCTAACAGTTTTAAAATATTTACGTATTCGAATTTGTTTTTATTTCTACAAATTATCTGGTATAGATCATAAGACTTTGACGCTAACAAAGTCTAAGGAAATTCCAATCATTATTACAAGCTTTAATCAACTGGAGTATTTAAAAAAGCTAATCAATTTTTTATTGGCAAGAGGTTTTTCAAACCTTGTTATTATTGACAATAATTCTACCTACGAACCATTATTGCGTTATTTTGATGAAATCAAAAATAAAGCAACCATTCACCGGCTAAAAAAGAATTATGGGCATTTAGTTTTTTGGAAAAGATACGATCTGTTCGTAAAATACGGTAACGGATATTATGTTGTTACGGATCCTGACATTGTTCCTTTAGCCGATTGTCCGGAGGATTTTTTGATTAAATTCCAATCTGTTTTATTAGAAAATAAAAAACGAATGAAAGTAGGTTTCGGATTGAAAATAGATGACATTCCCTTGAGTAACCCTAATAGAGAAAAAGTGATTAGCTGGGAAGCTAAGTTTTGGAAAAAAAAGATCTCCGAAGGAGTTTATGATGCCGATATTGATACTACTTTTGCTTTGTACAAACCTTTCTACCACAGAAAAAACAAGAAATTTAAAACGGCCTTGCGCACAGATTATCCATACGTAGCTTTGCATGGCGGTTGGTATATAGACATGAATAATCTTTCTGAAGAGCAACTTTTTTATTTTAAAACGGCTAATGATTCCAGCTCTTGGAAGATAGATGAAACAGGAAAAATTGCCAATGCTGATTACGAAAAAAAGTATTAAGTGTACTATCAGTTTTATATTTTTGATTTAAATTAATACAATAAAATGAAAAATTCAGTAAAAGTTGTCATCCCTATATATAAATCTTTTTTTGGAGAACTTGAAGAGAAATCCTTCTTGCAATGTGTTAAAGTCCTTAAAAATTATGAAATTGTTTTGGTTCAACCTGAAGATCTAGACAATTCTTACATTACCGAAAAATTTGATAAAATTGTTGTTGAAAGTTTTCCAAAACGCTATTTTGAAAATATTGAGGGATATAATGAATTGCTATTGTCAACCACATTTTATGAACGTTTTTTGGATTCAGAGTATATATTAATTTATCAATTAGATGCTTTTGTTTTTAAAGATGAGCTGGAAGAATGGTGTCAAAAAGGATATGATTATATAGGGGCTCCATGGATTGCTACTCTGGAAAATACTATTTGGTTGAAGTATTTTAATAAATTAGCAAGAAAGTTCAGATCTAAAAAGAAAAACAATCGTGAACAAATTTTTTTTAAAGTTGGAAATGGCGGTTTTTCATTGCGTAGAACAGCATCGCATTATGCAATTGCGAAACAGAATGAGCCGTTTATTTTTGAGTTTTTGAATGCGGAGGTAAAAGAAATTCATGCTATAGAGGATGTTTTTTGGTCTTTAAAAGCATCTGAATTTGATGAAAATTTTAAAATTCCGGATTATAAAGAAGCCTTACATTTTGCAATAGATCGAAAACCTAAAATTGCTTTTGAATTAATTAATAACCAACTTCCATTCGGATGCCATGGCATTAATAAACCTAAAGTTATTGATTTTTGGAAACCGATTTTGAACAAATACTAAGCACTAATTTTCTTATAGTAAAATGAAATGATCGAAAAATATAAATTTTCTAAAACCTTAAATAATTCAAAAGAAGTTCATTCCTTAATGAGGGAATTTAACTCTAAAGGAACTCTTTTTGGTGACGGCAAAAGAAATAAAATAAAACTTTTTGAATTAGAAGGGAAAACGATCAACATCAAATCCTTCAAAATTCCTAATTTAATTAATAAAGTGGCTTATAAATATTTTAGAAAGTCAAAAGCGAGACGTTCTTTTGAATATGCCAGCGCTTTACTAGAAAAAGGAATAGGGACGCCACAGCCCATTGCTTTTCTTGAAAATTATAATTGGCTTGGATTAACGGATAGTTATTATGCGAGTGAGCATCTGGAAACCGAGTTGACTTTCAGAGAATTAGTGGAAATTCCTAGTTATCCGGATCATGATGCTATTTTAAGACAGTTCACTAAATTTTCTTTCGATTTACATGAAAAAGGAATTGAATTTTTAGACCACTCCCCCGGAAATACGTTAATAAAAAAAGTTTCTGAGAATCAGTACCAATTCTTCTTAGTAGATTTAAACAGAATGAATTTTCATAAGGCTATGGATTTTAATCAGCGAATGGAAAACTTAAGCAGGCTTACGCCAAAAAAGGAAATGATTGCCATAATGAGTGATGAATACGCAAAATATTACACTGAATCAAGCAATGTGATTTTTGATAAAATGTGGGAATCTACGAATCAATTTCAAGAAAAATTTGCAAAAAAGCAAAGATTGAAAAAGAAATTGAAATTTTGGAAATCTTAATGTTTAGATTTCATTTTTTTTAATTCTTTAAAGCGTACATAAACGCTAAATGCATTCAAATAACATATTATAATCCCTTTTTTACCATCTAGAACACCCAATCGAATTGTATATTGATAAATAAATTTAAATAGGGGACGAATATAGAAATGGAATAAGTTTGGGTTTGTTCCTTTAAGATATTCTTCTTTTGCTTTTAAATTTCCGTAAAGAACCATTTTTTGTTTATAACTGGAATAATCGCTGTAAGAATAGTGAATTAGTTTGTTTTTAAATTTACCAATTGTCCCAGTTACTATTAATTTTTCATGTACTGTTTTATGTAAAGCATAATGTACTTTTTCTTTTTGAAATAATCTGAAAATCTTATCTGTTTGCCAACCGCTAAACCGTAGTTTTTTGTTTTCGAACATGAAAGTCCTATAAAAATAATAAGCAGAATGACTTTCTTTTTTCTGAATAGTTTCTATAATTTCTGCCTTCAGTTCCAGTGTAAGTCTTTCATCGGCATCAAGAAAAAGAATCCAAGGATTTGTGGCCAGGTTTGTTGCATAATTTCGTTGCGTAGCATAGTTTTCGAAAGGATGTTGGATAATTTTTACGTTTTTATAGGACGAGGCTATTTTTATTGTTTGATCTGTACTAAAAGAATCAATAACCAAAATTTCATCTGCAAAATCTATATTTTCCAGAACAGACGCCATGTTACTTTCCTCATTGTAGGTAATGATTAATGCAGTTAGGGGCAATTTATTTAGTTGTGTTGATTCGCTATTTTGTTTTGCCATTTGAAAGATTTCGTTTTAAGAAAGAATCAACTTTATCTTTAAATAAACTCGGATCAAATTCCTGATATAGCGTAAGCGCCTCTTTTTTGAGTTCTTTCTCCGTTTTTGATATGAATAATTCAGGTTTGAAGTCATTCAAGTGGATTGATTCGTTTTGAATTCCATCTTCAAAAGTTGCCCAAATTTTCTTTTCTATCCAAGGCGAGAAAATAATAAAAGAAGGTTTTTTCAGTGCTTTGGCCATGTTTATTGCTCCACCGTCATTTCCAACAATCAAATCGCATTGATTCATAATGGCGATAAATGATCTCAAATCGCCGCCTAATAAATCAAAATAAATTTTTGCTTGTGTTGAAGATTTACAAGCGTCAAAAACAGTTTTTGCATCATTGATTTGCTTTGGAAAATAATTAAAAAGAATATTTACATCTTTATTTTCGGCTATTGTATCAATAACTTTTGCCATATATTCCAGTGGATATGTTTTGAGTTTTTCACTTCCCAAAAGGCTAATCATTACTGTTTTTCTATCTTTTTTTAATTGGTGTTTTTCAAAAAGTGCAATAGCTTTTTGATTTTCTTCATTGGTCACAAATAATTTTGGTAACGGATCAATTGGGATTGATATTTTTAAAGGATCTAATAATGACAGTCGCCTTTCTATAGCTAAACCAAAATTAGTTTTTGGAGCAGCCTGATAAGGGATGTTATCGGTATATAAAAATTTTCGTCCTTTCTTCTCATAAGATATTTTCTTTTTGGCACCACTTAAAAAAACAATAAGCCAGCTTTCCAGCTTGGAATAAGCGTCTATGAGAATGTCATATTTAGCATTTCGGATTTGAAGTGCTAAATTCAAGAATTCTTTTTTGCTTTTGCGGTGTTTTTCCTCAAATAATATAATGTTGTCAATATTAGGATTGCCTTCTAAAACAGGAGTTGTTGATGCATACACCAAATAATCAATTTGAGCTTCAGGATAGGCAGTGCGAAGATTATTGCATATAATGCTGCTTGCCAAAACATCACCAATCATTTTTTGTTGTATTACTAGTATCTTCATAATATAAAAAACCTCCCGTTTAAGGGAGGAATATACAATAATTTTTTATTTTAAGAGGGATTAAACCGCTACGTCATATTCGCGTAAAGCATTGTTCAATGATGTTTTCAAATCTGTTGAAGGCTTGCGTGTTCCAATGATTAAAGCGCAAGGTACTTGAAAATCTCCTGCTGGAAACGTTTTAGTATAACTTCCCGGAATTACCACGGAACGGGCAGGAACATAACCTTTCATTTCGATAGGAGTTTCACCGGTTACATCAATGATTTTTGTAGATGCAGTCAAACAAACATTGGCACCAAGAACTGCTTCTTTCCCAACATGAACACCTTCAACAACAATACAACGAGAACCAATAAAAGCGCCATCTTCAATGATAACTGGAGCAGCTTGCAAAGGTTCCAGAACACCACCGATACCAACACCACCGCTCAAGTGTACGTTTTTACCAATTTGAGCACAACTTCCTACGGTTGCCCAAGTGTCTACCATCGTTCCTTCGTCAACATAAGCACCAATGTTTACATAACTTGGCATTAAAATGACACCGCTTGAAATATAAGCACCGTAACGTGCTACTGCGTTAGGAACGACACGAATTCCTTTTTCGGCGAAGTCTTTTTTTAGCAGCATTTTATCGTGATATTCAAAAATACCAGAATGTAATGTTTCCATTTTTTGAATAGGGAAATACATCACAACCGCTTTCTTTACCCATTCGTTTACCTGCCATCCGTCACCAACTGGCTCGGCAACACGTAATTTTCCGGTATCTAGTAATTCGATAACTTCTCTGATAGCATCAGTTGTTGTCTTTTCTTGTAACAAAGCACGATTTTCCCAAGCTTGTTCTATAATTGTTTGTAATGGATTCATTTTAGTTAGATTTTTGACAAAGATATGTTTTTTAACTAAAATCAGAAACGCAAATTGATTTGAAAATGTTACAGATTTAACTTGCAGCGTATTTAATGTTTTTCAAATGTTGTAAATTTGAAGAATAAATGAAAATCATCTGTACATGAAAGATAATTTCTCCAAACAAGCTGCTCAGTATTCTAAATTCCGACCACAATATCCAGATGAAATGATTGATTATTTGGTTTCATTTGTCAAAAATAAGGGAGTTGCGCTAGATATTGCAACCGGAAATGGGCAAGTGGCACACAAGCTTTCGCAAGTTTTCGAAACGGTTTATGGAATTGATATTAGCCAGAACCAACTTGACAATGCCATTCCAAAAGAGAATATAATTTATAAAGTAGCGGCTGCAGAAAACACCTTTTTCAAGAATCAAGAGTTTGATTTAATTACGGTTGCCCAAGCAGTACATTGGTTTGATTTTGATTTGTTTTATAAAGAAATCTACAGAATTTTAAAACCGGAAGGAATCTTTGCGATATTAGGATATGGATTGTTTTCCACAAATTCGGATTCAGATAAAATACTACGAAATTTTTATCACAATATAATTGGGCTGTATTGGGATGCGGAGCGAAAGTATCTGGATGAAAATTACAAAACGATTCCATTTCCATTTAATGAAATTGTTACGTATCCTTTCGAAAATAAGCTAACATGGACTTTTGAAGAGCTCATAGGATATTTGGAAACATGGTCAGCGACACAACATTATATTTCGAAAAACGATAGTAATCCGTTAGATCTGATTCGTGATGATTTAAAAATTTCTTGGAAAAAAAGCGATAAGAAAGTGACTTTTCCGTTGTTGCTAAGAATTGGAAAATTAAAATAGTTATGTTGTCAACAAATATATTTTTAGGAGTGTGAATTGCTAAATTAAAAAGAATGTACTTTTTTTGGACTCTAAAATTTTGTATATTTGTGTAATCAATACAATTAACATGGAAACAATTAGATTAGAATTTCAACCAAAAATAAAAGCCAAAATTTTGGAGTTATTGAGTTCGTTTTCATCAGATGAATTGAAAATAGTTCAGGAAGATACTGATTTCGATGAAAATAAGAGAAAATTGGATATTGCTTTGGCTAAGATTAAAAATGGAACTGCAAAATTTTATACTTTTGAAGAGGTAGATGCAATACTTGAAGAAACAATTTCTAAGTATGAGAATTAAGTTTCAGGATGAATTTTTGTTTGAATTAAATAGTCAGGTTTATTATATTTCGAAAGATAAGCCAGTCGCAGCTAGAAAGTTTAAAAATGATTTATTACGAAATATTCAAAAAGATTTAAAACAACCTTTTCTTTTCAAGAAATCTAGATATTATAACGACGAAAATATAAGAGATTATGTTTTCAAAGGTTATACTGCTGTTTATTATATTGATATGGTGGAAAACTCCGTTTCTGTCTTCGGTTTTATTAAACACAAAAACTCCTTATAAATGCCAAGAATTCTCTCCATAGATTACGGACAAAAACGTACCGGAATAGCCGTTACTGATGAAATGCAAATCATAGCTTCGGGATTGACAACCATTCCATCGGCAACTGCAATTGCTTTTTTGAAGGACTATTTTTCCAAAGAGAAAGTTGAAGCTGTTCTTATAGGAGAACCTAAACAAATGAATGGAGAGCCCTCAGAAAGCGCTTCTGTCATTAAAGGTTTTGTAACGCATTTCACCAATCATTTTCCGGATATGAAAGTAATTAGGGTTGATGAACGGTTTACTTCAAAAATGGCTTTTCAAACGATGATTGACAGCGGTCTTAGCAAAAAAAAGCGTCAAAATAAAGCTTTGATTGATGAAATTTCGGCAACGATAATGCTTCAGGATTATTTAACTCGAAAGATGTTTTAAAAATCCAGTTGCAAAGCCACTCAAATGGCTAAAATAGATTTGTAATTCCTTACTTTTTAACAATTATTTGTTACATTTTTTCTGCATATATAAAGTATCTTTGCACTTTAAAATTTTGTTATGCCCGATACAACCGTTCGTTCGCAAAGTGAAGTAGTTCTTATAGGAGCTGGAATAATGAGCGCCACCCTTGGCTTAATCCTAAAAGAGTTACAACCCGATATAAAAATTGAAATTTACGAAAGATTAGATATGGCTGCTGCCGAAAGTTCTGATGCATGGAATAATGCTGGAACTGGACATTCTGCTTTTTGTGAGCTTAATTATACTCCAGAAAGTGAAGATGGAAGCATCAACCCAAAAAAAGCAATCAGTATTGCGGAATCTTTCGAGGTTTCTAGACAGTTTTGGGCCTATTTAGTACAACAAAATAAAGTTTCATCACCTGAAAATTTTATTAAAAGTATCCCTCACATGAGTTTTGTTTGGGGAGAAAAAAATGTGGAATACCTTAAAACAAGATTTGAGGCTTTGAATTCGAATCCTCTTTTTAAGCAAATGGTTTTCAGTACTGATTTTGCAAAATTAAAAGAATGGATGCCTCTTGTTATGGAAGGCAGAAACGAATCTGTGAAAGTAGCAGCAACTTCAATGGCTATTGGTACCGATGTGAATTTTGGAGAATTAACCAGAAGCATTTTTAGTTATTTAACTAAATTAGATGGAGTTACGATGTATTTCAATCACGAAGTCCAAAAAATGAGACAACGTGAAGATAAATCTTGGAGAATAAAAGTTACTGATTTGGCTACAGGCCAAAAAAGGAAAACATATACTAAATTTGTTTTTATTGGTGCTGGTGGTGGTTCCTTGCCGCTACTAGAAAAAGCAAACGTTCCCGAAGGGAAAGGCTATGGCGGTTTCCCTGTAAGCGGGCAATGGCTTAAATGCACCAATCCTGAAGTGATTGCAAAACATCAGGCAAAAGTATATGGAAAAGCGAGTGTGGGTGCACCACCAATGTCAGTTCCACATATTGACTCCCGAATGATAAATGGAGAAAGGCAACTGCTTTTTGGACCTTTTGCGGGTTTTTCTACTCGATTTTTAAAAAATGGCTCGTATTCTGATTTGCCATTATCTATAAAACCAGATAATATCATTCCTATGATTGCTGCCGGTATTAAAAATATTCCCCTTACAAAATATTTGATTGAGCAAGTGCGTCAGTCTCCTAAAGACAGAATTAATGCGTTGAGAGAATATGTTCCTGGTGCAAGATCCAAAGATTGGAAATTAGAACGTGCAGGACAACGCGTACAAGTGATAAAAAAAGATGAAAAAGAAGGCGGAATACTAGAGTTTG
Organism: Flavobacterium sp. GT3P67; assembly: GCF_004349155.1. Taxonomy (NCBI): domain Bacteria; kingdom Pseudomonadati; phylum Bacteroidota; class Flavobacteriia; order Flavobacteriales; family Flavobacteriaceae; genus Flavobacterium; species Flavobacterium sp. GT3P67. The sequence goes on from NZ_SMLF01000008.1 coordinate 141,909, forward strand.
GTACTGAAGTAATCACAACTGCTGATGGATCTTTAGCTGTTTTGCTTGGTGCTTCTCCTGGTGCTTCAACCGCAGTTTCTATTATGGTAGATTTAATAGGAAGATGTTTTAAAGATGAAATTGAAACTCCGGAATGGCAGGAAAAATTAAAAGTGATGATTCCTTCTTATGGTCAGACTTTGAATGATAATCCGGCTTTATTGGATCAAATCAGGAAAGATACTGCCTCTGTTTTAAAACTGAATAATTAGAAAAGTTAGAAATAAAATAAAAAGCGCTGGATTTAGATATTTTCTAATTCCAGCGCTTTTTTCTTTAAGACTCCATTAATTCTTTTGTAGTTTTTAAAATATTTTCAGAGAGATTAGTCAGCCAGATTAATTGCTCTATAACCAATTGCGCTTCTTGCATTTTCAATTGAAAGGCCTCTTCATCAATAGGAATTCCTTCTTTTAATTCTTTGGCTCGAATATTTTTTAATTCCGTAAATCGCATAGCCAAATCTTCTTTTGGTAGATTTTCTTTTAGATATAAATCATTTTCTTTCAAAAGTGCAATCGCATTATCCAGGTTTCTAATGACAGTATCGACTACAACATTAAACGCTTCAGAAGCAGACGTAGTTTTGTGCGATTGGATGTACGTTCCTAATGAAGCTGATGACGATAGCAATGAATGATTAAGTACCGCTAATTTATATACTTGTGGTAATTGCTTTTGTTTCGATTTTGGTTCTTGGACCATTCTTTGGAAAGAAGCCATTAAATTACCTATTTCGATAAAAGCATTTTTTCGGGCTAACCGATACGAAGTAGAAATAGTCCCTTTTTTATTATAAAAAACGGAAATTTCTTTTAAGTAATTTTGATTTGCAACAATTGATTTTTCTATGTGTGAAGGAATATTTAAAAACTCCCAGGAAGGCCATAAAAAATGATTGGCAAGGAAAGCCAAAGTGCAACCTACAATGGTGTCAAGTATTCTATATTGAACTACATCGCCAATATTAGGAGTTAATATCCCGTAAATAAAAACAACATACATAGTTACAAATGTGGCGCTGACTTTATAATTTATTTGGGTAAATGAAAATCCTAAAAGCATGCTTAAAATAGAAAGTATACTGATTGTGATGTTGTCATGTACTAATGAAAGAATCCCAAAAGCGATTAATCCTCCTATAATAGTACCAAAAATTCGATGAAAAGAACGCTGTTTCGTCAAACCATATCCAGGTCGCATAATAACTATAATAGTCAACAAAATCCAATAGACATTGTGAAAAGGCAGTATGTTTCCGATGATAAAACCAATCAACAATGTTATGGTTAATCGTAGCGAATGTCTGAAAATTGTGGAAGAGAAACTGAAATTTTCAATCAAAGTGCTCAAAGGATAATATTGAGGCGTCAGGAATTTTTCTAAGTCTTTGTCCTTTTCTTTAAAATCTTGTGAATTGAAGGCTAATGTAAAAGCGCGCTCTACAATTTTTATTTTCTCCACTTGTTTTTCAGCATACTGGAGCATGGTGGTTAGCATAAAAACACCTTCGGAAGCGTGAATTTTTCCTAAATCATTTTCATAATCGGTAATGGCAAGTTGTAAAGCATTTAAATCACCTCGTAGAGTATGTTTAGAAATATATTTAGTTCGGTTTTGTACGCTTTTGGACAATTTTTTTAAACTTGCGGCAAGATTGTATGCTAATTTTTGATACGTCAACAAAACCTTTGGATGGTCGTCAAATTTTTGATGCAATTTATCATGGTCGAATGAAGTAGCTAATGCAAGCTCCAGAATTTCCATCAATGAAATAAAAACGATTAACATTTTTCGGTTTTGATTGGAAGATCCAGAAGTTGTATGACTGCTAATCAATACTTCTCTTATGTTTTGACGAATGGTGTTCAGTTCTACCTGAAGGTGTAATTGTTTTTCAATAATTGCTTTTTTATCAGCATTAATCGTCCATAAATCACCTCGTAGTTTTAAATATTTAGCCGTAAGTTTAATACATTCTGCAATTTGTAATTCGACATAGCGATGAGGTCTTATATAGTGAAAAACAAGGGAAATCATTAGGTAAAATAACCCTCCGGATAATATTAAAAGAGAATGTTGAAGCATTGCCCAACCGGTATTGATACTTGCAAATGCTAATGAAATAGAAATCAGCGCAGAGAAAGAGACCATTGTTGCTCGTTGTCCATAGACAGAAATCATCGCCATCAGAAAAATTAATACCGCCAAAAAAGGATAGAAAATAATAGAATAGGGATAGACAATATTCACTAACAAATTAACACCTGCAACAAGTAAAGCCGTTACCAGAATACCGTTTATTTTATGTTTTAGATTACTTGGAATATCGCTTGGATAGGTAAAAAAAGCACCTAAAGCTATAGTAAAACCTATTTCGAATTTGCCTAAAAAAGAAAGCACTACAACTGGAATAACTGCTGCGACTGTTACTTTTAATGCATTGGTGAAATAAGTACTGTCGGTAAATTTTCGGATTTTGTAAATCATACAATTGGATTACAAGCAAAGGTAAGAATTGAGTGACTCATTCAAAGAATAATTTGCCTTGTTTTTGTCTAAATGGTAAAAAAACACTAATTATCAATACAGGATTATTCATTGTCTATTTTTTTACTATTTTTGCAGACTGAATTAAAGGGAAACTTATTCCGATTTATAGTAGATAATACTTAATATAACAATAATGATTTTACCAATTATAGGATACGGTGATCCAGTTTTAAGAAAAGTAGGCGAGGTTCTTTCACCAGAGCAACCTAATTTGAAAGAAACGATTGCTAACATGTACGAAACGATGTATAATGCCTATGGTGTTGGACTTGCCGCACCTCAAGTAGGATTGGCACTTCGTTTATTCGTAATCGATACAACTCCTTTTAGCGATGATGAAGAATTAGAAGACGCTGAACAAAAAGAATTAAAAGGATTCAAAAGAACTTTTATCAATGCAAAAATGATAAAAGAAGAAGGAGAAGAGTGGAGTTTTAATGAAGGTTGCTTGAGTATTCCGGATGTTAGAGAAGATGTATATCGAAATCCAACTATAACAATTGAATATTGCGAAGAGGATTTTGTGATGAAAACCGAAGTTTTCGACGGATTGATTGCCAGAGTAATCCAACATGAATACGATCATATAGAAGGAATTTTATTCACGGATAAAATTTCGTCATTAAAAAAACGATTAATTCAAAAGAAACTAAAAAACATTTTGGAAGGAAAAACATTCCAAGAGTATCGAATGAAATTTTTTGGTAAAAAAGGAAGATAGAACAGTCTTCACAGCTTTATCTTGGTATGATTTTTGGTTCTAAATAAAAAAATAAATAAGTCAAATTCTTAATAATAATTACACAAAACATGAATTTAGAAAAAATATTAGCCATTTCTGGGAAACCAGGTTTATATGTATTAAGAGTGCAAACACGTACTGGGTTTGTTGCAGAATCATTATTAGACGGAAAAAAAATCACAGTAAACTTAAAAAGCAATGTGAGTTTATTGTCGGAAATTTCAATTTATACTTATGAAGGCGAAAAACCATTAGCTGAAATCATGCAAAAAATTGCTGATAAAGAAAACAAAGGTCCAGCAATTTCACATAAAGAAGACAATGCTACATTGACGGCTTATTTCAAAGAAGTTTTGCCTGATTATGATGAAGAAAGAGTGTATCCTTCTGATATCAAAAAAGTTTTAAACTGGTATAATATGCTACAGGCAAAAGGGTTAGTTACTGATGAGGCTCCGGCTACTGAAGAAGTTGCTGCTGTTATTGAAGAAACTCCTGCAGCCGAAGTTAAAGCTCCTGCAAAAAAAGCAAAAGCTAAAAAAGAGTAATTCTACTTTAAAATAATATTTAATCCTGTTCAGCTATTTTTCTGGACAGGATTTTTTTATTTTTACCAAAAACCATTTCTAATGAATTCAAGACAACACCAACTGCAAGCTTTCGAAAGATTATTAGACGTTATGGATGATTTGCGAGAAAAATGTCCTTGGGACAAAAAGCAAACCATGCAAACGTTGCGTCATCTTACCATTGAAGAAACCTACGAATTAGGCGATGCTATTTTAGACAACGATTTAAATGAAGTCAAAAAAGAATTAGGGGATTTGTTATTGCATATTGTTTTCTATGCCAAAATAGGAAGCGAGACGAACGATTTTGATATGGCTGACGTCTGTAATGAAATTTGTGAAAAGTTAATTCATCGTCATCCGCATATTTATAGCGATGTGGTGGTAAAAGACGAGGAAGAAGTAAAACAAAACTGGGAAAAACTGAAACTGAAAGAAGGTAAAAAGTCTGTTCTGGAAGGCGTTCCAAAAAGTTTACCCGCATTAGTAAAAGCAAGCCGAATTCAGGATAAAGTAAAAGGAGTGGGATTTGATTGGGAAGAGTCGCATCAGGTTTGGGATAAAGTTCAAGAAGAATTGGAAGAATTACAAGTTGAGGTTGAAGCAGGTGATCAGGATAAAATCGAAGCCGAATTTGGCGATGTTTTATTTTCGATGATCAATTATGCCCGATTTCTGAATGTAAATCCCGAAGATGCTTTGGAACGCACCAATAAAAAATTCATTAAACGCTTTCAATATTTGGAAAGTAAAGCTGGAGAGTTAGGAAAACCCTTAATGGATATGACTTTATCCGAAATGGATGTTTTTTGGGAAGAAGCGAAGCGTCTTCCTAACAAATAGGAATTGGAAATCTATTATTTCCAAATAACCCAATTTTGGGAAGAAGCGAAAAAACTATAGTGTTAAGTGTTCAGTTTTTCAATGTTTAGTATTAAATAATTAAAATATCCAATGTCAGAAAATAAAACCGAGTTAAAACGTTCTTTAGGATTAATTGACGCCACGAGTTTAGTTGCCGGTTCCATGATAGGATCCGGAATTTTCATTGTTACTTCAGCCATGGCCAGGGATATTGGATCTGCTGCTTGGTTATTGGTAATTTGGTTGGTAACGGGATTAATCACGGTTGCTGCTGCATTGAGTTATGGTGAATTAGCAGGGATGATGCCCAATGCGGGAGGACAATTCGTTTATATACAACGCGCGTACGGAAGATTAGTTTCTTTCCTGTATGGTTGGACCGTTTTTACAGTAATCCAAACAGGAGTTATTGCTGCGATTGCAGTTACTTTTGCTAATTATGCCGCTATCTTTTTCCCTGTTCTGGATTATACACTTTTTACAGTTGGTACTGGATTTGTTTTTTCGTACCAAAAAGTTTTGGCTATTTTTAGTATAATACTGCTCACGTACATTAATACTAAAGGGGTTGAAAGCGGAAAAACTGTTCAGCTGATCTTTACTTCGGCTAAATTAATTGCGCTTTTTGCATTGATTGTTTTAGGATTGTATGTTGGTTTACAAACGGATGTTTTGTCCAATAATTTCGAAAATATGTGGGAAGCCAGTAAAACGGTTGTTAATCCTGACGGAACAATTACAGTTACAAAGTTAGCTGGAATGGCTATTTTGGGCGCTGCAGGAGCAACAATAATTAACTCGTTGTTTTCAAGTGATGCCTGGAATAATGTCACTTTTATTGCAGGAGAAATTAAAGAACCGAAAAAGAATATTCCACGAAGTTTGTTTCTCGGAACCTTAATTGTTACCGTTATTTATGTTTTAGCGAATGTTGCTTATTTGGCTTTGTTGCCAATGCAGGGAACTCCAAACGCCGCCAATATTGCTGGTAACGGAATCATGTTTGCCAGTAATGATAGAGTAGGAGCGGCCGCTGCAAGTATGATTATGGGAAATGTAAGTGTTTTTGTTATGGCTGGCCTAATCATGGTTTCCACTTTTGGTTGCAATAGCGGTTTGATTCTTTCCGGAGGAAGATTGTTTTTTGCAATGGCAAAAGATGGATTGTTTTTTAAACAAGCTACTGAACTCAATAAAAACCAGGTTCCGGCCAAAGCGTTATGGGTACAATGTATTTGGGCTTGTGTACTTTGTATTTCGGGAAAATTCGGGGATTTATTGACCTATGCTACTTTTGCGTCATTGTTGTTTTATATATTGACGATTTTGGGCGTTTTTATCCTTAGAAAAAAAGAGCCAAATGCAGATAGGCCTTATAAAGCGGTTGGCTATCCAATTGTACCGGCACTTTATATTATTGTAACAGTGGCAATATGCCTCACTTTACTGATTTATGATACGTTCAATACAGGATTGGGATTGGGTATTGTTGCGTTGGGAATTCCAGTGTATTATTTTGTTATGAATAAGAAAGAATAATGTAAATCCTGATGAATTACTTTCTATAAATTATTTTTTTGACGCTAATCAAAAGTAAAGCAACTGCATTAATAATTTCATGTTGAAAAAACTTTCACAAAAAAAAGAGGCTTTCGAAAGCCTCTTTACGGAACATACCAGTTAGTTAAATTGTGATGCAATCCTGAATCATTCTTGCCCATTTTTTGGCTAGTTGATGGTCTTCATACAAACAAACTTGATTAATTTGATCATTTTCAATTTTGTAAAATGAAATCAATTCAACTTTCTTACCTTCTTTGTGTTGAAATTCAAATTCAATTTTTAGAATGGTATCACTATTATTCTCTGTTGTTGGAACCAGTTTGCAAGATTGAATCGTATTTAAGTCTACAAAAGAAACAACTTCTTCCGTTGCATTAAAATCTATCAAAAGAAATCCTTTGTTTTTTTCGTCTAATGCCAAGACTTTTTTATTTTGTGTTTCGGTTAATTCAAAATTAAAGCGATTGTTTTGGTTGAACTTGGTTTTTATGGCTTTGATTTTTGTTTTGTTAATCGAATTTGATCGAATCACATAGAAAAGAGGTATTCCCATTAATGCGGTCATTATAATTCCAATTATAGTTACGGATGTATCCATTTTTTTTATTTTTTAGTTATTTGTAAAGCATGATAAGTTGAACTGAAAACCAAAAGGAATCAATTCAAAAAGGAAGATAAGTTACGGAATCAGTGCTTCAAATCACCAAAAAAAATGGAAAGGAAAGAGTAGGAGCGAAACCATCTCACAACGATTGATGTCTTGTTTCGCGAAACGAATAAAGAATGTAGAAAGTTTAAAATCAGGAATTACGATCAGAAAATTCTCTAGATATTTAGCAATCGTATAATCTGGAGTTTTATGATAGGAAGTAAATGTGTTACTTACCTGCGGTTGTAAGAAATCTGAAGAATGAATGCTGTCAACAGAAACCGAAGAGCTGGATTTTTCTAATTGAATGGTATGAATGGAATTTTCATTTGCACTAAAAGCAAATAAAAACGCTATTAAAAGCCCAATAAAAACAACTGTTTTTCGAAACAAATTCATTTTGCAAATTTAAAATTTGTCGCTCGGATTATATAATTTTTTCTAATAAATGAAAGTTAAAGTTTAGGTTCAGATAGGTTTTCTCCATAAAAAAACCTCGAACTATTTAAGATCGAGGTTCTGTTTTTTAACTTGGACTGAAATTTACTGTTGGTTTAAATTTCTCAATTGTTTTAATTTTTCTTTCCAAACATCAAGGCTTTCTTTGTGGATAGCGATATTTTTACGTACTTCTAACACAATAGAATTTTCTTTTTTTGCATTTCTGGTATTGGTAAAGAATTGAATGTTGTTTTCCAATTGGAAAATTTCATTTTGAACTTCATCAATTTTACGCATTAAGAAAATCTTTTCGTTATCCAGCTTTCGAGTATCATTGCTTTCAGACAGATGATCCATTCTATTAGCGAAACGCATCATATCAGTATCTTTTTTGCTCAAACTCAATTTTTCAAAAAGTGCATCTAAGATTTTATTAAATTTTCCTTCAATATGTCTTCTTGGGAAAGGTACTTTTCCAAAGTTTTTCCAAGTTTCGATATGCAATTTGATAGCATCCAAATCTGTTTTGTGGTCCCCGGTCAATTGAAATTCTCTCAACGTTTCCAAGTAGGATTTTTTATTATCAAATGCCTCTACTTCTTCGCCGTTTTCCTCATTCTTTTGCTCTTTTAACTTGTCAAAATAATGATTACAGGCATCTTTAAACTCTTTCCAGATTTTATCCGAATATTTTCTTGGCACATGCCCTATCTGTTTCCACTCATCTTGAATTTGTTTCATGATAGGTGTGGTAACAGCAAAATCAAGGCTTTCTTGTAACTCTTTGGCTTTGGCAACAAGAGCTGTTTTCTTGCTTAAATTGTCGTTTTGATCTTTTTTAATGTCTTTGTAAAATGAATTTTTGAAAGAATTAAAATTTCTGACAGCAGTTTTAAAACTAGCCCAAGTTTCCTCATTCACATCCGATGGAACTTTTCCGGCAGAGAAGAAAGCGGTACGCAACGCTTCTACTTTTTCTATTTGAGCAAGCCATTGTGTATGAGCATTTACTTTTTCAGTAGCTAAAACTTCAATTTTGGCAATGATTTCTTTTTTCTTTTCTAAATTCTCAAGTTCCGTTCCTTTTTGATTCTCGAACAAAACTTCACGTTTATCATGCATTTGTTTGGTCAAATCGCTAAACTTGTTCCAAATCGCATCACGATGTTCTCTGGAAACAGGCCCAATGTCTTCTTTCCAAATCCTGTGTAAATCCTGTAGTTCTCTGAACGCTTTGTTAATATCAGCTTCCTTCACCAATTCTTCAACACGCGCTACAATTTTTTGTTTTTGCTCTAAATTATGTTTAAAATCTAAATCTCTGGCTTCTCGGTCTAAATGCAGATAATCATAGAAATTTTCCACATGAAAATGGAAATTGTTCCAAACGTGGTTGTATTTATCTTTTGGAATTGGTCCGGCAGTTTTCCATCGTTCTCTTAAATCATTAAAATGTTTTAAAGTGTCTTTGATGTTTTCCTGTGGGTTAATCAACTCTTTCAATTCCTCAACAATAGCCAAACGGTTTTCTAAATTCGTTTTTAGATTCGTTTGTAAACTCTTGAAATGGGTATTTTTAGTATCTCTAAAAAGAGAATAATATTTATCAAAATTTGTTTTTAGTGGAGAATGATATTGAAAATCTTCGTTAGGGTCTTGATTTTCTGCTAGAAACTCCTCTTTTTTCTCATCAATAAGGTGGTTGTATTTAGCCAAAAATGCTTTTTTGATTTCTTCAATATGCTCCTTAAATGACATTGCTTTTTCATTGGAAACTAAACTTTTCAGTTCGTCTACCAGTGCTTCAAGTGATAAGGTATCATAATCCTGCATTGGAATTTCATGACGTTCCTTCAACGTTTCATCCTCACTTTCGGCAGCATTTGTTTCGGTAATAGCATCTAGTACAGTCTGGTTTTCAGTCTCTGTAATAGGTTCAACACCTAATAATTCTTCACCATTGAGAGTCGCTGCATTGTCTTCCGCAGGAATAGTTGTAACGCTGTCACTAGTTTCCGCTACAGTTTCCGTTTCCAAAACTTCTGGTTCTAATGGCGCAGATTCAACAGAATTGTGGTCTAAATTTCCATCTGCCTCTAGCAGGTTATCATTCTTTTCTTCTAACATTTTTTCAATGTGTAAGGTTCCTATTTTTTTTAACGAACACGAAAGATAGTAAAGGAGCATGAAATTTCAAAATAAATCCTTTATTTATAGTCGTTTTAGGTTAGGAAATAGTTTTTTTTGTAGCAATTTCCTGCTGTTCGCTGTATCTTTTTTGTCTCTGAAAAACGAGACAAAAAAGGATGCCGCTACCATCAGGGCTAGAGTTTTGAGGTTTCAAGTGTGATTTTTTTTTCGAGTTTGTTTTCTTTCAAACAAAAAACCGCTCGAAAAGAGTGTTTTTTTACGTACTCAAATACGTGTAAGAAGTAAACGCTGTATTTAGATTATTTATTCCAAATCTTCCAAGCTTTTTCCGCTTGAAAAATGAGCATATCCAAACCGTTTTTGATTTGTGCTCCTTGTTGTTTGGCTTTTTTAAGGAATTGCGTTTCGGCGGGATTGTAAATCAAGTCAAACGCAATGTGCTTCTCCGTAAAAAACTCATACGGAAGTAACGGAAATGCCTCCACATTAGGACTTGTTCCTACGGGAGTCGAGTTAATTATGATTTGGTAATTATCGAATGTAGTTGCGTTGATTCGGTTATAGTCGATTGCATTTTCTTTGGCTTCTCTGGAAACAAAAGTGTACGGAATATCCAGTTCGTCCAATGCATACGCCACTCCTTTAGAAGCGCCGCCTGTGCCTAAAATCAGGGCTTTTTTATGGTGCGGTTGCAATAACGGTTCTAGTGATTTTTTAAAACCATAATAATCCGTATTATAGCCTTTCAACTTTCCTTTTTTGGTGATTTTTATGGTATTTACAGCGCCAATTAATTCCGCTTTTTTAGATAATTTATCCAAAAACGGAATTACTGTTTCCTTATACGGAATGGTAACATTCATTCCTTTTAAATCCGAAGTGTTTTTAATTACCTCTGGAAAGGCAGTTATCTCGGGAATATCAAAATTTTCATAGGTACAACCTGCAAAATTTTCGCTATTAAATTTATCGGTAAAATATCCTTTAGAAAAAGAATAATTAATGTTACGTCCTAATAATCCAAAGCGTTTTCTAACTATGTCAACCATTATTATTTTTTATGTTTTGCAATATAATTCTGTACCATTTTTTTTGCCCAAACTACCGGGAATAAATCTTCTAAAAGGATATAATTGTCAAAATTCAATCGTAAGGCATTGCTCAAATGGAATTTTGCTTTTGTATTATCCGTTAGCATAAAATACAATCCTGCCAAACGGTATTCGATTTCATTCTCTTCCGGGAAATACTCAGAAGCTTGTAATAACGTTTGAATAGCACTTTCGAATTCCCCTAAAAACTGAAGAATATCTACCCAGAATAACCAAGTGTCTAATCCGTAATCACCAAATTCTACTGCTTTTCTGTATCCAAATTCAGCTTCTTCAAAGAAGTTCATTTGTTTATTAATAGTCGCAAAGCGTTTCCAATACAAACGATTTTGGTTGTCAATAGCTAATGCTTTGTTGACATAAAATAACGCTTTTTGGTAATTTTTTTGACGTACGTAAAAGTCAGTGATGGCAATCCAGCCTTTATCTAAAAGTGGATCTTCATGCACGGTTTGATTGAAATATTTTAATGCTAAAGCTTTGTTTCCTAATCTTTCATAGCATTTCCCCATTCGGAGTAAAGCATACGAAGTCGCATCATCTAATTCAATGGTTCTGCTGTAGCTTTCTATAGCTTCATCGTATTTTTTTAATCGTTCGTACGCTTTTGCTTTTTCCATGAAAGCACCAAGGAATTCATCATCGATTAAAGTGGCATAATCAAAGGCGCGAATCGCATTTTCATATTCTTTAACGCCATAATGCAAACGCCCCAGTTGATGCCAGGCGATTTCACTGTATGGGTTTTTGTCAATGTATTTGTTTAAATAGGTAATAGCTTCTTGGTTTTGATCTAAAAATTCAAAACAATACACTACGTTATACAATGCTGATTGGTCTTCCAGATCTTCCTCTAAACACTTGATAAAGCTTTCTTTTGCCATTTCAAGATTGTCCATAAAAAGATATTCCATGCCTATCAAATTATAGACATCGGCATAATCATCAGTGTATTTTAAAGCTATTCTTAGTAATTCAACTGCCTTTTCGTGTTGGTCTCTTTTGGAGCAGATATTGGCTTTTTGAATGTAAATTTCTTCATTGGTTGGTTCAATGGCGTACAACTCATTCAATAGCTTTTCAGCCAATTCGAGTTTGTCATCATAGACTAACATTTCCACTTGAACTAATTTTAGTCCGGTAGATTTTGGATGTTGTTCCAATGCCAGTTTCAGTGCTTTTTTTGCCAAAGCGGCCTTACCCATATCGAGATAATGAAGAATAATTTCTTCAAATTCTTCGGAGTCAAAAAAGAGTACTTTGTTGGTTTTCAACATGGACTCAAATTTAGACAGGGATAAGTTATAGTCTTCTTCTTCGTTGCTTAATTGCATACTGTGTGTTTTTAATTTGGCCTAAATAAATTTAGGTAATCGTGCTTATAATGTGAGGGAAAGTTAGAATTGTTGTGAACAATTTAATTAACAAAAAAAGCTTTGGTTTAATACTGAAGCCATAGCCCTGATAAGAGTGGAAATCCTTTTATTTTTTTCTTTAAAAAAGTAAAAGATTATAACGGATAGCAGGAAATAGCTCCCAATTGCTATATTTTTAACTATTAATTCTTGTTCAAAATTTCATCCATTACTTCAAGTATGATGCCGCAACCTTCTCGTATTTCTTCTTCAGAAATGGTAAGAGGAGGTGTTATCCTAATGGCGCATCCTTCAAATAATAACCAGAATAAAATGAGTCCTTTGTCTTGACATTTGAGAATCACTTCGTTTGTTATATCGGCACTTTTGGTCATTGCAGCCAGCATCAATCCTTTTCCTCTAATATCTACTATCAAAGGATGTACCAAAAGTGATCTGAATAGCTTTTCTTTCTGCATCACTTCGGCCATGAGATTGGTCTCAGTAATTTCCTGCAAAGTCGCCAAGCAGGCTGACGCAATGACAGGGTGACCTCCGAAAGTCGTGATATGACCCAGTTTTGGATCATGGCTCAACAAATCCATCATAGCAGACGAAGCTGTAAAAGCGCCTACAGGCATGCCGCCGCCCATTCCTTTTCCCATAACTACAATATCAGGAACGACATCGTAATTTTGGAAACCGAAAAGTTTTCCTGTTCTCCCGAAGCCTGGTTGAATTTCGTCGAGAATCATCATCGCGCCCACTTCAGTGCAGCGTTGGCGCACTTTTTTAAGAAAATCATTGTGTGGCTGAATAAATCCGGCGCCACCTTGAATGGTTTCCAGAATAATTCCTGCGGTTTTGGTGGTGATTTTTTGTAAATCATCTTCGTTGTTGAAGGTGATAAAATCAACATCAGGAATCAACGGCCGAAAGATTTGCTTGCGTTCTTCAAATCCCATGACGCTCATAGAACCCATGGTATTGCCATGGTACGCGTTATGACACGAAATTAGTTGGCTTCTTCCTGTGGTTCTTCTGGCGAGTTTTAAGGCGCCTTCAATGGCTTCTGTTCCTGAATTGACCAAATAGGTTTTATCTAAAGGTACGGGCAGGAGCGAGGCCAGTAATTTGCAGTACTGAACCGCCGGACTTTGGGAATATTCGCCATAAACCATGACGTGAGAATATTTATCTAATTGATCTTTGATGGCTTGATTGACTCTTGGGTGTTGGTGTCCCAATGTACAAGCGGAAACTCCAGCCACAAAATCCAAATATTTCTTAGAATTGGTATCGTAAATATAAGAACCTACAGCGTGAGAAACTTCCATACCCAATGGATACGGTGAGGTTTGCGCTTGGTATTTTAAGAAATCGGAATTCACGGTTATTTGTTTAATCGTTTATTTGTTAATTTGAGAGAATTGTGACTGGACACTGCAACTGATTACTGAACACTATTTTTTCCCTTTCTTCTTATCGTAATTCAGCGTTTCTTTTCTAATTTTCATAGGTACATCTTCTTTAGTTTCAGCTGATTTGGTTGCTTTAGCTATTTTATCGTTATCTTCATTTTCCTCAGGAGGAAAAATATCGTCCTTGGATTTTATTCGTTCATCACCACGCCAGACTAATCCTCGTAGTTTTCGGGCATTTTCTGGCAAGTCTTTTTCAGGGTAAATATCGCCATCCACTTGCTGAAAAAAGGTGATGGTTTCGATCTCATTTTTTTCTAAAATAAGATTGATTTTACTGCTCACATTCTTATTGATACCAATAAGTTCTTGGGCTTCGTTTCGCATGTAATAGATGACTTCGGCATTTTTTACAATATCGACATCATGTAGTTTTCCTTCCTCAAATTTACCATATAGATTTTGTCCCTTGACTTGATTGTAGCCGGTTCCTATTGTGTCTTTGGAGACTATGAACGTATTATTGAGGACTTTTAATGAATCTAGTTTTTGGGTGTTGTTGTCGCCTATAAGATGCATTACATCGCCTGTGATTTGGTTTTCTGCGTTCCATAGTATCGGATTACCAATCATTTTCGTCAAAGCAGTTTTGGAACTCGAATGAATCGAATCACATTTTCCGCTCATATCAGTTTTGAAAAATCGGACATTATTGAACGCTCGTATGATTCTGTTTCCTTCTTTTCCGGTAACCATTAATTTTTTTCCGTGTATGTAAACCGAGTCATTTTCGACAAAATTCACCGCAACGGCTCTTTTAGTCACATACATAGAATCCAGTTTTTTATACACTTCGGCATAATGTCCTTTTACGATTCCGCGATTGATGGAATCCGTTATTTTTACATTTCGTGTTGCCGATGCAAATTCCCTATTTCGGTCATAATACAAACTATCGCCTTTAATCACCCGATCATCGTATCTGATATAAGATTTATTCAGGAAATGTGCCAGATTTTTTTTGGTATCATAAAACCCTTTTTCGGTATAAATATAATTGGCTTTACTGGTAATTGTTGAAGGTCCAAAAAGATAGGAATGCCCGGAATTACTGAAATAATCCAAATGATTTGATTTTATCACATACGTTGGATTTGTGATGGTAACCGCAGTCAGGAATTGGAATTTCTTTTGTTTCACATAATATCTTCCTGAATTGCTTTTTAATGTGTTGTCTTTATTGGTAATTGTCCCCGGCGTATCGTAAAATACTTCCTGTGTGTTTCGATCAAAATTAATAATATCTGTTACCAAAGTCGCATCTGGGGAACTCATCACGGCATCTCCGGAAGCAAGTGCTTTTTTTACATTTCCATTGTATTCCGCGTATTTACTGTTCAAAAATAAAGTATCGCCTTGCACCATTTGTACATTTCCAAAAGCCTTGATATAGTTTTCTTTTTTAAAATAATAGGCTTTATTACAGGTCATTACCACGCCATCATGATTAATACGTACGTTTCCCGTAAGCAAAGCAGCATCTGGAGCTTCGATTTGATTGACATCAAAAAAATCGGAATGTTCTACAATAATTTTTTTTGGTGCTTGCGCCAAAACTAAATTAGTAACAAGCAGTATCAAACAATAACGAAGGAAAAATAACGATTTCTTCAATGGATTTAATTTTTGTCAAATTTAGGAAAAAGGAAACAATCCTAATCCATATTAGGATATATTTATAATTAGCCAAAAGGTGTCCAAAAAAACAGCAGATATAATTTTAAAGTTATCAACAAATAATAGAACTCCTTCGTTGTAGTGTCTGTTTTTAAAAGCAGAATTATTTAATTCCAAACGATATAGACTTCTTTTATTTAAAAAATATTAAATTTAAAAATTGATACTCATTTTGATATAAAAAGGATTGAAATCAGCATAAATAATTTTATACGATGAAAAAAATAAATATTGTTGCAGGGATAAGCATGGTGCTTTTAGTAACAGCTTGTAAAACGAAAGAGTTTAAAATGAATGTAGAACAGAAAGAGTCAGTCTCAAATAAAAAAGAAGTGGTGTATCAGGTTTTTACCCGATTATTCGGAAATAAAAATACCACTAATAAACCTTGGGGAACAATTGAAGAAAATGGAGTAGGGAAGTTCAACGATTTTACGGATATCGCATTACAGGAAATAAAGGATTTGGGAGTTACTTATATTTGGTACACCGGAGTTCCACATCATGCTTTGATACGCGATTATTCGGCTATTGGGATTTCAAATGATGACCCGGAAGTGGTAAAAGGACGGGCAGGTTCTCCGTATGCCGTGAAAGATTATTACAATGTAAATCCAGATTTAGCTGTAAATCCAGCGAATCGTTTGCAGGAATTTGAAGCTTTAATTGCGCGAACACACAAAGCGGGATTAAAGGTTATAATCGATATTGTTCCCAATCATATTGCCCGTAAATATGAAGGAAAGAATAATCCGGTAGGTGTTAGAGATTTTGGAGTTGATGATGACACAACTGTTGAATACAAAAGAGACAATAATTTCTATTATATTCCAAATACGCATTTTGAAGTACCTAATACGGATAAGCCATTAAATGGAGAAAAAAATCCGTTAATAGATGGTGAATTTGAAGAAAATCCAGCAAAATGGACCGGTAATGGTTCTCGTATGGCAAAACCAGATCGTAATGATTGGTATGAAACCATCAAAGTAAATTACGGTATTCGTCCGGATGGCTCCAAAGATTTTCCAGAACTTCCTGCTGGTTTTGACACCAAATCCTATCAAGAACATTATGCTTTTTGGAAAGGAAAAGACGTTCCGGATTCTTGGAATAAATTTAAAGACATTGCTTTGTATTGGACGGCTAAAGGAGTTGACGGTTTTAGATTTGATATGGCCGAAATGGTGCCGTATGAATTTTGGAGCTATATGAATTCAGCAATTAAAACAAAAAATCCGAATGCTTTTTTATTAGCCGAAGTCTATAATCCTAAAGAATATAGAAATTACATTCATTTGGGTAAAATGGATTATTTGTATGATAAAGTAGAAACCTATGATAAATTAAAAGATATTATTCAGGGAAAATCATTGCCTGATGGATTATCAGACATACAAAACGGAATGGCAGATATTGAACATCACATGCTACATTTTCTGGATAATCATGATGAACAACGTTTGGCAAGTCCGGAATTTGCGGGAACGCCAGAAAAAGGAAAGCCTCTGATGGTAGTTTCTACTACAGTAAGCACTTCGCCTACGATGGTTTATTTTGGTCAAGAAGTAGGAGAGGCAGGGAATGAAAATGCAGGATTTGGAACCCATTCCAGAACGTCAATCTTCGATTATATTGGAGTTCCTAATCATCAACGCTGGATGAACGGAGGGAAATTTGATGGGGGGCAATTAACTAAAGATGAAAATGAGTTGCGTGATTTTTACAAAAGAGTATTGAATTTCTCATTGAATAGTTCGGGGCTAATGGGGAAATATCAAGAAATTCAAACGATAAATCGTCAAACAACTCAAGGGTACGATTCTGGAATTTATGCATTCACGCGTTGGTCAGATACTCAAAAACTAATAATTGTCACTAATTTTTCTTGGCTTACCAGCAGTAATTTCGAATTAAAAATTCCTTCTGATATCATTCAAAAATGGAATTTGAAAGATGGGAATTATACAGTAACGGATCAATTATACAAGAAAAGTTCGGTTCAATTGAAGGTATTGAAAGGTGAAGGTAAAGCACAAATTACAATCGCTCCATCAGAATCGTTTATTTATCAATTGTAAATAGAGTTTTTGTAATAACAAAACGGTAAAAAAAAATGCTGATATAAATTTATATCAGCATTTTTTATAATTAAAAGGTAAAGCTATTTTACTAAAACAGCTTCGTAATTTTCTTCTACTTTTTTCCAGTTGATTACATTGAAAAATGCGTCGATATAATTTTTTCTTCGGTATTGGTAATCCAGATAATAAGCATGTTCCCATACATCTAAAGCTAATATTGGTGTTCCGGGAATAAGTGCATTTCGCATCAAAGGATTATCCTGATTTGAAGTGCTGGTTACCTGAAGTTTTCCAGTTCTGTCAACCACAAGCCATGCCCAACCGGAACCAAATTGTTTTGTAGCTTCCTCTTTGAATAAAGTAGTAAAGTTTTCAAATGAGCCAAAATCTTTGGTAATTCCTTCAGCTAAAGCATTTGTTGGTTCGCCTCCTGCTTTTGGAGCCATACATTTCCAATATAAAGAATGATTATAAAATCCACCAGCATTGTTACGAAGAGCAGCATCGTTAGGGTCTAATTTTGACAATACTTCTTCGATTGTCAAATTCTCTAAAGGCGTTCCTAATACAGCTTTATTCAAATTGTTAGTATAGGTAAGATAATGCTTAGAATAATGCATTTCTAAAGTAGTAGCAGATATATTTGGAGCCAACGCATTATAAGCGTAAGGTAATTTTTCTAGCTGAAAAGAACCTTCTTCTGCTTTTACATCATCGGGAGATCCCATGACGGCAACAGTTTGTTCAGTTGTAGGTAAAGGGACTTCGACAACCTCAGTTAATTTCTTATTATTGCAAGAAAGTAAAGTTATAAACAAAAATAAAACAGAAATTAAAAGATTCAGATTTTTCATATGAAGATAATATTTGTTTTTTAGCGGAATATGGTATCGCCATTCTTTATTCCTGTTTGTGATTTGGAATCATGGCGATCTCATAATTTGTATTATTTTTTGATCAGTAAATGAATCATTTCTATGTATTCTTCTTTGGCTTGTTCTGGAGTAAGATGGCTAATTTGCATCCAGGCATTGGTTTTAAAAGCATCTCTCAAATGGTATGAAGAAGTTTGTTTTAAATCTAAAGTTCCAAAAGTAGCTTGTTTATAGAAAGCATAAAGACGCAATTGTACATCTTGAGGTAAAGATGCCTGTGTCATTTCAGAGGCTATTTCTACCGCTTCTAAAAACTGAGTATCTAAATCTTTTTTAATCATGCTTATTTTGTAGCAATAATAGTTTTTCCTCCGATTGCTTTTTGATTCAATACAACATTTACTTGTGTTCCCAATGGTAAAAAGATATCTACTCTTGAACCAAATTTTATAAAACCGGCATCCGTTCCTTGAACTACCTGCATTCCCTGTTCGGCATAATTTACAATTCTTTTTGCCAATGCACCTGCAATTTGACGGTATAAAATTTCACCAAAGGTTTTATTTTCAACCACTATGGTTGTTCTTTCGTTTTCTTCGCTCGCTTTTGGATGCCAAGCCACCAAGAATTTACCCGGGTGGTATTTGCTGAATTTTACCAATCCACTAATTGGATAACGAGTGACATGCACATTTATTGGCGACATAAATATAGAAATCTGCAAACGTTTGTCTTTAAAATACTCTCCTTCGTAAACCTCTTCGATGACAACCACTTTTCCATCTACAGGAGCAATGATGTGATTTTCGTTTAGAATAACGGTGCGTTTTGGATTTCTGAAAAATTGCAAAATGATTATCAAAAACAACAAAGTTGCTAATTGGATAGTCATTTTAATCCAGCTCGTGTCAATAAAATTGTCTGTCAATAAAAGGACAACAGCCGTGAAAATTGTAGCTAATAAAATAGATTGGGTTCCTTCTTTATGAAACATAGTTTAAAATTTGGTAAAATAAAAATATAATTGGTGCTACAAATATAACACTATCTAATCGATCTAGTATACCCCCATGGCCAGGCATTATGTTTCCGCTGTCTTTTACGCCTGCAATACGCTTGAATTTAGATTCGATTAAGTCTCCGATAGTACCAGCTATTCCAACAATAACAGCAATAGAAGTCCAAATCAGAATGGATCTGTCGCTAAATTCAGGATTGGCTTTTATGTAGTATTTTGATATTAAATAACCCGCCAAAACTGCAAAAATGATTCCGCCTATGAACCCTTCAATTGTTTTTTTAGGGGATATTTTTTCAAATAATTTGGTTCGCCCCATAGATTTACCTACAATGTAAGCAAAAGTATCATTGGTCCAGATCAAGATAAATAATCCAATTATAATTTTTGGATTATAATCACTTATTCCGAATGAAATTTTTGTGATAAATACAAATGGGAGTATAATATATCCTAATAAATAGAGGTATTTTGATGAAGTACTTATTTTTTGAATGTTATCATAAAATAAAAAAAGGATACACTTTATGGATACGACTAATGCTATAACCAATAAAACGACATCTAATTTTTGAATATTTACTGCTATTTCTAAATCAGTATTGAATATTTGATTGATAGTATCTGTGGTAATTTGATTGTAATGGCTTACCAAAGTTACTATCGAGTATAAGGCTGTTCCAAAAAGAATTGGAAATACTTTATGTATTTGGATTAAATTGCAAAATTCATAAACTGTAATAATAAGAAAGATGCCAAAAAGAATAAAAAAGCTTTCAGTGGAATATAAAATAGAAGCGAGTAGTAATATAATATAAATAGCTCCTGATATAGCCCGTTTTAGAGTTTCATTCATATTAAAGATCTTCTAAAAGCAATAAATATAGATTTTTTGCTGAACTTCCGTATTGTGTAAAATCTTCTTCTTTAGCTTTCTCGAAATATTTGATTGTAGTAATGTTGGTAGGATAATCTCTTTCGTATTTCTTTTTTATCGCGCTAAGTCCATCGCTTTTTGCAGCAAGTATTTGGCTTGTATTCGCTATAATGATAATATTGGTAGGTAACTCGTTAGGTTTGTTTTGTTTAATTTGTTTTGACGAGAAAAGGATAGAACCTTCATCAGCAATTAAATTTTCACAACTCGCAATAAGAAACTTAGGGTTTACAGGCTTGTCGTAGGTAAGTTTATTATCATCAAGCATTCCAAAAAGGTTTGGTTCATAACATAAAACTTCGCTTTCAAACCAATCATTTTCTTCCAATATATTTTCAAATTGTTCTTTTACTTCTTCCGAATTTTCGCAATACAAAAATTTACCACCATTTTTTTTAAAATTGTAGATGAATTTTTCATCTATAGAGGTTGCATTATCAGTATGGGATTTACTAAATTCACTTTCTTGATCTTCCTCAGAAGCCGGATTGCTTGAACCAAAAATTTTTCTAAAAAGACTCATATTTTTGTAAAATACTATAATTTGTTATTTGAAAACGTCCAAAGATAAAAAAATCTTAATTCAAAAGTAGTTTTTGAATTAAGATTTTAAAAATAATTAAATAATTTATGTGTTTTCTAAGATACGACCTCCTCAAGATTTTTATCAAATGTTCTTTTTCCAAAAATAGCTTCTAAATCATCTTTAAAAATGACTTCTTTCTCGATTAAGATATTTGCCAGTTGATTCAGTTTGTCTTTATTTTCTTCTAATATTTGAATCGCTCTTTGGTATTGACTTTCAATTAGTAATGAGATTTCTTCGTCAATAATTCTAGCCGTTTCTTCTGAATATGGTTTAGAAAAATTGTATTCACTTTGTCCAGTTGAATCGTAATAGGTTACGTTTCCAATTTTTTCATTCAAACCATAAACAGTTACCATAGCGCGGGCTTGTTTGGTCACTTTTTCTAAGTCGCTTAATGCACCAGTCGAAATTCTGTCGAAAGTTACTTTTTCAGCAGCTCTTCCACCCATTGTAGCACACATTTCGTCCAGCATTTGATCCGGGCGAACAATTAAACGTTCTTCTGGCAAATACCAAGCGGCGCCTAAACTTTGTCCTCTAGGAACAATGGTTACTTTAATTAATGGAGCTGCATGTTCCAGCATCCAACTTACAGTTGCGTGTCCTGCTTCATGAATAGCAATCGCTTTCTTTTCATCAGGAGTTACAATTTTATTTTTCTTTTCAAGACCACCTACAATTCTGTCAACAGCATCAAGGAAATCTTGTTTGTCAACCGCAGTTTTGTTATTTCTAGCGGCAATCAAAGCAGCTTCATTACACACATTTGCAATATCAGCACCAGAAAAACCTGGAGTTTGTTTGGCTAAAAAGTCAGTATCCAATCCTTCTACTTTTTTTAAAGGCGCTAAATGTACTTTGAAAATTTCAGCACGTTCACGAATGTCTGGTAAGTCTACAAATATTTGTCGGTCAAAACGACCTGCACGCATTAATGCTTTGTCCAATACATCAGCTCTGTTTGTCGCAGCCAAAACAATTACATTAGAATTAGTACCAAAACCGTCCATTTCTGTCAATAATTGGTTTAATGTATTCTCACGTTCGTCATTTCCACCGGACATATTGCTTTTTCCTCTAGCTCTACCTACTGCGTCAATTTCGTCAATAAATATAATGGCTGGAGATTTTTCTTTGGCTTGTTTGAATAAATCACGCACACGTGATGCACCCACACCTACAAACATTTCAACAAAATCAGAACCGGATAAAGAGAAGAATGGTACTTGCGCTTCACCAGCTACAGCTTTTGCCAATAAGGTTTTTCCAGTTCCCGGAGGTCCAACCAGTAAAGCTCCTTTTGGTATTTTTCCACCCAGATTAGTGTATTTTTCAGGATTTTTCAGGAATTCAACAATTTCTTGTATCTCTTCTTTTGCCCCTTCTAAACCGGCTACATCTTTAAAAGTAGTTTTGATATCTGTTTTTTCGTCAAAAAGTTTGGCTTTAGATTTTCCAATATTAAAAATCTGTCCGCCACCGCCGCCAGCGCCACCACCGGACATTTTTCTCATGATAAATATCCAAACAGCAATGATAATAATGATTGGCAATAAACTGATTAAAATATCCGACCAATTATTTTTTGGTAAGAAATTAAAATCTTTCAATTTGCCTTCAGCAACTGCCTTTTCCAGTTTGTTTTGGAAAATCTGGTCGTTACCAATATCAAAAGTATAATGAGGCCCTTTGTTGGGTCTGTCAAAAACGTCTTTAGAAACTTTTTTGTGTGCTGCAACTTTCAATGCTGTTGCATTTAGAAAAACTTCAGCTTCTGTTTTATTGTAAACTATAACTTTTTCGATCTGGCCTTTTTCTAAATAATCGTTAAATTTAGAAGAAGTTAATTGACCAGGCTCGTTTAAACTAGAACCGCCAGTTATAAAACTTATAAACAAGAAAATTAATAATATTGCAGTATAAATTAACCAAGGGCTTATTTTAAACTTATTCGAATTTGGATTATTATCTTTAGCCATTACTAGGAGTTATGTTTCTTTAGTATTTGTTTTCAATGGTAGTTATTTTTGCATCGCCCCATAAACTTTCGATGTTGTAGTATTCACGGATGTGTTTTTGAAATACATGAACCACAATATTTACATAATCCATTAGTACCCATTCGGCATTATCGGTTCCTTCAACATGCCAAGGCTTGTCTTTTAATTCTTTAGAAACTGTTTTTTGAATGGAGTTGACTATAGCGTTAACTTGTGTATTTGAGTTACCATTGCAGATGATGAAATAGTCGCATACCGCGGTATCTATTTCTCTTAAATCAAGAATATCAATATCATTTCCTTTTACCTCTTCTATCCCCTTAATGATGTTCGCCAATAGAACGTCATTATTTATAGTCTTTTTCGCCATGAATTATTTTTATATATAAGTTTGTAAAGTTACCATTTTTTGTGATTATTTTTGAACCTTAACATAATATTAAATTCTGTTTCACAAAAAACGTATATGAAACTAATCAAACTCGATGCCATAGATTCTACAAACGAATTCCTTAAAGGGTTATCGAATAAACAAGAGCTCGAAAACTTTACTGTTGTAACTGCTGAGAACCAAACAGAGGGGAAAGGCCAAATGGGGGCATTTTGGGCCTCTGAGACGAGTAAAAACTTAATAATGAGTCTTTTGGTCAAGGATTTTTTGGTGGATATTTGTCAGATTTTCAATCTGAATATTGCAGTTTCACTTGCTGTAATTGAAGTTTTAGAATCATTTAGGATTCCTGACCTTAGCATAAAATGGCCTAACGACATAATGTCATACAACAAAAAAATAGGTGGCATTTTGATCGAAAACAGCATCAAAAGTGACGGAACTATTGTTTCTATTGTCGGTTTAGGACTAAATGTGAATCAAACCAATTTTGAAAATTTACCAAAAGCCTCTTCTTTAGCGGTTATTTGTGAGGCGAAATTTGATAAAGACGAACTGCTTTTTTCCATTTGTGATGCAATCGAAGAAAATGTGAAGTTGTGCAAACACAATTCTGCCGTTTTATGGCCTGATTATACCAATAAACTATTTAAAAAAGGGATTCCAATGCCGTTTTCAAGCCCAAACCATCAGAATTTCATGGGGATTATTCAAGGGGTTTCTGCTGTTGGGAAACTTGAAATTCTTCTGGAAGATGACAGCACTGCTGAATTTGATATTAAAGAAATTCAAATGTTGTATTAACTGCTAATTGTTACACTTTTGTAGGAATGTCCAATGTTGGATAAACGGGGAATTCAAATACACAAGAGAGGATTGATTTAATCAAAACTTATATAGAATGGTTTGGGAAGGAAAATATAGATTGTCTCTTGGCTGATAGGGAGTTTGTCGGGAATAAAAAGTAGTGGTTTTAATATAGAAGATGCCCATGTTGCCGATTTAGAAAGATTAGAAAAATTATTTTCTCTGACAATGATTGTTTTTGTATGGTGTTATAAAATTGGTGACTATTTGGATGAAAATATCCAAAAAATAGTAATAAAAAAACATTGCAGAAGAGCAGTGAGTATGTTAAAATATGGATTAGATTACTTGTCAAATTTTTTTTTAACAGGATTTAAGTCTCTAGAAAATAATCTATTTTGCTTTTTGTCATGTACTTAAATAAATGGGACACGTTTTATTTTGATTCTGCTGATTTATTTGCTTGGTTTGGATGATTAGGTATATTTGGAAATAATCATTCTAATTTACCACTTGCAACCAAAGCAGGAATAATATTGTTTTTTAGGTATTTAGGAGCTTTGCCACCAAGCAAAAAACGCTGTGAAACATAAGTTTTACAGCGTTTTAGCTTTTTTAGTATTTTTACTGGCGGAGAAAGAGGCTCTGATGCCTTTATAATAATCCCAGTAAATAAGGGGTATTCGATATACTATTTAAGAGCAGGGTCACCGATAGGGTCACTAGACTTTCAAAGTCTTTTTTTAACTATGTAAATGTAAAGAATAAGTATTTAATTCAATAACTATCGATGCAGAAATTAACAGCCGAGTGTTTATGTAGTTTTTAAATTTCGAGGTACAAATAGGGTACTCAACTGGACAAAATAAAACAAATTATGCAATAAAAATAGATAATGATATACTCAGTATACCACGAAGTTTTTAGTTAAAATCATTAGTTTCTTAACAAGAATTCAAATTTTCTTTTTAAGTCTTCTTGAGGGATAGATTCCATGTATTTCACAAAATCATTTATTTCAAACAATGATGTTTTTGTTTGAATCAATTCACTCGCAAAACTAATCTCAATTTGCTTATCGACATACTCGACATCAATTAAAAACATTGCAGCTTCAAAACCTATGTGATATATTACACGATATAGCTTTTCTGAATTAGTAAGTGTTTTTATTACAAATAACCCTTTCTTTGAATATCCGTTAATATGATTATCAACAGCATTTTTAAGATGATTGTATATAGTACTCATGAATTTCCTTTTAAAATAAGGAATAAATGTACCTAAAAATTTGAAGAAATATAGTTTTACTTTAAGCATATCATATCTTTTTGATATAATAATATAACAACATCTATAATACTATTTTTGAATCTCTTCCAGTATAACCGTGATATTTGTTTAATTATATATAAACTATAATCTTTAAACAAATATACCATGAAAACTCTTTCAAAACACATTCAAGAAAGTTTTAACGAAAGCAAAGAAGAGCAACAAACAGTTGTAGAAAATCTAAATGACAATCAAGAAGAAGTTGTTAATGAAGACACGTCTGCTGAAAAAGAAGAACAGTCTGAATAAGGTTGTTTAGATAGTAATAGAGACTGTTTAGTATTTACTTATTGTTACATAATTTTGATGAACTATTATAGAACTATTAGAGAACTATTAGAGAACTATTAGAGAACTATTGAGCGTTTTAACAGTAAAAAAGACATATAATTCATCCAAATTTGGACAAATAATGTGTGTTTTTAGCGATGTAGCCGCTATAATTGTGTTAATTAATTGTGTATTTGGTCGATTAAATAAGTGCAATGTATTGAATTACAATTGATTAACATTATTTATAATTATTCTAAATTATGCTTGAACCCTGATGCCTATTGTGTCACACCTTATTATTATTTATTTTTGTACGCATGCAGATGTCATATTTTATGACATAAACAAGTTAGCTGTAATTGATTAAAACAAAAAAGCCCTACCCGATTAAGTAGAACTTTTTGATATTCAATAACAGCATCTTTGAAAAGACCCGTAAACCCATTTGTAAAACAAATTAATAACTTTTAGATTTTTACTAAAAATCTAAAGCATCCTTTTTGTTTATAATATTTTATTCCGTTAACCGTTTTGGTTTTGGAAAAAACATATTTATAACCTATTGGAGCATCACTATATCTCATATTGAGGTATTTATAGTTATACATTGGAGTGATAAGTTGACGCTTATCAAACTTACATAGTCTTATTTCAAAGAACATTTAACATTCAGACTTTTACTAATCGCTGTAAAAACTGATTCCAGAGCATCAAAGGCTAGTGTTTCTCTACATCTATAGCCTTTTTTCCTATTTCTAGAAAAATCATTAATTAACACAAAAGTAATAGAAGTTAATACTGTAGCCAAATATTTTAATGCATTTAATAAGAGTATTTTATAACGATTTGGTTATGAGTATTTTAATTTTTTAACATTACTAATATTTTTAATAGAGGTATAGTACAAACACAAAAGAAGCCGTATCAAATTTGATACGGCTTCTTTTGTGTTAATATTTAGTTAAATTTTTTACATCCCTAAAACACCTTTTGATGCTCCTAAATTATCTGAAAAAATTTCATCAATTTTTGATAGATTATTCAAAGGCATAAATGAATAATCACCTGCATATTTTTCAGCAAGTTTAACCATTTGATTATTAATTTTTTGAGCCTGTGCTGTTGCAGCTTTCCAAGCATTTATATTTGCTGTTGACATTTTATTTCTTTGAATTCTATACAATCTAATATATTTATCCAATGTTTTAGAATGAGGAATCGTTTGCTTAGTTAGAGCATCTAATTTCATTTGATGATTATCTAATGTTGTAATATATGATGGATTCTTTTTAAGTTCGTTATAAGTCCAATTATTTAGCTTGATTTCACAGGCTTTGGATTTGATATAAAAGTTTTCATCATATGAATCGTTTGGATTTTTGTATTCCTTGTAACCTAACTTGTTTACAATTTTTACAATTTCTTGTGTTTTACTAAATATATTAATCTTTACCATATCCTGTTCCTCTAAGACATATAGTGTACCTGTAATATCATTTTTCCATCCGTAAAAAGTCTTATCTGACGACAAATCGAAATAATACTTATTAGACTTGTCTACTAGCTCATTAACGACATAATCGTAACTAGTAGCAGTTCTAGTAGCATATCGATAGTCTATCAATGTTGTTGAATATGTCCCTATTGCTGTTGCTGCATCTACAACTGTATTAGCAAGAATCAACATTGGACGTTTAGTAGATGCTATAGTATCACGCTGTACTACCCATAATCTCAGATTATTATCTTTCATGTACTGATATGTTTTTTCTGAGATTGATAATGTTTTTCTGTCTTGACTGAATGTCTTTGTAGTAAATAACAATGAACAAATACAAATAATAATGAAAGTTGAGTTCGTATAAAACTTTTGATAATATTTTTCCATAGTGTGATAATGAATTAGGGTTTGCAAAAATGTTTTGATTATGATGCAGATTATTGTTTTACATTACTTAATTAATTCTAGTTTATAGCATATAAATAAAACAATTCCTAAAATTGCCATTCCAGCATATTTATAATATTTTTGAAATAGTTTTTTGTTGTTTAAACGTTTTATTTCTTTTTCGAAATACTCTGATTCAAAAGTTGAACCTAAAGAATCCAATTTAATTTTGCATTGATTTAGCTTATTTAAGCAAGCATCTGAAAAACTATTTAGATGTATATCGTCTTCTTTATCTGACCAACCAATACTTTTTATTTCGGTGATTAAATAATTTCCAAAATCAAATATTTCATCTTTATCATTCGAAAATGTTTTAGTCAGAATAAATTCTTTTTTCTCGTTTAAAGACCCTTTTTGTTGAATTTCATTTCTTTTAGTTTCAATTTCTAATTTTTTAAACTCTGTCTTAATTAAATCTTGTGAACCTTGCTTGTCAATTTTTGCATTTTCTCGGGCAATAATAACTTTATGAGGAGTTGCCCATTTGTCGCCAAATATCTTGTTACTTACATATTTGCCAGTATTTTTACCAATTTCTCTTTTGAACCA
The DNA here is from genome assembly GCF_004349155.1 of Flavobacterium sp. GT3P67. Classification (NCBI taxonomy): domain Bacteria; kingdom Pseudomonadati; phylum Bacteroidota; class Flavobacteriia; order Flavobacteriales; family Flavobacteriaceae; genus Flavobacterium; species Flavobacterium sp. GT3P67. The sequence goes on from NZ_SMLF01000008.1 coordinate 169,914, forward strand.
ATTTGTACCTATTCCCATATTATTTTAGTTGATAAATTTTTAAATGTTGCCATATATGGCATTACAAGAAGCTAATATAAACAATTCCTTGGCTTGTCAAATATGTCAAGTATGGAAAAGTCAGATTTATTGGAATTATTGGGAAAAAGAATTAAAAAACTGCGAATAGAAAGAGGAATGTCACAAGTGGATTTAGTAGCAAGAATGCAAGGAAATATTGATACAACAAATATTTCAAGAATTGAATCTGGTAGAACGAATCCAACAATTTATAGTCTTTATAGATTAAGTGAAGCATTAGAAATTACAATGAGTGAATTAGTAAAATTTGATGTTAAAGAATAAAATTGCTTTGTATACCTAAGCAATCAATTCCTTATAACTTAATCTCTCATCAGAATTAATCAATGTAAGATTGAATTGTTCACCTGTACTTAAAGTACGGATATTGTAACGATAAGCAAACTCATCGCAGTAACGATGTAAATGTTTATCGCTTGTATAATGATAAATTCCTATGATTCCTCTTTTTAAAAGACTCCAAAAACCTTCGATTCCATTTGTATGAAATGATCCATTTTTGAAAACTCCTAAATTATGTTTGATAATCTTATGACTATACTCATATTCTAATCCACGATATCCAGCCCATCCATCACTTACGATTATAGAGCCTTGTTTGACTTTTGATCTGATTATGGTCTTTAAAGTCTTTCCTCTAGTATTTTTGACTACTTGAGTATAAACCAATCCATTATTCAACATTCCAAATACAGGAGTTTTGCTCTTAAGACTTCGACCTTGAGTGTTATCAATCTTTTTCCCTTTGCTACGATTTTTATTTTTCCCACCAACATAAGTTTCATCAACTTGGGTAATACCATCAAATTCAAAATCTACTCTGTTATGGATTGAATTACGAAGTCTACTTAACATGAACCAAGCAGTCTTTTGTGTTACTCCAATTGTTCTTTTCAATTGATGACTACTAACACCCTTCTTATCAGTAGTAAATAAATGAACAGCCATAAACCACTTTTGTAAAGAGATTGTAGATTTTTCAAAAATCGTTCCGACTGTTACACTAAAAGGCAATCTACAATCTTTGCATTTGTATCGACCTTTGTCTTCTCCTCTTGTCTTAATTCGATAATGATTTTCACGTTGACTTCCGCAATGTGGACATATTGGTTCTCCGTTCCAACGTAGTTGTTCTAAATGTTCACGACATGCTTTTTCTGAGTTTAACGTACCCATCATATCAAATACTGATTTAAAGACTTGTGCAGTATTAAGTTCAATATCAGGATGTTTTGCCATCTTTGTTTTATTAAAATTAATACTTTTTGGTGTAACTGGTAATGTTTTTCTTACTTTATTTTTACAAGTTGTTAACAGTTTTATCGGGTCTGGAAATCTAACAAATTTAGGTTGAGGAGGTTCTATGTCACACTGAATAAGGAGCGTTTTTAGAATGTCGTCTACAGTTTCATTAAATTCATTCGGCTCATATTCAGGAGTTACTTGCTCGTAGTCAAATTGCGAGAAATTGTATGCATCATAGCAGGAAGTAAAGTCGTATTTAATAGAAGTCATAATTTTTTGAGTTAGAATTATGACGAATACAACAATGTTTAAAAATAAAATGAATCTGATTTGAAAAGTTCGACCTATAACGTTGTTAATCAATGATATTGTTTAATTAATACATAGTTTATAAAAGAAGAAATCCGTCTGGCTGGACGGATTTCTTTCAGTACTTACTTAACCAAATAAATTAGGAGTGCCAATAAATTGATAATATTAAGAATGCGTCGAACATGCTTTTTACTCAATTTGAAGTTGACTTTTAATTTAAGTTCGAAAAATGGTTTGGCTGATTTTGTGCCCATGATAAAAATGTTTTATGGTTAAGCACTATATATCATGGGACACATTTTCTAACTTATTTACGTTTACAATTTTTTTAATATGTGTGACATATTGAAAAACAAAAAATCAGGCCTCTGTGAAGGCCTGATTTTCCTAGTAAAATAAATTTGTTAATTTTTTGTATTACAATCTGATGATTTTTATTTGCATCTCTATTTCATATGGATTTTCAATATATTTGTTAATCATTGAAAAATTGATATAATAATGAAACAAGAAAATGACTATTTAGATGACAATGTACCTGAGCATCTTAAAGAAATAATGCAAACGAGTGGAATCGATCGAGAGATTCTTGAAGTTAGAAATTTAAATGCAGTAACTGAACTATGTGTTAAGACGACAAAAAATCTCAAATTCCAAAATTTAACAAATCTGTTGTATGCTGTAGCAGGTTCACTAATAACATTTGCAATAACGACATATTATTCAAAGTCTGATGACTTGAATATCACAAATGAACAATTTAAACAGTATAAAGACAGTATTAGAATAGATATTAATAAATTGCATAGTAAACTTGATACGCTAGTAACTCGTTCAAATTCGAAGTAACTATCAGAAAGCATTAATAGTTATGATGTTTTTAAAAAGTATTAACGATGCAAAAAGGTAATCTACTGGAAAATCCACCTATATAAGTGGATTTAAATTTGGTATACTGTGTATATCATTATCTTATATTTTTAGACATTTTAAAAAACAAAATTGTACTGGCTTATACTATCATTTTGGCCATACTTTCCTGGAGTTCCTTTGGGCTAGAAGACAATTCTGCCAAAGGATTGCTTACCATTTTGAATATAATTTTATTTACCGTTCCATTAGTTTCCATACTTTTTGCGACAATCTATTTATACAATAGTTCCGAGTTTATAGAGCTTTTGTTGAGCCAGCCAATCAAACGAAAAAAGATATGGTTGAGTTTGTTTCTTGGATTGTCTTTGTCAATGGTTTTGGCATTTTTTATAGGTGCCGGAATACCGCTATTGGTTTATGCGCCTGATACCGTTGGGATAATGATGCTGATTGTAGGATGTTTGATTTCATTGGTTTTTGTGGCTTTGGCCTTCTTGAGTTCTATTCTTACAAGAGATAAATCAAAAGGAATTGGAATTGCCATAATGAGCTGGTTGTATTTTGCTTTGCTTTTTGATGGAATTGTATTGTTTTTATTGTTCCAATTTTCGGATTATCCCATAGAAAAAGCAATGGTTGCCGTTACGGCGTTAAGTCCAATTGATTTAGCCCGAATTCAAATTCTATTGCAGCTAGACGCATCAGCGATGATGGGATATACAGGAGCTATTTTCAAGGATTTTTTCGGTACTTCATTGGGATTGTTAATTTCATTTCTGCTATTGTGTTTATGGTTAGTTGTCCCGTTTTTCATTTCACTAATAAAATTTAAAAACAAAGATTTATAATGTTTAAAGAAATTTTCCAGAAGTTAGAAAATGCAGTAAATCCGGTAGCACAAGTAGTACAGAATACCTCTTGCTGTAAAGTGATGGTTATCGCTTTCAAAAAAGGGATGATACTCAAAGAGCATAAGACTGATGTTTCCGCCAAATTATTGGTGGTAAAAGGAAGCGTGATCTATAAAGAGCAAAGTCAACAAGAAGAACTCTTTTTATACGATGAAAAAAATATTCCGGTAGCAGTTCTTCATTCAGTTGAAGCCATCGAAGACAGTTTGTGTTTATTGTTTAAAGGATAAAATCTCCAAATGAAAACAGATATAAAGAACAGAGCCGACATTGAGAAACTAATAAATGCCTTTTATGATAGAATAAAAACAGATTCCAAAATTGGTTATTTTTTTAATGATGTAGCCAAAGTAAATTGGGAAAAACATTTGCCTAAAATGTATGATTTCTGGGAAAATATTATATTTTCTACAGGTGATTTTATCGGAAATCCTATGGCTAAACACAAGGAATTACATCAAAAAAGTACAATGACCGAAGCTCATTTTCAGAATTGGAATGCCTTGTTTAATGAAACGGTTGATGAATTATTTATCGGAGAAAAAGCAGAAGAAATTAAACAAAGAGCGGCGAATATTGCAATGGCCATGATGTATAAAACATTAGGTTAAAAAAGAGCTCACACAAAAAAAAAGCGCAAACTAAATTAGTTTACGCTTTTTCAATTTAGTAATACGAATTAATAATTATTTTGGAAGTATTACATCATTTATTACATGAATAATCCCATTTGATGTTGGGATTGTAACGACAATTTCGGAGCCATTCACAAAGACTTTGTCCCCTTTTTTAGTGATTTTTATTTTACCGCCATTCACTTGTTCAAACACTTGGCCATCCTGCATGTATTCTGTTTTTAAGGCGCCAACATAAGTATGGTATTCTAGTATGTTTTTCAAATCATCTTTTTTCTCTGGTTTTAACAATCCTTCAACTGTACCAGCCGGGAGTTTGTCAAAGGCAGCATTTGTTGGTGCAAAAACGGTAAATGGACCTGCATTGCTTAAAACATCGACTAATCCGGCTGCTTTTACTGCCATTACAAGAGTAGTGTGATCTTTGCTTCCGGAAGCAGTTTGAACGATGTTTGGACTCGACGATTCGTCTTTTACTGCAGATTGTCCAACACTTTCGGTTGAAGTGTTTTCTGTAGTTTTTTCAGAGGGAGCTTCGCTATTTTGTTTACAGCTAAAAGCGGCAAAGAAACTAACGACTAATAATAATTGGACAGATTTTTTCATAATTAAGATTACTTAGGTTTTGTTTGGCAAAGTACTTAATTACTGGTTTTTTATTGTATGAGTGCAATCATAAAGGAGGATTATTTTTAACTTTTTTTATGGAAAAATAAGCTGTAAACCCTATTCCGAAAAGCAAAATTATTGCTACAGCAAAAAGAAGTTCATTTACATAAGGTATAATAGTGTAACTAAACGATGCAACTCCTTGAACGGCTAATACAATTTCATTTAATAAAACTCCAAAAGTAAACAGGAGCAATCCAATTTTTATTCTTTTGTTAATAAAAATTAAATGACTAGCATAGATGTAGAAAAGTAAAAACAGGGTGATTACTGCCAGTAAAACCAGGTGAAGATAAGCAATTACAATTGGCCGAAAGCCGAAAGCCAAATCGCTCAAGACAGGAATGGTTGATCCCAATTGAAGTACTAATTTGATACTTAAAGCAAGACATACAAATAATAAAATGTAACGCAATAATAGCGAGAAGTTTTTCAAAAATTCTTTTCTGGATTGTATTAAAATGAAAAGAAATTTAAACCAAGTAAAAACCTGAACTATTGCCGCAATTACAGTAATTACATAAAGCCAGACGGGTAAATCCAGCCACAACGTCGATAAAAAATAAGCAGGAATACAGGAAAGTGCAAACAGTTTGAATGCCGTTTCATAAAAGGAATTCTCGGTCTTTTTTAGGTTTAAAAATCCAAAAAGCAACCCCATACAGGCAAAGAAAAACCAGCCGTTGTATTGAAAATGAAGAAAATAATAGATAGAAGACAAATAGTAATCTTGAACAATGTTCTTACTCGCCATCATATAAGCCAAGTAAAATGTGCCGAATGAGGAGATAATATTGAATACAATAGCCGCTTTAAACCAGTTTATGGATAATAAATCGCGATCAATTTTTCTTAAATCTTTAATGTAATAATAGCCAAAAATATAAGAAATTATAATTGAAGCTGTAGAGGCTGTTATAGAAAAAAGCCCGTAGCCTTCAATAATAAAAGAGATTAGCATTACATATGAAATAATCAAGTTGGCAATAATTATTTTCCGGTATTTGTTTACTTGAAAATCAGCTGTTTTGTTTTGAAGATAATAGACCATTAAAGTCATCAGAGTATGGCTTATCCAACCAGAAAAAGCAAAATGCGAATGGGAATGTTGAAGATGTTTTTGGTCTAAATAAGGAAATTCAAAACCAATTTTATAGCGCATCAAAACACCAAGTGTGGCAACAATACATAGATTCAACAAAGATAGTTTCAGCCAAAAATTCACATTTAATTTCATTTAATAATATATTTTATGATTGACGATTTCTAGTTTCTCACAAGTATTCATCTTGCATAAAACACGAATGACTGTTTCTACTCTCAAACCTGTAAAATTTGCGATTTCCTGGCGCGTGTAAGGAATTAATACTTTTTCGTTACAGCATTCCGATTTTTTCTTGTGGGTATTTAAAAAAGCCGCAATTCTAAACTCGGGTTTTTGATTTATAATCTCTTTTGAAGAGTTTGATTTAGAATGAATTTTGTTGGCCAGTAAAATCATAAAAGATTTTTGAATGGACGGATATTCGTCAAGAATTTTTAAGAATTTGTCCTTAGATAACTTTATAATAGTACTGTCCAGGATGGCAATCGCTTTTGATGGATAGGGCTGGTCAATAAACAATGGTGGTTCTCCAAAACTCTCTCCTATACAAAAAAGACCTTGCGTAAACTCTTTCCCTTCGTCATTAGAATTAAACATTCTCACACTTCCGTCAATAACTTGGTAATAAAAATGCGCCACTTCATCTTCATCAAAAATGACTTCATTTTTTTTGTATTTTTTGGCTACAGCGCCCCAAGTGAAAAGTAAATCTAAATCGATCTGCATAAAAAATAACTGATTTTGAATTAGTACCGTTTTTTGCGAACGACATGCCAAATACAAATAATTAAATACAAAGTAATTACTATAAAGATGATGAAAATATGATATAAGTCATATAAACTCTGGTAGATGTGGTTCTATCTTTGCTTTGTGAAAAAAGCAATACTCATAATAGCGTTACTCATACTTCTAAAACCAATATTTCCGGTTATAGAATATGCTGTTAGATATGATTATATTTCAAAAGAACTTTGCGTTAATAAAGACAAACCAAAATTGCAATGCAACGGAAAATGTCATTTAATGAAAGAACTGACAAAAACTTCCGAAAACGACAGCCCAATTTCTTCCAATAAGAAAATGGCCTCGCAAGAAGTTGAAGTTTTATTTTTTCAAGAAATTAATTCGTTTAAAGTTTTGCCTGCTTATTTTCAGAATACTAAAAAAGCAAATAGCAACTATTCTAATTTATATTCTCACAGGATTAGTTGCTCTGTTTTTCATCCACCCACAGTTATTTCTTAAATTTTTACATGAAAGTGTGCGTTTTCATTTGATTTTTTCAAATGGAGGAGACCTTATGGTTTCAAATGTTTGAAAGATAAAATCTTCTCAAGCAGATTCCCTATAAACTTTAATAAAAACACAAAATGAAATTTCCATTAAAAAATACAATAGCTGTAATAGCTATGGCTTTAGCTTTTTCTTCCTGTTCAAATGATGAAAATCCAACAATTGTAACAAATGAATTAGAAGGATTAAATAAAATACAAGAAATCACAAATGATACCCACATTGTAGAACTTTATTCTCCTACAGGAACTTTGCAGCAGGGACATAACGCAATTTCTTTGAGAATCAAAAACAAAACAACTAACGAGTACGAAAAAAATGTGGCAATCGCATGGGCGCCATTAATGCAAATGACAACAATGTCGCATGCTTGCCCGTTTTCGGCAGTTACAAAAACTACAGGAAAAGAAACTTTACGCAATGGCTATATTGTTTTTCAAATGGCCGAAAACACCATGGAACATTGGACTCTAACCATAAATTATACTATTAATGGTGCTGCATATACCGCAAATAACCAAATTAGTGTTCCAGCTTCTACCAAAAAGAGAGTGACTACTTTTACAGGAACGGATGGGACAAAATATCTTTTGGCATTAATTGAACCAACAAATCCAAAAGTAGCTACAAACGAGATGACTGTTGGTGTTTTTAAAATGCAATCTATGATGGTGTTCTCGGTTGTGGATGATTTTAAAGTTAAAATTGACCCGAGAATGCCGAGCATGGGAAATCATGGGTCTCCTAATAATGTTGATTTAGCACAGTCTGTTTCCGATAAATTGTACCATGGGAAATTATCGTTAACCATGACCGGTTATTGGAAAATTAACTTACAGCTTTTGAATACCGCTAACGAAGTTTTAAAAGGCGAAGCAATTACAGACGCAGTTCCTACAAGCAGTATTTACTTTGAAGTAGAATTCTAGAAATATTTATTTTCTTAAATCGAAAAGGTCAAGAATTTATTTGTGGCCTTTTTTAAACTATTTCATTATGAAAAAGACAGTATTTCTTTTATTGTTACAATTTATTGGCGCAATCTCACTTTCTGCCCAAGAACAATCTAAAGACACCATTGTTCCTAAAATCCTAAACGAAGTTATTGTAATTGGTAAAAAAGCGCAATTGTATCAAAAACAACCTAAACCATTAGCCACTATTGACGAATATTTGCAACAGTCCAGTAAAGTCGAAATTATTAAAAGAGGCGGTTATGCTTGGGAGCCAATCATTAATAGTATGGCAACCGAAAGAACATTAATAACCATAGACGGAATGCGCATTTTTGGCGCTTGTACCGATAAAATGGATCCCATAACTTCCTATGTTGAAATTTCTAATTTATCGGAAGCAACCATAAAATCCGGGCAACAAGGTGGTTGTCATGGAGCAACGATTGGCGGTGCTATTGATTTAAAAAGAAACCGAAGCAAATTTACTGATTTAGGCTGGGAAGCTGCTGTAAATACCGGTTTTGAAACCAATAGCAAACAGAAAATCATTGGAACTGCGATTAATTACGTCGATAGTTTGTTTTATGTGAATACCGACTTTATGTATCGGGATGCCGAGAATTATACTTCTGGAAACAATCAGGAAGTTTTGTTTTCACAATTCAAAAAATTTAATGTTTCGACAACTTCTGGTTTTCTATTCAATAAAAATAAACTTATAGAAGCATCGCTGATCTATGATAAAGCAACCGATGTTGGTTATCCGGCACTTCCAATGGATGTTTCTTTGGCGGAAGCCTTAATAACTTCCTTGAAATTTGAGTATGCTCCAAGATTGTCGAAAATAAAAAATTGGGAAACCAAAATATATTACAATACCGTTACGCATAGAATGGATGACACAAAACGACCTTTGGTTCCCATTCACATGGATATGCCCGGTTGGAGTGATACTTATGGATTTTATTCGAAAGTAAAAGGGACTTTTAAAAACCATAATTTTATGGCGGATTTGAATTCTTTTTATAATCGTTCCATTGCCGAAATGACCATGTATCCGAGCAATCCAAACGAAAATGTGATGTTTATGTTTACTTGGCCAGATGTGAGGACTTGGTATGGAGGATTGTTTTTAGAAGACAATGTAGTTTTGAATCCGTATTCTAATTTGAAATTTTCTGCAAGCCTGGCAAATCATTTGAATAAAGTTGCCAATCAGTTGGGTTTAGAAAGTTTACAGATTTTCTATCCCAATATAAAAGATAGCAAAAACCGAATTTTAAAAAGTATTTCATCGAATTATTTTCACAACAAAAATGGTTTTGAGTATGGTTTCGGTTTAGCGTATGGGGAGCGGGCATCTTCGGTTTCAGAAGGATACGGGTTTTATTTGTTTAATAGTTTTGACCGATATGATTATATTGGAAATCCGGAATTAAAAAACGAAAAATCAGTTGAAGGAAACGTTTCTTTGGGATATGCGAAAAAAAAAATGAGCGCTAAAATAACGTCTTCTTATTTCCATATTTCCGATTTTATTGTCGGAAAACCAGACCCAACTTTTATTCCAATGACTATTGGCGCCAGCGGTGTAAAAATGTATACGGCGCTGGAGTATGCCACAGTTTTCAACGCAGATTTGAATATTGAATACCAAATTACTGACAATTTGAAAGGGAAGGGCCAGTTAGTTTACAATTACGGAAAGGACTTTGAAAAGAGAAATTTGCCATTTATAAGTCCGTTGCGATATTCAGCGTCATTAAATTACAAAGTGAATAAATTTTCCACCGAAATTATGGTTCAGGGCAATGCTACGCAAACCCAGTTCAGCCCTTTTTATGGCGAAGACAGGACGCCAGATTATGCGATTTTAAACCTTGCTTCGAGTTATTCGTTTACTATTGAAAAAAGTAAATGGAATATTAGAGCGGGTATTGAAAATATTCTGGACACTTATTATTCCTCTTTTTCAGATTGGAATAATATTTCCAGAAAAGGAAGAAATTTCTTTTTGAATATTAATTTAGGGTATTAATCGTTTAATTTTTTTTCTATAATTATAACTGGGTGCAAACTTCAGAAAACCACCGCAATTTTGGTCCCTTTCGATAGATTGTTGCACGATTAAATTTCCAATAGTAATCATATTACACAATTCGTACAACTGAGTACTGATTTGGTTGTTTTTATTTATGGTTTCCAATTTGTCTTGCCATTGCATCAATTGTTCTTTTGCTTTACGCAAATCAACATCAAAACGCACAATTCCGGCATTTTGGCGCATTAAAAATTGCAATTCGGTTTTGATCTTAGTAATGTAATCTGGATTTATTTTAGGTTTTGGTTCTAATTCCCAATCAGAAATTGAACTGATAAAAAGGATGTTTTCGAAAGGAGTTTCTGCTAAATAGTTATAAATTTTGTCTGAATAGACCAAAGCTTCCAGCAAGGAGTTGGACGCTAGTCGATTGGCGCCATGCAGGCCTGTACGGGAACATTCGCCACAAGCAAATAGATTTTCTATGGATGTTTTTCCATTTTTATCAACTACAATTCCGCCACAGAGATAATGTTGTGCGGGAACCACGGGAATCCAATCTTTTGTAATGTCTATTCCAGTCTTTTTGCAGTGCTCGTAAATCATCGGAAAATGTTTTATAAACGGCTCTAAATCTAAGTGAGTGCAATCTAAATAGACGCAATCATTCCCCGTTTTTTTAAGCTCCAAATCGATACTTTGGGAAACGATATCCCGGGAAGCCAATTCGGCTCTGTCATCATAATCAAGCATAAACCGATTGCCTTTTTTGGTGCGTAAATACGCTCCAAAACCGCGTACTGCCTCCGAAATTAAAAACTTCGATCCAATAGAAATATCATATAACGCGGTAGGATGAAATTGAATGAATTCCATGTCTTTAATGTTGGCATTCGCTCGAAAAGCCATCGCAATTCCATCGCCTGTCGCAATTATTGGATTGGTGGTGTGTCCGTAAAGATGTCCAATTCCTCCAGTGGCAAGCAACGTAAAATCAGATTGGAATGAGATAATTTCATTCGTTTTTTGATTTAAAACAAAGGCTCCCAGACACTGATTATTTTCTGTAATCAGATCCAATGCAAAATGATGGTCTAAAACGGTAATGTTTTCTTTTTGATGTACTTGGTCTAAAATTGCACGTTCAATTTCATGGCCAGTTTGGTCTTTATGGTGTACAACCCTGTTCTGGGAATGTCCGCCTTCTTTGCCCAAATCAAAATTTCCTTTGGCAGTTTTGTCAAATTCAGCGCCCCATGCTATAAGTTCTTTCAATCGTTTTGGGCCTTCGGTAATGACCATTTCAACGACTTGAACATCACACAAACCATCGCCGCAGATTAGGGTGTCTTCTATGTGTTTTTGATACGAATCCTCTGTTTCATCTGTAACAATGGCAATTCCGCCTTGAGCATATTTAGTGTTCGATTCATCCGCATTTGACTTGGTTACAATAGTCACTTTTTTGTCGGGAAAACGATCTGCGATTTTTATGGCAAAAGTCAATCCGGCAACTCCTGAACCGATGATTAAGTAATTTGTAGTAATCATTATTTAGATAATTCTAGCATTCGTTCAATAGGAAGCAGTGCTTTTTCTCTAATGTATTGCGGAACAATAATTTCGGGGGTTTCATTAAGCAAACAGTCATATACTTTTTGTAAGGTATTCATTTTCATATAGCCACATTCACTGCAAGCACAGGTGTTATCTTCTTGTGATGGCGCCGGAATCAGTGTTTTATTTGGAACTTCCTGTTGCATTTTGTGAAGGATTCCCGCTTCGGTAGCAACAATAAATTTGTTGTTTGGGTTTGTTTTCACGTAATCAATCATTCCGGCTGTCGAACCAATGTAACTAGCGGTTTCCAGAATATGTGTTTCAGATTCGGGATGCGCAATGATTTTAGCATCGGGATGTAGTTTATGTACTTCTATTAATTTATCCAGCGAAAAAGCTTCATGCACGACACAGGAGCCGTCCCAGAGTAACATATCACGACCTGTTTTATTGATGATATATTTTCCTAAATTCTTATCGGGAGCAAAAATAATTGGCCTGCCTTTTGGCACCGATTCTACGATTTTTACCGCATTAGATGACGTACAAACAATATCGCTTAATGCTTTAATCTCGGCAGAACAATTTACGTAGGTAATGACAATATGATCGGGATGCTGGTCAATAAATTTCTGAAATAAATCAGGAGGACAGGATTCTGCCAGAGAGCAACCTGCTTTTAAATCGGGCAGAATCACTTTTTTGGTTGGGTTTAAAATTTTTGCGGTTTCAGCCATAAAATGTACACCGGCAAAAAGAATAATATCCGCGTCTGCTTTCATGGCTTCTATCGACAATCCCAAACTATCTCCCACATAATCTGCTACATCCTGAATAGCTGCTTCCTGATAATAATGAGCTAAAATAACTGCATTTTTTTCTTTTTTCAATTTCAGTATTCGTTCTTTAAGGTTTTTCATTTTTTCATTTTTAAGAAAACATCATTTATCATGTATTCTCCTGAACAGTGGAATTAATAAGCCATGTTTCAAAACCAAATGCAATTTTTTTAAAACCGAATTGTTTGAAATTAGGGTTCCTGAATTGTAAATGGTTTAAAAAAGATAACCTCGTTTAAAAGACTAATTCTTTACAGGAATTGGAATCGCATTTAACATATTGCTATGAAATTCCAGTTGACTTTGAATTTCATTTTTTGTTTGTTCAAAAAAGTCATTTTCCGATAATAATTTTTTATAATATTCTATTCCGGCTATTAAATTCTCTTTAAATGTGTGTAGTTTTTTTAATTGCGCAACAGAAATTTCGGACGAGGCAGTTGCTATTTGTTCTTTGAAATAAGCCACATACATCTGTAATTCTTTTATGAATACATTTGGACGAGCTGTATTTATTATGGAAATATTTCCATAGATATGTTTTACCATATCCGATAAAGACACTACTCGATCAAAATAAGCCAAATTAGGTCCGGGACAAACAATCACGCCTTGTACTTCTCCTTTTAGTTGTATGTTATTTTCTATCAAAGAAGCATTGGCCAAACCGACACAGAGACACGCTTTTTCGGTAATTTTTCCCTTTGCATTATTAAAATCAGCTTCGGAGATACTATCTTTTTGTTGGTTTAATTCGTCTAACTTAATATCTTGATATTTTTTAGATGCCATACACATTCCTTTATTGGAATATTCTTTGTTTAAAGCTAAAAACTTTTTAGGACAAGAGCTTCCAGCTTTATTCTTATTAATACGTTGTTGTTTCAATATTTCGTTTGTTGTTCCCTTTACGGTATTAAAAGGGACGCCCAAAGGGGAAATGTGACTCGTGTAAAAATCATCTTCTTTAGCATTTGCCAATAATTTTCGGGTAGCATCATCTACTGATGTAGCCTCTGGAACCAATAAAAAAGGAGAACCCCAGCCCACGGAGTCAACCTGATAATGGTTTAATAAAAATTCATGTTCTTCGGCAGTTCCAACGCCGCCTTGCACGGTGATTTTTAAATTCAATGGAGTATTGGGAACATGCATTCCTTTTTGCTCTAACGCTTTCACCATCAAAGTGTGTGCTGCTTGAATTAGTTCGTCTTTCTTTTGTTTGAATTCCTCCATGATTGGCCCCAACAAAAGCCCATCTGTTGCAAAAGCGTGGCCTCCACAATTCAAACCGGATTCAATTCGATATTCAGAAACCCAAAGTCCTTTTTTTGCAAAGAAATTGCCTTGAATCATTGCCGAACGATAATCGCTAACTTTTAATATGATTTTCTTTTTTAAGGTATTGGAAGCATCTGGAAAAAAAGCGTCAAATTTTTCAAAATAACTATACAATCTTGGATTCATCCCCGCCGAAAGCACTACCGATGAAGTTAGTGTACTGTTAGCAAAACCACGTAAAGAGGCATGGGCATCGTTGAACTCTATTGGTAATTGTTCATTTTTATTAAAATTGTCTTTATCGATTTTAGTCATGATATTTACATCAATTTCACCAGGGTAAAGATTTTCTTCGATGAAATTGATAACATTGTCTTTAAGGGCATACCCATTGTCCAATAAATCTTGTAATTTTTGCTTAATTTCCGATTTGTTAGGTAACATCGCAATATACTCTTCTAAAGCGGTTTTGCTTTCGCACAATTCCGTTTTGAAATTTTTGAATTTTTCTTTTACGATTTTATCTACCAGATTCAAATAAGATGTTACACGTTTTGCACGGTAATCATGTATTTTTTGTGTTATTTCTTGGTATGGGAGGTTAAATTGTTTGCTGTAAAAAGCATTCATCTTTTCAATTAGCTCATCATCAATAATTGAAATTACGGAAGAAATCCCATACTTTGCCACTCTAATCGGGCTGTCTATCGTATAGGATAGACCCATTACAGGAATATGGAAAGTGTGTTGTGATTTTTGTACTGTTGTCATGTTATTAAATATAATTATTTTAACAAATGACAAAATTATGTAATGCGGTTATTTCAAAAAATGATATTTATCATGCTTTTATGAAGCGTGTTTCTCAAAAGCTTAGACCGTCATTTTTTTTAATTGGCTGATATCCTTTAAAATAATTTTTTTTCCTGACAATTCTATTAGACCTAATTTCTTGAATTCAGATAACAAACGAATGCAACTTTCGGTGGCTGTGCCAATCATGCTTGCCAACTCGTCTCTTGAAAGTTGGACTTTTAAACTATTATCTTCATTTTTCCCAAAAGTATCCTGCAAATAAAGTAGAGTAACTGCGAGCCTGTCTTTTACATTTTTTTGGGCAAGATTAACCATCAGATCATCGGCCTCTTTTAGATCTCCGCAAATTGTTTTCATCACATTCATCGAAAACTGATTGTTCTTGTCGAAGAAACTCATCACTTCACTTTTTGGAATAAAACAAACCTCCATATCTTCTAGTGCAACGGCACTCAAATTCACGGGTTCATCACTAATCATGGAGCGTTGTCCTAATAATTCACCTTTTGTAACTAGTTTTACAATATGATCTTTACCGTTTGGACTCAATTTGGTTAGTTTGCATACACCATCTTTTATGCAAAAAATTCCATTTACATTTTCACCTTCTTCGAAAATGACTTCTCCTTTTTTTATGGTGCGGGATGTTTTACATTCAGCAAGATGTACTAATTCATTTTTAGTAAGTGCTTTCAATGAGCTGAATTCTCTAACAATACATTGTTCACATTTACTCATAATAGAAAAGGGGATTTAATAACCCAACAAATTTAGACTTTTATATGACAAATGTCATATTTTTAACTTATTCTATTCACAACCTTTGTCTAAGGTAAAATGAGCAAAGATTTATGGACAGACAAAACTGTTTCCATTGTGGTTTAGATATTATAAAAGCGAAAGAAATTATTTTTGATAAAAAAGAATTTTGTTGCAATGGTTGTAAGACCGTTTACGAAATTTTTAGCCTGAATGATATGACTTGTTATTATGATTTTGAAAAATCCCCTGGAGCAACCCCCCAAGACAGTAATGGTAAATATGATTTTTTAGACAATGAAAGTATCGTTTCAAAACTTTTGGAATTCCAAGAGAGTTCAACCGCTATTATTTCACTTAATATTCCACATATTCATTGCAGCTCGTGTATTTGGATTCTGGAAAATTTACAACGTCTTCAAAAAGGAATAAGTATTTCTCAGGTTAATTTTCCCGAAAAGAAAGTTCGAATCACTTATAATCCAGAAGCGGTTTCAATAAAAACGATTGTGCTCTTATTGTGTTCTATTGGTTATGAGCCCTATATCAGCCTGGAAAATTATGAAACAGGCAAGAGCCATATAGACCGAAGTTTGACTTATAAACTAGGTGTTGCCTTCTTTTGTTTTGGAAATATCATGTTACTTTCTTTTCCCGAATATTTTGAAGTTAAGGAATATTGGTTAGACCAATATCGTGGTTTTTTCAGATGGCTGATTTTTGCGCTTTCCCTACCCAGTTTTCTGTATTCGGCAAGCGGGTATTACGTTTCGGCCTATAAAAGCATCAGATCTAAAATGCTTAATATCGATATTCCTATTGCTTTGGGAATTATTGTGATGTTTGTTCGGAGTACGTTTGATATCGTGATGGATTACGGACCCGGTTTTTTCGACAGCTTGACAGGATTGGTCTTCTTTATGCTTTTAGGTAAAATGTTCCAAATCAAAACCTATAGTT
Organism: Flavobacterium sp. GT3P67; assembly: GCF_004349155.1. Classification (NCBI taxonomy): domain Bacteria; kingdom Pseudomonadati; phylum Bacteroidota; class Flavobacteriia; order Flavobacteriales; family Flavobacteriaceae; genus Flavobacterium; species Flavobacterium sp. GT3P67. Next base: position 186,253 of record NZ_SMLF01000008.1, read on the forward strand.
TTTTGAGTTTTGAAAGAGATTTCAAATCGTATTTCCCTATAGCAATTACTAAAATCAATACCGATGCTTCCGAAGAAAGTGTGCCAGTTTATGATATTCAAAAAGGCGACAGACTACTCATCAGGAATCAGGAACTCATTCCAGTAGATGGTATTTTAATTTCAGAAAAAGCAGAGATTGATTATAGTTTTGTTACCGGAGAAGCCATTCCGATTACCAAACAATCCGGTGATAAAGTATTTGCAGGAGGAAAACAAATGGGCAAAGTAATCGAAATGGAAGTGTTGCATTCCGTTTCACAAAGTTATTTGACACAATTATGGAGTAATGATGTTTTCCAGAAAAAAGTGGAACAAAAGCATAAAACGATAACAGATAACATCAGCCGTTATTTTACTCCAATCCTTTTATTAATAGCTTTTTCAGGATTTGGATATTGGATTTTTATTGATGCCAATATTGCTTTCAATGTTTTTACAGCAGTGCTGATTGTTGCCTGCCCCTGTGCCTTGGCATTGACGGCACCATTCACTTTTGGGAATGTACTGCGGATTTTAGGTAAACAGAAATTTTATCTCAAAAATGCATTGGTTATAGAGCAATTAGCAAAAGTGGATACTCTAGTTTTTGACAAAACGGGAACCATTACAACCAACAAAAAATCGAATATTTCCTATGAAGGAAATGTGCTTTCAGATGAGAATTTGTTGCTGATAAAAAAGGTACTTCGGACTTCCAATCATCCATTAAGCAGAATGCTATATGATTATTTGCCTGTTTCAATCTTGCAAAACAAATCGGAAAAGGAAACTCCAAAGTTAAAAGTTGATGCTTTTGAAGAAATTACAGGAAAAGGAATTCAAGCTCAAATTTTTAACCAAAAAATTCAAATTGGTTCCGCTGCTTTTGTCGAAAAAATAGACGATAATAGTATTCAGCAAACTTCAGTTCACATTCGAATTAATGCTGTTTATTACGGAAAATTTATTTTTAATAATCAATATAGAGAAGGCTTAGAGGTACTTTTTAAAAGATTAAGCAGTAAATATCAAATCAAAGTTTTGTCTGGTGATAATGAAGGGGAACGTTTTACTCTTGAAAAACTTTTGCCTAAAGGAACGGAACTGATTTTCAATCAAAAACCAGAACAAAAATTAGAATTTATCAAGAATTTACAACAACAAGGTAACAATGTGATGATGGTGGGAGATGGGTTGAACGATGCGGGAGCCTTGGCACAAAGTAATGTTGGAATTTCAATTTCAGAAAACGTGAATGTTTTTTCACCGGCTTGTGATGCGATTTTGGATGCCAACGAGTTTCAAAAATTAGATTATTTTTTAAAACTGTCCAAGAAGTCCATTAGTACTATTAAAATGAGTTTTACATTATCCTTATTGTATAATGTAGTAGGGTTATCATTTGCGATTACGGGGAATCTATTGCCACTAGTCGCAGCCATTATAATGCCTTTGAGTACCATTACCATCGTAAGTTTTGTTAGTGTGATGAGCAGCTATTATGCACGCACTCTAATCCCAAAAGGAAAATAACGAATTAACTTATCGAAGTATGACAAATGTCATATTTTACTAAAGAACGTCAAAGTAACTTTGTTAACACAAATTTAAGGTATGAGTGTCATCTATTTATTAATCTCCATCAGTATTCTGGTTGCAATCGTTTTTTTTATAGCTTTTATAAGAGCTGTTAAAAAAGGTCAATATGACGACGATTATACACCATCGGTGCGAATGCTTTTTGACGATGAGTTAATTCAGTCAAAAATTGAAAAACCTAAAGAGGAAAGTTCAGCAATTTTAAACCTTAAATCTTAGACTTTTAAATAAAAAACAAATTTTAATTATGGAAATGCAGCAGTTTTATTATGACAACAAAATTGTAAAGAAATTCATTTATGCGACCATTGTTTTTGGGGTAGTAGGAATGTTAGTCGGGCTTACATTGGCCTTTATGTTTCTTTTTCCCAATTTAACCGATGGAATTTCGTGGTTGAGTTTTGGTAGGTTGAGACCTTTACATACCAATGCAGTTGTTTTTGCTTTTATAGGAAATGCCATGTTTGCCGGTATTTATTACTCTTTGCAAAGATTGTTAAAAGCCAGAATGTACAATGATTTTTTAAGCAATCTGAATTTTTGGGGTTGGCAGTTAATTATTGTTGCTGCTGTTATTTCATTGCCAATGGGCTACACTTCTTCTAAAGAATATGCTGAATTAGAATGGCCAATAGATATTGCATTAACGTTAATTTGGGTCGTTTTTGGTATCAATATGATTGGAACCATGATAAAAAGACGAGAACGTCATTTATATGTAGCGATTTGGTTTTACTTGGCAACTTTTATTACCGTTGCAGTTTTACATATTTTTAATAGTTTAGCCTTGCCGGTTTCACTAATGAAAAGCTATTCTGTTTATGCAGGAGTTCAGGATGCTTTAGTACAATGGTGGTATGGTCATAATGCCGTTGCTTTTTTCTTAACGACTCCCTTTTTAGGATTAATGTATTATTTTGTTCCCAAAGCGGCGAATCGTCCGGTCTATTCATACCGCTTGTCGATTATCCATTTTTGGTCTTTAATTTTCTTGTATATCTGGGCAGGGCCACACCATTTATTATATTCTGCATTGCCAAATTGGGCTCAGAATTTAGGAGTTGCTTTCTCTATAATGTTGTTAGCGCCTTCTTGGGGAGGTATGATAAACGGACTTTTAACGCTGCGTGGTGCTTGGGATAAAGTAAGAGTGGACCCCGTTTTAAAATTCTTTGTTGTAGCCATGACAGGTTATGGTATGGCTACTTTTGAAGGGCCAATGTTATCACTTAAAAATATAAATGCTATTGCGCATTATACCGATTGGATCGTTGCTCACGTGCACGTAGGGGCACTAGCCTGGAATGGTTTTCTAGCTTTCGGGATGATTTATTGGTTGATACCAAGAATGACTAAAAGTACCTTATACTCTATTAAATTGGCTAATTTCCATTTCTGGATTGGAACGTTAGGGATTATACTTTATACGGTACCCATGTATCTTGCAGGTTTCTTACAGGCTTCAATGTGGAAACAATTTAACCCAGATGGAACTTTGACCTATGGTAATTTCCTTGAAACCGTAACTCAAATCATGCCTATGTATTGGATGAGAGCTATAGGAGGAACAATGTACCTAATAGGAATGCTTGTTTTGGTTTATAATATCATTCAAACAGTACGAAAAGGGAATACTATCGAAGACGAATTAGCTCAAGCACCTGCCTTACAAGTAATCAGTACAGGAAGAATAAAAGGAGAAAAATTCCATCCTTGGTTAGAAAGAAAGCCGATTCAAATGGCAATTTTAGCAACAATAGCCATATTAATTGGTGGTATTATTCAAATTGTACCCACTATTATGGTAAAATCTAATATCCCTACAATAGCCAGTGTAAAACCCTATTCACCCCTGGAACTCGAAGGACGTGATTTATATATTCGCGAAGGTTGTGTAGGTTGTCACTCGCAATCGGTTCGTCCTTTTCGAAGTGAAGTAGAACGGTATGGACCACAAGCCAAAGCAGGTGAGTTTGTATACGATCATCCATTCCTTTGGGGTTCTAAACGTACCGGCCCCGATTTGTTACGAGTAGGAGGAAAATACAATGACAACTGGCATTTTAATCACATGTGGAATCCACAGAGTACTTCTACAGGCTCTATTATGCCCGGTTATAAATGGTTATTTGATAATGAAGCTTTGGATATTTCTTCATTACAGAAGAAAATGGAAGTCATGGCTACTCTTGGAGTGCCTTATAGCGAGGCCCAAATTGCAAAGGGAGCTAAAGACTTAAGAGCACAGGCGATTCAAATTGAAGAAAGCTTGAAAAATGACCCGGATTTTGTGTCGAGTTACAATGAAAGCAAAAAGAAAGCTGAAGCCAAAGGAGAAAAATTTGTACCGATGAATGAAAGAGAAATAGTTGCTTTGATTGCCTATATTCAAAGATTAGGGACTGATATAAAAGTAAAAGAGAATAAGTAAAACTAATAATTATGTTCGAACAAGTTAAACACAATTTAGAGACCATTGCAGGGATTGCCATTTTTCCAATCATTTCCTTGCTCATTTTCTTCACCTTTTTTGTAGGACTTGGAGTTTGGGTCTTTTCTTATAAAAAAGATACAATCCAGGAAATGAGTCAAATTCCTTTGGATGATAATTGTATAGTATAATTTTTTAAAAATTAGAAAATGAAAAAATCAATCCCAGTATACGTTAGAGTTCCTCTTATTTTCTTTGCTGTATTCGGCGCAATGGAATATTTTATTGACTCTGGAGATCGACCGGCTTTTATAAAATTCCCAATGGTTTCGCTCTTTTTATTTGTCTTTCTATTTCTTTTGATAGCTATAGAAATTACAATGAATGCTATTGATAATGTGACTTATCAATTGTTGAGTGAGGAAGAGAAGCTTAAACAAGAAACCACCAGTTCGCTTAGTTGGAAAGAACAACAATGGTACAAAAACCTTAGGAGTAAGTTGACCAATGCTGATTCAGACGGTGACGAAGGGCAATTATTGTTAGACCATGATTATGACGGTATCAAGGAATTAGATAATAATTTACCGCCTTGGTGGGTATATTTGTTTTATGCTTGCGTAGTTTTTGCAGTCGTTTATATGGTTCGTTACGAAGTATTAGGAGCCGATAATCAAGAAATGGAACTCAAAAATGAAATCGCTCAAGCTAAGATTGAAGTTGCCGAGTATATGAAAACGGCTCCGGATCTAATGGATGAAAAAACGGTAACCTTATTAGCGGAGCCTACTGATTTGGCCGTGGGAAAAGAAGTTTTCACCACAAACTGTGCTGCCTGCCACAGAGCAGATGGTGGAGGACAAATTGGCCCCAACCTAACCGATAAAGAATGGGTTTTGGGTGGAGGAATTAAAAACTTGTTTCACACTATAAATAACGGGGGGCGTGATGGAAAAGGAATGATAGCCTGGAAAGGAACGCTAAAACCAAAAGAAATTCAAAAAGTGGCGAGTTATATACTATCGCTGCAAGGAACCAATCCTGCAGACGCAAAAGTAGCCGAGGGAGAAGTTTGGATAGATGAAACCAATTCTGGAAAATAAAAAACTAGATACCACTAAACGATGTCAAAGTTAGCAACCGAGACATCGTTTTTTTTAGATTAAAATTGTAAAAGAGCAAAAAAATGGCAAAGATACCAAACGAAGCTTTTAGTCCCGATAGCTCCTATCGTGATACCATTGGGACAATTGATGAGGAAGGAAATAGAAAGTATATTTATCCCAAAAAGCCATCGGGTAAATTTTATGACTACAGAAAATGGGTGAGTTATTTTCTATTAATCATTCTGATAGTCAATCCATTTATCAAAATCAATGGCAATCAATTTATGATGTTCAACATAATAGAACGTCGTTTTAATATATTTAGTTTCCCTTTTTGGCCCCAAGATTTTTATCTTTTTGTACTATTTATGGTCATTGGGGTGGTTTTTGTCATTCTTTTTACGGTCATTTTTGGTCGTATTTTTTGCGGATGGGTTTGTCCACAAACTATTTTTATGGAAATGGTCTTTCGAAGAATTGAGTATTGGATTGAAGGAGATCGTGGTGCTCAAATTCGCCTAGAAAAACAAGAATGGAATGCCGAAAAAATCAGAAAAAAAACGGCTAAATGGGCTATTTTTCTATTAATTTCCTTTCTAATTGCCAATGTTTTCTTAGCTTATATTATCGGAAGTGATGATTTGTTCCGAATGATCAAAGATGGGCCAAGAAATCATGCGAGTACTTTAATTTCGTTATTCATTTTTACAGCGGTTTTTTACTTTATTTTTAGTTGGTTTAGAGAACAAGTTTGCATAATCGCCTGCCCCTACGGAAGATTGCAAGGCGTATTATTAGATAAAAAATCTATAAATGTAGCTTACGATTTTGTTCGTGGGGAGAAAGAAGTTGGAAGAGCTAAATTTAATAAACAAGAAGATAGAGCAGCCGCCGGAAAAGGAGATTGTATCGACTGCAAGCAATGTGTAAACGTTTGCCCAACGGGAATAGACATTCGCAACGGAGTACAGCTGGAATGCATTAATTGTACCGCTTGTATTGACGAATGCGATACCATAATGGAGGGTGTAGGATTGCCAAAAGGACTTATTCGTTACGCTTCTGAAGATGAAATTGAGAAAAAAATCAAGTTCAAGTTCACGGCAAGAATGAAAGGGTACTCAGCGGTATTAATTATTTTAACAGGGATTCTAATAGGGTTATTGTTTTTGCGTAACGATGTAGAAGCAAGTATTTTGAGATTACCCGGGCAACTGTTTCAGCACAAAGGGGATAACATCAGTAATATTTATACTTTTAAAATCATCAATAAAACGAACAACAATTTTAATGATATTCATTTCAAATTAGTTGGTATTAAAGGAACTTTAAAAGTTGTAGGAAAACAAGATTTCAAAGTACCTCAACTAGGGATGAATGGAGGAACTTTGTTTATAGAAATTAATAAGAATTTATTGGAAAGCGATAAAACAAAATTAATAATTGATGTGTATAACGGAAATGAAAAAATAGAAACCGGTACGACGAGTTTTTTGAGTCCGAGAAGTTTTGATTAATACGTTAAGTTTCAGGATTAAAATATTTAAATAAAACAGTATGAAAATTAATTGGGGTACCGGAATTGTTATTGCTTTTGGCTTGTTTATAACGTTTATTTTATATTTTGTTATCAAAGTACAATCAGATTCAAAATATGACAATGAGTTGGTTGTGGAAGAATATTACAAACATGATGTTCATTTTCAAGAGGAAATGGAGAGAACTCAAAACGCATACGATTTGGGTGAAAAACCAGTGATAACATCTACTTCAGAAGGAGTTACAATTGTATTTCCTGATATATTTGACCCAAATAATATTAAAGGAAAAGTGTCCCTTTATAGACCGTCTAACAAAAAATTAGATTTCGAAATTCCGATTTCGCTGTCTAATGCTACTTTGCTCATACCTAAAAAAAGTTTGCTAGGCGGTCATTGGGACATTAATATGGAATGGCAATATGAGGGAAAGTCCTATCTGACCAAAGAAAAAATTTATATTAATTAGGGGGAAATCATGAGTTAAATGTTATGAGTTTGATATAGCACATAACAAGATAGGCCATAACCCCAATAATCCATACCTAAAATGCTTTACACAGCTTTTATTTTCGGTTTGATCAGTAGTTTTCACTGTATTGGTATGTGTGGTCCCATTGCTATGATGTTACCCGTGGATAGAAATAATTCCACAAAAAAAGTCTTTCAAATTTGCACCTATCATTTAGGAAGATTGACCGCTTATGCCACTATTGGCTTTGTTTTTGGCTTGCTTGGGAAAGGTTTTTTTATGGCTGGAATTCAACAGAAATTGTCTCTGTTTATTGGTATTGCAATGATAGTGATCGTCTTGGTTCCCGAAAAAGTTTTTGCCCAACACAATTTCTCGAAACCCATTTTCAAATTGATTTCTAAAATAAAAACAGCTTTAGGAAGCGAGTTTAAAAACAAGAGTTACAAATCGATATTTACAATTGGGTTGCTCAACGGATTTTTACCTTGCGGAATGGTTTATGTAGCTTTGTTCGGTGCAATAGCGATGCAAAGTGCAAGTTTTGGAATTTTATACATGATCTTATTCGGGTTAGGAACAGTTCCCATGATGACTAGCGTCGTTTATATTAATTCTTTTTTGACTGCTCCCATTCGAAATAAAATCCAGAAGGTGATTCCTTATGTGGCTGTTGTCATCGGAATATTGTTTGTTTTAAGGGGGTTAGGATTAGGGATTCCATATGTTTCCCCATCAAATATGAGTTTGTTTGTACAAGAACAACCGACTTGCCATTAATTCTTGAATTAGATTTTTTAGGGAAAGGAATTAAAAAGAAAAGCATGACGAAATAGTAGGACAAACGCTTTACAAATACGCTTTAAAAGCGCAGACACAAATTCCACTAATTTACACAAATTAATCTGTGTAAATTAGTGGAATTTGTATTAATAAAAGTCAACTTAATCTTTTTTGATGTGTAAATTAAGTTTAAATTGTTTGCCTGGTTCTTAAAGGCTTGCTATTCAGTTTTTATTGTATGCTAAATCGTCATTGAAAACAATTCCGTTTCCGGTGCTTTTCTTTTTAAACGCAAGTCAAATGCCATACAGATGTTGCGAACGTAAGGTTTTCCTGCTTCGGTAACATGAAGACTGTCTTTTGAAATGGCAAGAAATCCATCTTTCTCCATTTCTTTCAGTTGAAGTAAAATTTCGGGTATTTCTTCTAAATAATTGGACTCATCACTCCAAGATGTTTCAAATTGACACATTAAATTTAGAATGTGTTTTCTAATGATAAGGTCTTCACAGGTCAATGCATGGCCTCTGAAAATGGGTAATTCGTCTTTCGCAATCAATTCGTAATAGTCTTCCAGTTTTTTTACATTTTGAGAAAAACTATACCAACTGTCACTGATGGACGAAACCCCTAATCCAATCATCAATTGTGTTTTTGAGGAACTGTATCCCATGAAATTTCGGTGTAATTTCCCGTTTTCGTAGGCCTCGTACAAGCTATCATTTTTTAATGCAAAATGATCCATTCCAATTTCATGGTAACCATTTTTATGCAATAATTTTTTTCCTATTTCATACAAGATTCGTTTCTTTTCATCTTTCGGAATGTCATCATCCTTAAAACCACGTTGTCCATTACCCTTTATCCACGGCACATGCGCATAGCTATAAAATGCCAATCGATCTGGTTGTAATGATTTTGTTTTTTCAATAGTATCTACTACATCTTTAATTTCCTGAAAAGGTAATCCAAAAATAATATCATGTCCAATGGAAGTATAACCAATTTCCCTTGCCCAAAAAGTAACTTTTGCCACATTATGAAAAGGCTGTTCCCTATGAATAGCTTTTTGCACTTTTTCAGAATAATCCTGAACGCCAAAACTCACTCTTCTAAAGCCTAAATCATATAATTTTTGTAAATGCTGATAAGATGTATTGTTAGGGTGCCCTTCAAAACTAAATTCATAATTTTTAGCTTTAATGGCATTTGAAAAAATACCGTTTATTAAATCTTCTAGATTTTCAGTAGAAAAAAAGGTCGGAGTACCACCACCCAAATGAATTTCTTTTATGATAGGTTTTTCGTCAAGAATTTGGCAATACAAAGCCCATTCTTTTAAAACTGCCTCAATATAGGGGCTTTCTACACTGTGATTTTTAGTAATACGCTTATTGCAACCACAAAATGTACATAAGCTTTCGCAAAAAGGTAAATGAATGTAAAGGCTAATTCCTTCCGAAGTATTACTTTCTTTAAATGATTTCCTTAATGTACGTGCCCAAATTTCATACGAAAAATTAGTTTCATCCCAGTAAGGAACCGTTGGATAGCTCGTATATCTAGGACCCGGGACATTGTATTTTTGAATTAAGGAATTCTTCATGGTAAAGACATTTATCGTTAATCAAAAGTACTATTAGTCCAAAACATTTAAAATGATAATTATCATATTAGAATGTATTCATAAAAAAAAGACTGTCTTTTGGGACAGCATCTTTCAGTGTATAATTACTAGTTAAAAGAAATACAATCTTCAATAATTTGTACCCATTTTCGATATAATTATCAGACAATTACGCCTCAACTTGTATATATGTGCCATTCCATCAAAATGATGGTTTACACCATCATAGGCTTTTGTTTTATGTAGATATAAGATTACTTTTGATTAATACCTCAAAAAAGTATCTCCTGATTTTATTCCCATTGCTAATTCTTCCAGATTGGTGTTTTCGAGCATGAATGCCAATTCATTTCTGATGGCCTTAAATTTTTCGTGAACTGGACAAGGATGATCTTCAGAACAGTAACTTAATCCCAGACCGCAACCGGTAAAAACGCGATCTCCATCTAATGCCGTTACAATTTGGGATAGTTTTATTTGGCTCATGGTTTCTTTTGGGATTTCAAATCCGCCACCAACACCTTTAATAGAATGGATAATATTATTCTTGGATAGTATTTGTAAAATTTTGGCCGTAAAAGCCTCGGGAGAATCTATCTTTTTGGCAATATCTCTAAGCCCAACCCTATTATTTTGATAGGATTCTGATGCTATAAAAATGGTGGCTCGGATTCCGTATTCACAGGTTTTAGAAAACATAGTTGTTTTTTTACAAATTTATAGAAATAAGTGCTATTCCTTTTGAATATTTTTTATTCTTTGGGTTGACCGTTTTTTTATTTCCAAAAAAGATCATCGTTCTTCTCTGTAAAAGATTCGTCGGTATGAATTTCTTTAATTTTAGCCAATTGGTTTTCGGTGGCTATTTTTTGAATCTCAACAAATAAAATGCGTTCCTCAAAACGAGTGTGTGCTTCTAATTCTTCTTCAATGAGTCCTAAAGCTTTTTCTACATCGGTAGTTTGCTTGAATAAGCGTTTCAAACGACGATGTTCCGTCAACGCTCGTTTTATGAGTTCATTTTCTGTTCCTAAAATGGGAAATACGTGTTTTTCTTCCAATTCGAAATGGGGTTTTAAATGCGTTTTAAAAAACCAGTCCGAATATTTTTTGATGCGATCGGGTTCAATTTGCTTCGAAAAACCAGTTCGTATTTTCCAACACAATTGCAAACCATGATGATGATCGTGGCTTAAAGGTTGCAATTCCGGAGCTCTTTTTAATGGTTTATTTGAAATCATAATATATAAATTTAAAACCCGCCAAAACGAATGAAAGAACCAAAAATGAGCATCAATACACCAATTATCGTAACGGATAGTATATGAAACGCCATTTCAGGCAACTTGTCTGGATTATTTTTAAGTTTGGGAATTATTCTAAACTGTGCGCTCAAGGCAAAAAGTACGGTTAACAAAAGTAAAAGTAATTTTGTGGAAACCACTTTCTCGAAAGGAGTGGTAAACTGGAACCAATATTCGATGCTAACGCCATATTTATAAGCCATTAAAATACCCGTAATGACCAGTAAAACCAAAGCCGTCATTCCTACGGGTTCATACTTCTTTTCGTAATTTAAAATGATGCTTGGGTCTTTTTCTTTAAGGGCTTGAGGCAAATGACCAAAGATTAACAACAAATGCCCGCCTACCCAAACTGTGGCACTTAAAAGATGGATAATTAGCAAAAAATGATGGTTCATGTAAAATTTTATTTGTTTTTAAAGATACGCTTTTGTCAGCAACTCAACTTTAGAATCAACCTCTATAATGTACTTTAATACGTGCGGTAGAAAGGTTCTCTCTTTCCAGTTCCTTAACAGAATAGCCCAATTTTTCTAATGTAGTGGCTCCATTCACAAAATGCTGGATGTAATAATTTCCCTGATAGTTTTGCTGCTCTAAATACTGTATCATGGTTTGCATGTGATTCGTATCAATCAAATCCGAATGTACTGTGGTGCGAACTTCAAACGGGAGCCCACTTTCTACTAATAAACGCAACGACTTTTCAAAAGGCAGAAAAAGATTGGACTGCGTTATCTTTTCAAAATGAACGGGCATGGCTTTAAAATCCAGCGCCACATAATCGATCAATTGATTTTTAAGTAATTGTTGCAAAACCTCAGGTCGTGAACCATTGGTGTCAATTTTTACCAAAAAGCCCATTTTTTTGACTTCAGTTATGAGTTGAATACAGTTTTTATGCAACAGGCATTCGCCTCCGCTAAAAACTACCGCATCCAACAAATTTTTTCTGGAATGAAGAAAAGTAAGCGCTTTTTCGAATGAAATAGTTCCTTTCCCCATTACAATTTCAGGATTGTAACAATACAAACAACGCATATTACAGCCTGCAAACCAAAGAATGCAAGCCGATTTATGCGCATAATCTAATAAAGTAAAAGGCGTTATGCTGTAAATGGGAGTACTAACATTTTCCTTCATGGAAATGGGTTCGCTGTTTGTGTTCTCCTTTTTTTCCAATATTGAAACTTTCTACAGGCCTGTGATACCCCATTACTCTTGTGTACACTAAACATTTGGTTCTCAAATGTTGGTTTTGTTCTAAAATCGGGTTTTTTGTTTTCATGTTTTTAAAAGGTTTAAAGTTTAAAGTTTTGACGTCACTAATTTTTCTATAAAGCCTAAATTTTAATATTGATTTTTTTTTGAACCATTAAGAAAATTAAGGGTTGTTTGACTTAATGAAACTTAATATTTTAAGGGTGTTTTTTTAGAGGCTTAAGGTTTCAGGTTAATTGCTCAACTTTAAACTTTTTTCTTCAATTAAAGCATCATCGCATTTTGGGCAATATTCGTGTTCACCATTCAAATAACCATGAACGGGACACACACTAAACACTGGCGTAACGGTAATGTAAGGCAACTTGAAATTGGATATTACTTTCTTTACAAACTGTTTGCAGGCTTCCGGAGAACTGATTTTTTCACTCATATACAAATGTAAAACCGTTCCGCCGGTATATTTGCATTGCAATTCGTCTTGTAAAAACAATGCTTCAAAGGGATCTTCGGTATGATCCACCGGAATCTGGGAACTGTTGGTGTAATAAATATTGTCGCCCTGTCCGGCTTGTAAAATGTTCGGGAAACGTTTTTTGTCTTCCTTGGCAAAACGATAGGTGGTACCTTCGGCCGGTGTGGCTTCCAGATTGTATAAATTTCCTGTTTCCTCTTGGAATTCTTTCATTCGATTCCGAATATGTTCCAAGATTTCTGATGCAAATTCGATTCCTGATGATGAAGTTATCGAGTCTTTATTTCCGGTAAAATTCGCAATCATTTCGTTCATTCCGTTTACACCAATGGTCGAAAAGTGATTTCTGAAATGTTGGAGATACCGTTTAGTGTACGGATACAAACCTCGGTCGTACATTTCCTGGATAAACACTCTTTTTTTCTCTAAAGTAACTTTAGAAATATACAATAATCGATCTAATTGTCTGAATAATTCCACTTTATTTCCTTTGAATAAATAACCCAAACGCGCCATATTAATGGTTACTACGCCAATGCTTCCTGTCATTTCTGCACTTCCAAAAAGTCCGTTTCCACGTTTTAACAGTTCTCTTAAATCGAGTTGCAAACGACAACACATACTGCGAACGGCATTGGGTTTATACGCGTTTTCGTTTTCTGTTTTATTGCCATTTTCATCCAAAACATATTGGCTTCCTATAAAATTCTGGAAATATGAAGAGCCTATTTTAGCTGTATTTTCAAAAAGCAAATCGGTGTTTTCTCCATCCCAATCAAATTCTTCGGTAATGTTTACTGTCGGAATAGGGAAGGTGAACGGCTGTCCGTTGGCATCGCCTTCGGTCATTATGGTGTAATATGCTTTGTTGATGAGGTTCATTTCCTTTTGAAAATGCTCGTAACGCAATTCGGTTACTTTTGTAACGCCTCTTTCCCGGGCTCGCAATAAGAGATCATAATCAAAATTATTTTCGAAAAAATGATAGTCATTTTTCGTCGGAATTTGGGTTTTCAAATCATCGGGAACAACCCAGTCCAAAGTGATATTCGTGAAAGGCGATTGTCCCCAACGCGCAGGAACATTCAAATTGTAAACGAAACTGCGAACTGCTTTCAAGACATCCTCAAAAGACAAATCATCTTTGAAAACATAGGGAGCCAAATAGGTGTCAAACGAACTGAAGGCTTGCGCTCCGGCCCATTCGCTTTGCAAAATCCCAAGAAAATTCGCCATTTGTCCCAAAGCTTCCCTAAAATGCGAAGGCGCTTTGCTTTCTACGCGTCCGCGAACGCCATTAAAACCATCGTTGAGCAACACCCGCAGACTCCAGCCGGCGCAATATCCGGTCAAACAATCTAAATCATGAATGTGGATGTCGCCATTGCGATGCGCGTAGCCTTCTTCTTTTGTATATACTTTATCGAGCCAATAATTAGCAATAATTTTTCCGGCAACATTGTTGACCAATCCCGCATTAGAGTAGGAGGTATTGGCATTGGCATTGATGCGCCAATCTGTTTGTTCGATGTATTCTTCGATAGTTTGTGTGCTGTCAACATAAGTGGTGTCTTCGTTTAAACCATTCACATGTTCACGTTGCAATTTGCGTGTATGCCTGAATAATATAAAGGAACGCATGACTTCGAAATACTGTTTCTCGAAAAGGTTTTTCTCGATTAAATCCTGAATTTCCTCAACGGCCCAGGTTTCTTTGGATTGTAAATCCTGTATAGTTTTTTCGAAAATAATTTCATCAAATCCTATGGAAACACTCTGAAAGCTTTTTTCAATCGCATCCTTTATTTTAAAACTTTCAAAAGGTTTGTATTCTCCGTTTCTTTTGATGACATATTTTTCCATAGCATTTGGTGATTTGTGTTTTGTATTTTGCGATTAATTTTACTCTTGGTCTGAAAATGTTTTTTCTAAAAGCATGGCGCTTGGAAACAAAATATTGTTTTCCAAATGAATGTGTTTGTGTAAATCCTGCTCAAAATCAGCTAACATAGCATAAGTCACACGGAACGTACTACAACCATCGGCCGGCGGTGTGTAATTATTGGTTAGCGATGCTATTTTAACAAAACGGTCTCCTTCGGCTTCATGTTCCTCCATCATCATGGCTATCGGATTTTTTACGGTTCCAAATTGTGGTTTCGCAATTTGTTCTTCTGTAAGCGCTGCTTTTACCATTTTTTTTATAAAAGGAAACAGAATCAGTTCTTCTTTTTTCATGTGTTGTGCTAATTCGCCTGCACAGCCAATAAACAGTTCATTGATTTCGAATAATTCAGAATGATTTGCTCCATGAACTTTACATAATTTGTCTAAAAATGGAAGCAAAATTTGCGTTTTTTCTTCCACATAACGGTGATGCGTTTTCTCAATATAATCTGCCAATAGGTCCAAAGGCCAAATTTTGAAATCTATGGTACTGTCATTTTTGGTTGCCAAAACAGTGTTTAACTGGTCCATTAATTGATCCGTATCAACATTCTTTTTTTTACAAGCTTCCTCGATTGTTCGATTGCCTTTGCAGCAAAAATCGATTCCGTATTTTGAAAATATTGCCGCGGTTCTAAAATCTTTTGCAACGTATTCTCCGATTGTTATTTTCTCTAAAGTTTCCATAAGATCTGTTTTCGATTAAAATTTATTTATGCAAAAATAACCATTATTTTTAATAAAAGATAAATTTATCTGAATTTAAATTTTTAAATTTATTTTATTTTTAATTCATTAGTTTTCAAATAGATGTGTTTTTTATAAGTCTTTTTTAATGGATTATAATTTTACAATTTAAATAAAAATCTAAAGATGATTTTTATCATGTTTTAGCTTTTTTTAAAGCCATTAATTTGCAATAAACAAATAAAAGACATTTCTATCCTTTATTTGAATTGAAGTAAATTTATTAACTAACAAAAAACAGATACTTATGCTTTCAAAATCACAGGCAAGAGCATTTTTTTTAGGAGGAACATTGGTCACCTTTTTAATCTTTATAGGATTGACTATTTATTCGTTCATGCCAAGGAATGATCAAACAAACTACAGTAAGATTACTAAAGAGGTAGTGAGGGGAAAAGAAATTTGGGAGACCAACAACTGTATGGGCTGTCATACCATTATGGGCGAAGGAGGGTATTATGCTCCCGAGTTAACAAAAGTGGTAGATCGTCGCGGCGAAGGATACATCAAAGCGGTTTTGATGTCGCCAATTCCATGGGCACCAAATGGGCGAAAAATGGTTGCTTATCATATGAATGAAACGGATGCAAACGCTATGGTCGCTTATTTAAAATGGATTGGAAAATTAGATTTAAATGGTTTCGACCGAATCGTTTCCCCTTTAGCTAAAGAAAATAATTAAAATTTTTAAAAATGAAATATAAATCACAGAAAGTAGCCTACTGGTTTTTTGCATTGTGCATGCTTTTGTTCTCGCTGCAAATTATCTATGGCTTTATCATGGGCTTTGACCGAATAGGAATTCAAGGGTTACACGAGATTATTCCTTTTAACGTGGCACGAGCGGTGCATACCAATTTGTTAGTGGTATGGTTGTTAACCGGTTTTATGGGTGCGGCGTATTACATTATTCCCGAAGAAGCGCAACGCGAATTGATAAGCGTAAAATGGGCTTATGTACAACTCATATCACTAGCCATTGTTGGTGTTGTTACCATAATTGGCTTTCACTTCAACCATTGGGAAGGAAGAAAATTTTTAGAAATTCCTAGAGAATTAGACTATTTAGTAGTTGTAAATGTGCTGTTGTTCTTATTCATAATTTTGGGTACGCTTTTCAAAGGAAAACGTCAAACTACAACAGCGCTAGTGCTCTCCATGGGTTTGTTATTCGCAGCCCTGCTTTATATACCCGGAATGATTTGGTTTGATAGCCAGGTAATGGACTCCTTTTTCCGTTGGTGGGTTGTTCACTTGTGGGTTGAAGGTGTTTGGGAATTAATTATGGGAGGTATCCTTTCGTTCTTATTGATTAAGTTAACTGGAGTTGACAGAGAAGTTATCGAGAAATGGCTTTACGTAATTGTTGGGCTTACCTTTCTTTCCGGAGTTCTGGGAACTGGGCACCACTATTACTACATAGGCGTAAATAAAATTTGGTTAATCGTTGGTGGTATTTTCTCTGCATTAGAACCTTTGGCTTTCTTAGCGATGGCATTATTTGCTGTAAATATGTATAGAAAAGGGGAAAAAAGTCATCCCAACAAAATTGCTTTATTCTGGACTATTGGTTCGGCTATCGTTTCTTTTGTAGGTGCGGGATTACTTGGTTTTGCTCATACATTGCCACAAACAAACCTTTATACACATGGAACTTTGGTAACAGCGATGCACGCTCATTATGCGTTCTGGGGTGCTTATGCGATGATTGTATTAGCGATGATTAGTTATGCTTTGCCCAATTTAACGGGACGTAAACGCTATCAAAGCGCACAGGGTATGATGGCTTTTTGGTTATCCAATATTGGAATCCTGGGGATGACAGTAGCCTTTGGTGTTGCCGGAGTTGCTCAAGTATATATGGAGCGAAAAATGAAAATGGATTTCATGGTTGTTCAAAGCGAAATCAGCATCCATTTTGTAGTGCTTCTTATTTGTGCCACCATGTTTACCACAGGAATAGGTTTATTTATTTTTGATTTTATCAAATACGGCAGACCTACAGACGAAGCTTTAGAAGGAACGCATGACGAAACTCTTTCTTTTCCTGAAATAAAAAAAGGGATTAATCATGCCTCCAAGAAAAAAAACGCATTTTCGGAAAAAATAAAATAGAGCTCTTTAAAAATTTATTATAGCCAACGAAACTCATTACTATTGGAAACAGAACTTGTCATTGCCTGTAAACATTAGAATGGGTTTCGTTTTTTTAAAATATAATTATGACACTAAATATCCCATATTATCACGCGGTAGGCAAAGAAAAAGAGGTCTTTGAACACGCCTATAAAAACAAAATTCCTTTCCTGTTGAAAGGACCAACCGGAACAGGAAAATCCCGTTTTGTAGAATATATGGCGCATCAATTGGATAAAAAAATCATCACAATTAGCTGTCACGAAGAAACGTCTTCAACGGATTTAATTGGACGATTTATCATCAAAGGTGCCGAAACGGTTTGGCTGGATGGTCCATTAACCACTGCCGTAAAAGAAGGAGCGATTATTTATTTGGATGAAATTGCCGAAGCGCGGCCGGATGTTATTATAGCCATTCACTCCCTGACGGATCACAGAAGGGAATTATTCATAGACAAATTAGGCGAAACCGTAAAAGCGCATGACGATTTTATGTTGGTGGCCTCTTTTAATCCTGGTTATCAAAGAGGTTTTAAAGAACTAAAACCATCGACTCGTCAGCGATTTATTGCCGTTTCTTTTGAATATCCGGAAACGAAAATTGAAACTGAAATTTTGGTAAAAGAAACGAATGTTGATCATGATGTAGCCAAGAAACTGGTAGCCATTGGAAACAAAATCAGAAACTTAACTGAATTGGGGTTGACAGAAACCGTTTCGACACGACTTTTAGTGGATGCCGCCAAAATTATTCATTCTGGTCTTCCAAAACGATTGTCAGTTCATGTGGCTATTGTAGAACCGTTAACCGATGATTTACAAACGGTGGAAGCATTGAAGGATTTGTGTGATTTGATGATATAGAAAAGAGTGGGCAGTGGTCATTGCGAGTAACGAAGCAATCACACTCGCATAGATCACTATTTTATATACTGGATTATCTGGATGAGATTGCTTCGTTCCGCGCAACGACAAAAAACAAAAAAAAAGATGGGTTTCGAAATAGATGAATACATATATGGAAAGTTTGTCAGACATTTTAAAAAGTCTAAAAAAATTGATATTGAAATTCTTAACAGAACGATATATTTAAATGATATAAAACCGCGATTGACTATTTTAGCTCGTGCTTTGACGGGGAAACCAATCGAAATTTTCCCTGCCGAAAGAGAAGGAGGATATAAAAACAATAATTTTTTTCTCCCCATTTCTTTTTCCAAATTGCCTACGAAAAAAGACAATCTTACTTTTTATCTTTTTAGGATTTTGTATCTGAGCATTCAGCAGCGGTTGAATTTGAATTGGACTTTGCAAGAAAAAGACCAGCCTTTAGCACTTTCACAACAAAAAGCATTGGAAACATCAGAAACTGTTCTAACAATTTTGTTTGAAGAATTTTCTATCGATAAAAAGTTTCATACCGAAACAAGACAGCATTTCATTCAAAAAGAGAACGGGAAAAATGCTCCTGATTTTTCTTGGCTGTATGGTAAATGGATGCAAAATGAAATAGAAAAAAACAGTAACACCATTCTCGAAAATTTCTCTGATAAAACCCAAAAAGGAAATAAGAATCAAGCTTTAACGACTTTAAAATCAAAAGCGGTAGAAGAAGTGATTACTGTTGAGGTTGATAAAAAGCAACAAGAAGATTATGTCTTGCTCCATAATTTTGAAAAAGTGGAAACGGCCGAAGAATTCAATGGAACTTGGCGCGATTTTGATGGTTCAGACGAATTAGAAGAGCATCAGGAAGCATTGGAAGAGTTGAACATGAAGTACACGGTTCGGGTAGATGATACGGCACATTCCGTTTATCAATCTGATTTTATTGAGAATACTTCCATTTCCGAAAGTGCCGAAATTGATGCCAAAGGATTCCATCTTACGTATAACGAATGGGATTTTAGCAAGCGTATTTACAAAGAGAATTTCTGTAAAGTATATCCGAAATCACAGCAAAAAACAGACAGCAATTATTACAAAAAGACTATTGCAAAAAACGCTTCGACTTTATTAGGCTTACGCAAAATGCTGACCAATGTCAATAACAGAATGCAACTGCAAAAACGCCAGACACAAGGTGACGAATTTGATATCGATGCTATTACCGATTTGTATATTGATGTGCATTCCAAACGGACGCCTTCGGAAAATATATACATTTCAAATCGGAAAAAAGAGAAGGATTTATCTATTTTAATCCTCTTGGATATTAGTCTTTCCAGTGATGGTTATGCCGCAGGAAATCGTGTGATTGATGTGGAGAAAGAGGTTTCCATTCTTTTTGGAGAAATCTTAAACGAGTTCAACATCGATTTTTCCATTGATAGTTTTTACTCCAAAACCCGCAATTTCTCGACCTATTTAACGGTAAAGGATTTTGATGAAAACTGGAACGTGGCGAAACATAAAATTGGAGCTATAGAGCCTAATGGATATACCCGAATTGGTGCTGCTTTACGACATGCTGGCGCACGACTCGATAATAGAAACACCAAAAATAAATGGGTAATCCTGATTTCTGACGGAAAACCCAACGATTATGATAAATACGAAGGAAAGTACGGCATCAATGATGTGAAACAAGCGCTTCGGGAACTCAATAACAGGAATATTAATTCCTATGCTTTGGCTATTGAAGCTCAGGCAAAATATTATCTGCCGCAAATGTTCGGGCAAAATCACTATCAAATTTTAACTACACCAGTCGAATTATTACAATCCTTGGTGCAATTGTACGAAAAAATTAAACATCAAAAATAAATATATAATGAACGATATTTCAAATACCACAACACTTCCCGAAGGACATCCGGTTCAGGTTTACTTTCAGGAAAACGACATTATTCATGCACTTTTAGAGGAACTCTCCGCTGCAAATCCTGCGGATGATTTACAGAAATACACCAATATTTTCAATCAGCTTCATACCATCGAGAAACGATTTGCCCGAAAAGAAAATCAGCTTTTTCCATTTCTTGAAAAAAAAGGCTGGGTTGGTCCTTCACAAGGCATGTGGTCTTTTCATGATAATTTAAGGGAGCAATTCCGTTTAATTCAGTACTATCTTAAAATGAATAATCCGGAAAGAATCAATAGCAACACTCTTTTTCTGGTCAATGGAATTTACAGATTGATGCAGATGGAAGAAACGGTTTTGTTTCCAAATGCTTTGGACCTCCTTACCGAAGCCGACTGGATTGAAATGCGCAAGGGCGAAGAAGAAATAGGTTGGATGCTGCCAGAAGCTCCTGCTCCTTATCCAAAACAAGAATACATTCACCCAAGTGAAGATTTTACCAAAAGAGAAATGTCTTTTTCACTCGAAAATACGTCTCATTATGACGAAGGATATATGACGGTCGAGCAGGTAAATTTACTTTTTAAAACCATGCCGTTAGATCTTACTTATGTCGATGAAAATGACAAGGTGATTTTCTATAATCGGGGAGAAGAACGTGTTTTTCCCAGAAGTGCCGGGATTATTGGTCGTGAAGTCAAGTTTTGCCATCCGCCAAAAAGTGTAGGGACAGTGCTTAAAATCTTGGATGAATTTAGGAAAGGAACTCAAAATGAATCTTCATTTTGGATTAATTACAAAGAACGTCTGATTTACATTCGCTATTTCGCGGTAAGGGATGCTGATAAGAACTACAAAGGCGTCATTGAAATGTCTCAGGATATTACAGACATCAAGAAAATTGAAGGCGAGAAACGATTATTGGACTGGGAGTAGTTTTATCTTAAAAACATACAAAAATGAACACACTTAAAATTAATTATAAAAGCATCTATTATCCGCCGGGGGGAATTCTGATGTGGATTATTATATTTCTGGAGCTTATTACTTTCGGAATGGCGCTTGTGGTATTTGTTTATTACGGAAAAGAGCAGCCTGAATTGTTTCATCAGTCACGGTTGCAACTCAATAGTACATTTGGCGCTATAAATACTATTTTTCTGTTGACTAGTGGTTTTTTTATGGCCAATGCTGTCTTGGAGTTTAAAAACAATAACCGTTTAAAGTCGTCTTTGTATTTTAAATTGACCATGCTTGGCGGAACATTATTTTTAATATTAAAAGGAGTTGAATACTATCATAAAATGGAATCGGGTATCACTCCGGAAACCAATGTTTTTTTTACTTTTTATTGGTTGTTAACCGCTTTTCATCTTATTCATGTAATCATGGGTTTGGTGATTTTAATCTGGACCAACTATGGAATGATGAAAAAAAAATCAGATACAGGTATTGACGACGTTGAAGCCTGCGCTGCTTTCTGGCACATATGTGATTTGATTTGGTTGTTGCTATTTCCTATTCTGTACTTAATTTTTTAGAAAATGAAAAAAACACTTTTTATTACGTATGGTTTATTGATTGTATTGACGGCTTCAACCGCTTTGATTTCAAATACAATGTCTGTTTCTCGTATTTTAATTATTCTAATTATGGGATTATCTGTACTGAAATTTCTCTTGGTTTCTTTTGAATTCATGGAACTTAAAAAGGCAAATGCTTTTTGGAAAGTGAGTTTGATTTCGGTTTTAGGGTTGATTGTTTTAGGATTAGTTTTGTAAAAAAAGGCTCTTAAATAAAAGTTAACAACATGACAAATATCATAATAAAGGATGTTTTTGTCTTTTATATTTACACTATAAATTACGATGAATTTAACAATCTATAATTATGAAATGTACATTTAAATTTAACAGAAAAAACAAGGTAACTGCTATTGCTTTTTTTGTAGCCCTTGGTCTGTTTTCTTGTTCCAAAAATGAAGAAAAAGACGCAAAATATTATGAGAACATTAAGGTGGAAGGTCAAAAAACGGCTGAACTGACTGCGCCACCTTTTGTACCTAAACCAGTAGGTGATCGTGCGGCCACAAAATTGGTTGTGAACATGGAGATTAAAGAACAAGAGGGCGAAATGGTAGATGGTGTTAAATATACTTATTGGACCTTCGGAGGATCAGTTCCTGGAAGTTTTATAAGAACTCGTGTAGGTGATGAGGTAGAATTTCATTTGAAAAATCACCCCGATAATAAAATGCCGCACAATATAGATTTACATGCGGTAACTGGACCAGGCGGAGGAGCAACCTCTTCATTAGTGGCGCCGGGACATGAAAAAGTATTCAATTTTAAAACGTTGAATCCTGGCTTGTATGTGTACCATTGTGCCACAGCTCCTGTTGGGATGCACATTGCAAACGGTATGTATGGTTTGATATTAGTGGAACCTGAAGGTGGTTTGCCTCCAGTTGACAAAGAATACTACATTATGCAAGGCGATTTTTATACCAAAGGAAATTATGGAGAACAAGGATCTCAACCATTTGATATGAATAAAGCGACTAAAGAGCAACCGGATTATGTAGTGTTTAATGGAAAAGTAGGGGCGTTAACAGGAGATAAAGCATTAACAGCCAAAAAAGGGGAAACAGTACGTATTTATATGGGGAATGGTGGACCAAACTTAGTCTCTTCTTTCCACGCAATTGGTGAAATATTCGATAAAGTTCATATTGAAGGTGGCGATATGATTAACAAAAATGTCCAAACAACTTTGATACCAGCCGGTGGCGCAGCAATAGTTGAATTTAAAGTGGATGTTCCCGGTACGTATATTTTAGTAGATCACTCCATTTTTAGAGCTTTCAACAAAGGGGCATTAGGAATGTTAAAAGTAGAAGGGAATGATAATAAGATAGTCTATTCTGGAACAACACAAGAAGGGATTTATTTGCCGGAAGGAGGTACCATACAAAATATGCCTAAAGTGAAAGGTACTACTCAAAGCATTGCGGCGAAAACTGTAGCTGAACACGTTAAAGCAGGGAAAGAACTGTACGGAAGAACCTGTCTAGCCTGTCACCAATCTGAAGGGCAGGGAATTCCCAACGCATTCCCTCCATTAGCCAAGTCAGATTTCTTAAACGCTAATTCTGGCAGAGCAATAAATGCTGTTTTGCACGGATTGAGCGGAGAAGTTACTGTAAATGGTAAAAAATTCAATAACGTCATGACCAGTCAAAATTTGACCGACGATGAAGTAGCCAGTGTATTGACTTATGTGTATGACAGTTGGGGAAATAATAAAACGGTTGTAACGCCGGCAATGGTTAAAACATTGAGAGGAAAAGTAGCTCCAAAAGCAAAAGATATTCATGAATAAAAACAGGATTGAATCCAAATCTAAATAAGTATTTAACAATAATTATAATAATATGAAAAAGTATATTTTATGCATCGGAATGATGGGATTGGCTTTACAGGGATACAGTCAAAGCGCTGATAAAGGAAAAGGAATTTATGCGAAAACGTGTATCGCTTGTCACCAAGCTGCCGGGCAAGGAATTCCGGGTGCTTTCCCTCCTTTAGCCAAATCTGATTACTTAAATAAAGATGTGAATCGCGCTGTAAAAGGTGTCGTAAAAGGGTTAACTGGACCAATTACTGTAAATGGTAAAAAATTCAGTGGTGCCATGCCTGCACAAGCATTAAGCGATCAACAAATAGCAGATGCAATGACCTATGTTTACGCCAGTTGGGGAAATAACAAAACTACGGTTACACCAGCAATGGTAAAAGCCCAAAGAAAATAATTCGTACAGCTTAAAAGAAATTAGCCATGTTAAATATGAAAAAATTTTTGCCAATATTTTTGTTTCTTATTACAGCATCGCTATGGTCTCAAGTTGTTAAAATGGCTTCTATTGAAGGGGGGACTTTTGTCCCCCTTTATGGGGCTACAAGTAAAAAACCAGTACAAGTTGAAGCTTTTAGTCTTGATATTTATCCGGTAACCAATACCCAATTTTTGAAATTTTTGAAGAAATATCCAGAAAACAGTCGCTCAAGAATGAAAGGTATTTTTGCCGATAAAAGTTATTTATCGCAATGGGAAAGTGATTTTAATTATGGCTCTGCCAATTTAAGTTCTGCTCCGGTAACGAATGTTTCTTGGTTTACAGCCAAAAAATATTGTGAGTGCCAAGGAAAACGATTACCCACCATGGATGAATGGGAATATGTTGCCATGGCCGATGAGAAACGAATTGACGCACGTACTAAAGAAAGCTTTAATAATTATATTTTGTCTTGGTATGAAAAACCAAAAACCTATGCGAATCCGGTAGGTCACACCTTCAAAAATTATTGGGGTATTTATGATATGCATGGATTAGTTTGGGAATGGACAGCCGATTTCAATAGTGTTTTTCTTTCCGGGGAATCCAGAAAAGACAAGGATACGGACCGGAATCTATTTTGCGGAAGCGGTTCTGTAAATGCAACAGATTTAATGAACTATGCCGCTTTTATGCGTTATGCTTTCCGAGGAAGTCTTAAGGCACGATTTACTACTAAAAACCTCGGTTTTCGATGTGCGAAAGATAAAAAGTAGCGCTCAAAATCAACTCAAATGACAACAGAAATGAAATCAAATAGTCACAATCCCAGCTTATCTAAACAGACGAATCTTCTAAAAATAAAAGCTAAGAAAAACAGTTGTAAAACGCTTTTTTTAGGATTAGTTTTAATTCTTTTATCACTTCAGTCCTGTGTTAATAAATCAAAAGCGGAGACAATAGACAAACCTATTTCGGATTTATCCATTTACAATCTTCCGTCAAAATGGACCAATGAAGAAGGTGAAAATATCGAAATGAAAGATTTGAAGGGGAAAGTGCTGGTTATGGTTATGATTTACACTTCTTGTAAATCTGCTTGTCCAAGATTAGTGGCTGACATGCGAAATATCGAACAAAGATTGCCGAACAACATAAAGGATAATGTGAATTTTGTTTTAGTGAGTATCGATCCTACTGTAGATACGCCCAAACGGTTGAAAGCATTTGCCATTGAGAACAAAATGGACGGCGCACAATGGGTTTTTTTACGCTCATCAGAAGAGAATACAAGAGAATTTGCAGCAGTTTTAGCAGTAAACTATAAAAAAATAGCGCCTTTGGAATTCTCCCATTCCAATATCATAAGTGTATTTAATGATGATGGGGAATTAGCCTATCAACAAGAGGGTTTAGGTGTCAATTCAGACCAAACCATTCAGAAGATTACAGAGGAAGCTCAAAAAATAAATTAAACATGAAATTACTTAAAATAATTGGTTTGTCATTTTTAGGAATGGTAAGCATGGAGACTTATGCCCAAGAGTTGGGTGCCAATCTGCAACTCAGACCGCGTTATGAATACCGAAACGGTTTCAAAAACCTTATGCCAAATGGGGAAAAGGCAACTTCATTTGTATCGCAACGTTCCCGATTAAATTTTAATTACAAACAAGAAAAATTAAAAGCCAAATTAACTTTTCAGAACATTCGCACTTGGGGTGATGTGGCAACAACAACACAAGTTGATAAAAACGGAATTGCTTTATTTGAAGCTTGGGCACAATATGATTTTGATGCCAAATGGAGTGCGCGCTTAGGTCGCCAAGTGATTTCGTATGACAATCAGCGTATTTTTGGTGAAATCGACTGGGCACAACAAGGACAAAGCCATGATGCGGCAGTGATTACGTTTCATCAGAAGAATCATCAACTGGATTTAGGATTGGTATTGAATGCTGATAAAGAAAATTTATTAGAGCCTAAAACCGCCTACACGACTAACTACAAATCCTTGCAATATGCATGGTATCACACTCAATTTAGTAAACTGAACATGAGTTTGTTGTTTTTAAATACCGGTTATGAGTTTGAAAAAGCCATTGGTAATTTAGAAGTAGATTACAAACAAACTTTTGGAACGTATCTTACATTTAAAGATAAAAAATGGGATACAAATCTAGGTTTGTACGGACAAACTGGAAAAAGCAATGACAAAAGTGTGAGTGCTTGGTATGCTGGTGCAAATCTGGGATATGCCTTAACAAATGCATTTAAAGCTACTTTTGGATATGAATATCTTTCGGGTAAAAATCAAGATGATAGCAGTTCTGACATAAAATCGTTTAATCCTATTTTTGGAACCAACCACGGATTTAATGGCTATATGGATTATTTCTACGTAGGTAACCACCTGAATAGTGTTGGATTGCAGGATGTTTATTTAAAATTAAATTATACCCAAAACAAATGGCAATTTAATTTGATACCACACGTATTCTCAGCCCCAAATGCAGTTTTAGACGCCACTAATAAAAAAATGGATAGCTATTTAGGAACAGAAATGGATTTTACTGCCGGTTATGCCTTTCAAAAAGACATTGTTGCTTCAGCTGGTTATTCCCAAATGTTTGGTTCTGGAACTTTAGAAAGATTAAAAAATGGTATTGATGCCGCCAATACCAACAATTGGGTTTGGGTAATGGTTACTTTTAGCCCCAAAATATTTACTTTAAAATAGATTTTACTTAGATTAACTAGTTCAAATAAAGTTTCATTTAAGTATTTGTAAACGAGTTAGTTGAATATTTTTCATTAGTTTCAAACGGAATGTGAAAGGGGACAAAGTGTATTTTCGTTTTGATCATACACAATTTACTCTCTACGGTCAAATGGATGTGCTAACTTAGCGTGGAGTTCCAGTTAAGAGCAAAACCTTAACTTTAGACCATGAAAGAAAATCGTAAAACTTACGACCGCATTTTCAAAGAGGAAGCAGTCCAATTAAGTTATGAAAGAGACAATATCCCACAACTGGCAAAAGAACTTGGAGTATCATCTGCATTGCTATATAAATGGCGACAAGATTATCAAGAATTTGGAACAGGAAGTTTTCCTGGAAAAAGCAATTTAAAATTAAGCCCTGAACAAGAAAAAATTCATGAACTCGAAAAAAAATTAAAAGAAGCAGAATTAGAACGTGATATCTTAAAAAAAGAAGGCACTCCGCTTTGAACTATAAAACTATTGAAGAATTTAATAAATTAACTAATTACAAAAATGTAGCTTAACTTTTTCTCTACTTTTTGTTTGCATATCCAGGTTGTTTGAAATTTTTAAGTTGATTTAGCGAGACCCTGATTTTAGGAATATAGTAGGGTCTCGATTTTATCTCGTTAAGATTGAGATTAGATGAATAATTTGAATATGCAGTAAAAGCAAAAACCCCGTAAATCGTAAGATTTACGGGGTTTTGATACCATTTGTTTTTCTACTGGCGGAGAAAGAGGGATTCGAACCCCCGGACCTGTTACAGTCAACAGTTTTCAAGACTGCCGCATTCGACCGCTCTGCCATTTCTCCAGTATGTCGCTTTCATTATCTGATTGCGAGTGCAAATATAAGAACCTTTTTTGGTTATGCAAATCTATTTTTAGAAAAAAATCATCTATTTTTTAGGCTAATTTTTAAAGGTTTCATTTTCTTTACTTTAGATGATACTTATTTTTATAAAATAGTAATGAATGGGTTTAATACTTTACATATTCGGTTATTTCTAACCCATATCCAATCATCCCTACACGTTTTGTTCCCTCAGTATTGGATACTAATCTAATTTTTGAGATGTCAATATCATGTAATATTTGCGCTCCAATCCCAAAATCTTTACTGTCAATGATGATTTTTGGTGCTTTCATCACTCCTTCACTTTGTAATAATTTGAGTTCAGCTATACGACTCAATAAGTTTACGGATTGCATATCCTGATTGATGAAAATAACAGCACCTTTTCCTTCTTCATTAATAACTCGGAACATGTCATCCAGTTGTTGATCTGCGTTATTGGTCAACGTGCCTAATAAATCATTGTTGACCTGTGATGAATTGATTCTGGTTAAAATTGATTCCCCCAAATTCCACGTTCCTTTAGTCAGAGCAATATGTATTTGTTTATTGGTCGTTTGTTGATACGCTCGTAGTCTAAAAGTACCAAAACGGGTCTCAATATCAAAATCTTCTTTTTTAACAATCAAACTATCGTGTTGCATTCTATAGGCCACTAAAGCTTCAATGGAAACTAATTTCAAATTGAATTTTTTTGCCACTTTGACTAATTGCGGTAAACGAGCCATTGAACCATCTTCGTTCATGATTTCTACAATCACACCTGCTGATTTAAATCCAGCTAATCTCGCAAAATCTATAGCAGCTTCTGTATGCCCTGTTCTTCTCAATACGCCACCTTGTTTTGCAATAAGAGGGAATATATGTCCTGGACGGGCTAAATCATGTGGTTTAGTTTTAGAATCAACCAACGATAAAATAGTTTTTGCTCTGTCTGCGGCTGAGATTCCTGTAGTTACTCCATTGCCTCTTAAATCTACCGAAACGGTAAAAGCGGTTTCCATTGGATCGGTATTGTTACTTACCATTACATGCAATCCTAGTTCTTTACATCGACTTTCTGTCAGTGGAGCACAAATCAATCCTCTACCGTGTGTAGCCATGAAATTAATCATTTCAGGGGTTACTTTCTCGGCAGCAGCCAAAAAATCTCCTTCATTTTCACGATCCTCATCGTCAACAACAATGATTATTTTCCCTTGGCGAATATCTTCTATCGCTTCTTCAATTGTGTTGAGTTGTATGTTATTTGTAACCATTTGTGTTGTTAATTTTGTGATGGTAATATTTTTTTAATTACTTTTTGGAATGGAGCTAAAATAACATCCATATTTATTAATCCTATGTCGTTTGTGGCTCTGTACGTTAATAGAATTGCTAATGGAGTCAGGATAAAAGAGGATAACCAAGCTCCCATAAAAGGAGTCATTCCGTTTTCCTGTGCAATTCTTTTTCCAAAAGTATTTATAAAGTGAAATGTTATAAAGATTAAAATAGCAAAAACAATTGGAAGGCCCAAACCGCCTTTTCTGATAATTGCTCCCAATGGTGCTCCAATGAAAAACATTAGAAAACAAGCAAATACAATTACAAATTTATCGTAAAATGCCAATAAATGTTTATTGATATTCTTTTGTTTATTGTCTAATTCGGTTTTAGTAGTATCGATGGAGTAGGTGGTACTGGTAAGATTACTAACTGCTATTTTTAAAATATCCGATTTTTGTTCTACAGTATATAATGACAAAATATCTTTAGGAAGAGGTTTTCTTTTTGTTGCTTTCTCCAGTTTTTTATTTAAAGGAATGCCAACTCTCATATTGCTGTTTTCAGAAAATGAAATAATGTCATTTTTCATGTTCTTTTTTAATGAATCCAAAGTGTAATTTAACTCATTAACGGTTAGCATTGTGTTCGTATTAGCAACACTTTCATCGGTAACATCGGTCTTATTTAATTCAGATAAATCGATATTAATGATGTGTTTTTTAAAGGAACTTTTAGCAAAAGGCATTTTACTGCGATCTTCATATTTTTTTGGAACAATATCCTCGTAGTAATAGCCATCGTTTAGAACTAATTGTAAAATACTGGATTGTTCACTGCTGATTAACTCACCGTCTTTTGCTTTAATTACCGTTTTACTTCCGTCACCAATGTTCGATTTTTTATGAATTGTCACACCGGTAAGAATATTACCTTGTTCACCGGATTTTTTATTCACCTTAATGTTGTAAAACCCCACATCGTTAAACTGACCTTCGGCTATTGCCAATGCCGGTTTTACCTGTGCAATGTTTTTTCTGAAATTGATGAATTTGTATTCGGCATACGGGATTACATTATTCGAAAAGAAAAAGGCAACAATACTTAATAAAACGATGAATACAGTCAAACTTCTCATTGCTCTTTGCAACGAAATCCCGGAAGATTTCATAGCTGCAAATTCATAATTTTCAGCCAAGTTACCAAAGGTCATTATGGAGGCCAATAGTATAGAAAGAGGCAATACCAATGGAACTATTCTTGGCATAGAAAATGCCAGGAATTTAATAATCATTAGTAAGTCTAAGTCTTTACCGGCCAATTCAGATATGAATAACCAGACTGTTTGAAGTATAAAAATAAAAAATAGGATTACAAATACCGTAGTAAATGTAGTCAAGAATGTTTTTAATAAGTATTTGTCAAGAATTTTCACCTAATAGATTAATCTAATTTGTTGATGTAGTAATTTGGATATTTACTTTCCGCAAATGTAAATTGATTTTTTGACAAAGGTTGGTTGGTTTTGAAAGAATTAACCGTTAAAGTAGTTTTTGTACCTTTTTTACCTATTTCGATTAAGTTATAGATGTGTTTTGTTTGGATATCAATTCCCAGTAATACTTCTTTTCTTTGATCTTTTGAACTGGTGGGAACCAATTTTATATACTGAATTTTTCGACCTTTTACGTTTTGTAAAATATCCATATTGTATTTATAACCCGTATTGAAAAAAGTTAGCATTTTTGAAGGTGTAATGGCATTATCGTCTTTCTCGTTGACTTTAGAAATAGTAATTTCCTCATCTTCCGGAACAATAGTGTATGTTTTTTTACCATCAAAAATTTTAGTTACTCCCATGAAATTCAAAACATATTGATTTCCTTTCATGGTTACATTGCCTT
The DNA here is from genome assembly GCF_004349155.1 of Flavobacterium sp. GT3P67. Lineage (NCBI taxonomy): Bacteria > Pseudomonadati > Bacteroidota > Flavobacteriia > Flavobacteriales > Flavobacteriaceae > Flavobacterium > Flavobacterium sp. GT3P67. The sequence goes on from NZ_SMLF01000008.1 coordinate 217,093, forward strand.
TACTGTCTTGATTGATGTTTTCTTTAGCATTAGTCAAAGAATACTTGAAATCGATTATGATTGTATTATAGCTTTGAACTTTAGCGGTAACTTGATCTAAAAGTTCTTTTGCTTTTTTGTCTTGTGCGTGTATTGAGAAACTAAAAAATAATAATGCTGCAATTAAAAGAAATTTTTTCCCCATAGTTTCGGTATTGTTTTTTTTAGATTCTTGAATTTTTGATTTCATGGTATTAATTGTTTTGTTCATTGTTGAAAAATTGATCAAGAGAACTCATATCCAGAATGTTTACACTGCGTGCTTTACTTCCTTCAAACGGGCCTACAATTCCTGCAGCTTCAAGTTGATCAATCAATCGACCTGCTCTGTTGTAGCCTAATTTTAGTTTTCTTTGTAACAATGAAGCCGAACCTTGTTGTGCATTTACAATGATTTCGGCGGCTTCTCTAAACAAAGTATCTCTATCGGAGATATCCATATCAAGATTAATGCCACTTTCCTCCCCAATAAATTCAGGAAGTAAATAAGCCGTTGCATACGCTTTTTGAGAACCTATAAAATCAGTAATTTTCTCCACTTCGGGAGTATCTATAAAGGCACATTGTACCCGTACCACATCATTTCCGTTTGTATAAAGCATATCACCACGTCCTATTAATTGATCCGCACCCTGAGTATCCAGAATAGTTCTTGAATCAATTTTTGAGGTAACTCTAAAAGCTATTCTCGCAGGGAAATTGGCTTTTATCAAACCTGTAATTACATTCACGGATGGTCTTTGAGTGGCTATAATTAAGTGAATTCCAATGGCTCGCGCCAGTTGGGCTAAACGGGCTATAGGAACTTCAACTTCTTTTCCAGCGGTCATAATCAAATCGGCAAACTCATCAACAACAAGAACAATATAAGGTAAAAATCGGTGTCCGTTTTCTGGATTCAATTTTCGAGCCTTAAATTTATCGTTGTATTCTTTTATATTTCGAACCATCGCATCTTTTAATAAAGAATAACGGTTGTCCATTTCCACACAAAGGGAATTTAACGTATTGACCACTTTAGCATTATCCGTAATAATAGCGTCATCCATATCTGGAAGCTTGGCTAAATAATGTCTTTCAATTTTATTGAACAGTGTAAGCTCTACTTTTTTAGGATCGACCAATACAAACTTAACTTCGGCTGGATGTTTTTTGTACAAAAGAGAAGTCAGAACGGCATTCAATCCAACAGACTTTCCTTGTCCGGTAGCACCCGCCATCAATAAGTGAGGCATTTTGGCTAAATCAACCACAAAAGTTTCATTAGAAATTGTTTTTCCAAGAGCGATTGGTAATTCCATTTCGGCTTCCTGAAATTTGGCTGAGCCAATAACACTTTTCATAGAAACCATCGTTGGATTCTTATTAGGAACCTCGATTCCGATCGTCCCTTTTCCAGGAATAGGGGCAATGATACGAATTCCTAATGCCGAAAGTGACAATGCGATATCGTCTTCTAAACTTTTGATTTTTGAAATACGAATTCCCGCTTCCGGTACAATTTCATATAAAGTAACCGATGGTCCAACGGTAGCTTTTATTTGTGCAATTTCAATTTTATAATTGCGAAGCGTATCTACAATTCTGTTTTTATTCTCTTCTAATTCTTCCTGATTGATGGTAATTCCTCCAGTCGAATATTCTTTTAATAAATCAATCGTAGGGAATTTATAATTGGATAAATCCAAAGTTGGGTCAAATAATCCAAAATCAGCGACCAATCGAGACGCTAAATTTTCTTCAATAATATCTTCTTCCGGAGCTGTTTCTATTACAAAAGAATCGTCAGCATTCGAAATAACTTCGGGAGTTGCAACAGGTGTAACTTCCATGGCAAGCGGTTTTACAACCGGATTTCTATTGATATCAGATGAATTACTTATGGTTGGTTTCAACGCTTCTTTGTTAATTTCAAATTGTGAACCATTCGTTTTTAAATGAATATCATCTAGATTTTCCTCAACAACGGCAAATTCTTCCAGATTATAACCACTTGTTCCATTATTTAGCGGATTGGTGATTGTAACCGCTTTCATTTCTTTTTTGGTAGTATCAAAAAAGGACTGAATACTTTCCGGCGAAAGTTTGATTTTGAAAATTATATAGATGATAAGTCCGAATAACAAAATCAATAATGTTCCTGTTTTTCCAATGTAATCCTGCAGGAATAAATTCAATTCATATCCAATAGTTCCTCCTAATTCTGGGGCTGAAGTGGCAAAAAATCCAAACAAAACGGATAAGATAATAATCACGAATAAATCCCAAAACCAAATGCTTTTTAGTTTTACTAAAGAAATACCAAGAATCATGTATATTCCGGTTAGGAAAAATAAACGCACGAATATAAATGCAGCAATTCCAAAACCTTTATAAACCAGTAAATCAGCTAAAAATGCGCCAAATTTCCCCAACCAATTCTGAACTATTTCAGCCCTGTCAGTTAATTCTCTAACAGCGCTTTGATCTTGTTGTCCGTAAATAAAAAAGGAAATAAACGCAAATAATAAGGCTATTGAAAACAATACCAAAACAGATCCAAAAACAATTTTGTGTTGTTTGGTGATTTTTAATGGATTATTCTCCTCAGCTCTAGCGCCGTTTTTTTTATCTAAAGGTGCTGTTTTTTTTATTTTTGCCATTCTTGATTATACTATTATCTAAAGTAATATTGGGATATATATGATTAAACCGATTGCTATTGCTGTTAAAGCAGCAAAAAATACTGCTCCTGCAGCAATATCTTTGATGAATCCAATTCTTTCATGATAATTAGGATGAATAAAATCAGCTATTTTTTCAATTGCTGTATTTAAACCTTCGACACTCATGATTAAACCAATGGCTAAAGTTTGAAAAAGCCATTCGGTTTTAGAAATGCCAAAATAAAACCCGGCAATAGTCATCATTATTCCTATCGAAAATTGTACTATAATGCTGTGTTCTGTTGTAATTAACTTTACGGCACCCTTAAATGCATAAGTGACGCTTTTTAATCTTCCGGTAAAAAAAGTATTATCTTTTTGAAATTCCATTCGAGGCTGTTAAAGTACTGCTAATGCAGCTTCGTAGTTTGGTTCATCTACAATTTCACCTACTTGCTCCGTATGAGTAATTGTTCCGTTTTCATCAACAACAATAATAACTCTTGAATGTAATCCAGCCAAAGGTCCGTCAGTAATTTCTAATCCATTTGTTTTACCAAAACTTCCTTCTGAGAAATCAGATAAATTAACTACATTTTCAAGCCCTTCTGCACCACAAAAACGTTTTTGAGCAAATGGTAAATCTCTTGAAATACATAAAACAGTAGTGTTCTCTAAAGTACTGGCATTTTCGTTAAATTTTCGAACTGACGTTGCACAAGTTCCTGTGTCAATACTTGGAAAAATATTCAACACTAATTTTTTCCCAGCAAAGTCGCTTAATGTAGCAATGGAAAGATCGCTTTTAACTAATTTAAAATCAGCGATTTTTGCACCTATTTTTGGTAATTCCCCTGAAGTGTTTATTGGATTTCCTCCTAATGTTATTGAAGCCATAGTGTATGTTTTTTAATGAGGTTCAAAAGTATGAAAATTATTTAAGAATTTGTCCTCAAATGTCGCGATAAGTTTACCATTTTGGCTTAAATTATCAACCATAAGATTCCAAAGTGTTTTTGGTTTATTGAATAAAAAACGCACCCGTTGCGGAGTGCGTTTTAGAAATATTGAATTAAAAATCTTTTTATTTATCGATAGAACCCAAAACACGTTTCATGAAAGTGTTTAAAGCTTCTTTTTTATCGGTTCCGGTTTTTACCAGCTTATTAACTTCTAAAGCTCCGTACATATTAGAAATTAATTCCCCAATAACATCTAATTCTTCATCTTTCAAGGATGAAATTTCAGTCATTGCTTCCAGAACTTCGATTGTCTCTATGATGTAATCTTCATCATTTTCTTCTATAAACTGCGTTAAATGCTTAATTACGGGTAATTTCATATTTAGACTTCTTAGATTTTTAGATATTTTAGATTTTTAGACTTCTTAAATTTTTTAAAATTTTAGATAAAGAGATTCGAGGAATCTATCAAACTAAGAAGTCTAAAAATCTAAGCTAGTCTAGTGATCTAATTAAACTATTTCGTTTACTAATTCAATCAGCACTTCTTGTTTATTGGTTTGTGTTTCGTTTACCAGTTTGCCATTTACAAAAGTGGCAAAAGTTGGCAAATTACTCACATTAGCTAATTTTCTTGATTCAGGAAAATTTTCAGCATCAACAAGAGCAAAGGTGATTGTTTCGTTTTCTGAAGCTAATTTTTTGAATTTTGGCTTCATAATCCGGCAATTTCCGCACCATGATGCCGAAAATTGAACGACTACTTTTTCGTCTTTTGCAATTAAATCCTGTAACGTATCTTCGGTTAATTCGATTAACATATTTTTATTTTTTAAAGGTACAAAATGGTAAAGGTTTAAAGTTTTAGAGTTTTGGAAAGTCAAAAAGCAAAGCAGCAAAATAACTTTGCTACTTTGTACGTTTCAACTTCTGTAACTTTATTTAGTTTAAACTCAAGTATTCTGCAGTACTTTTTCTATCAGCGCTCATTGCTTCTTTTCCAGCTTCCCAGTTGGCTGGACAAACTTCACCTTTTTCTTGAATGTGCGTGTAAGCATCAACCATACGTAAATATTCATTTACATTACGACCTAATGGCATATCGTTTACACTTTCGTGGAAAATTTTTCCAGTTTCATCGATAAGGTACGTAGCTCTATAAGTAACATTTGAACCTTCAATAATGATAGAATCTGTTTCTTCACTATAACCAGTTTCTTCAATATCAAGGATTCCTAAAATGTTAGATAAGTTTCTGTTAGTATCAGCAAGAATTGGATACGTAACTCCTTCGATTCCACCATTATTTTTTGGAGTATTTAACCATGCAAAATGCACTTCATTTGTATCACAAGAAGCACCTATAACAATTGTATTTCTTTTTCCGAATTCTGGTAGAGCTGCTTGAAAAGCATGTAATTCAGTTGGGCAAACGAATGTGAAATCTTTAGGGTACCAAAACAAAAGTACTTTTTTGTTGTTTTTTGTTGCTTCTTCGAAAATATTGATTTTTAAATTATCACCCATTTCAGAAATAGCGTCTACTGCAATACTTGGAAATTTTTTACCTACTAATGACATTTTATTTACTTTTTTAGTTATTTTTTGATAGTGCAAAAGTAGTCTATACAATAGCTCAATTAAAATAGTATTTGATTATAAATATTTATTTATAAATAGAAAATTGCTATGATGTAGTTTTTTAAAGATTTAAGTTATTAATTACAAGAAGTTAACCTCCACGGGTAGAGTTCCTTTGCATTTTGAGTTTTCTAAAAGTTGCTCAGCAGCGGTTTCTTGAAATTCTGTAAAATCTTGATACATTTCTACAATTCCTAAAGCATGTTCCAGATGTGGGATAACTTGTAGGGCATACGGATTCCCAAAAACATACAACACACATTTTTTGGTCGTAAATAAGGTACCTAAAAATTGAAGTACGGATTCTTCAATATCAAAATTATTTAAAGGTTTTGCCTTTGGAACAAATAAAGAAATGACTAAAGTGTCAAATTTATTCAGTTTTTTTTCTAATTCACTTAGAACGGAATCACCTCCAGTTTCATAACTAAATTCAGGGGAAGGCAAAGCAGCAGATAGATTTTTGAAAAATACATTATCGGTACTTTTATAGATGCTGATTTTAGCAAGATCTTCTCTGTTTTTAGCATCAAAAACGGTTACGGTATTGTGATTGTCTTTTATTTTTGTAATGCAGTTTTGAGCAATTTTTAGATTTAATTTCGAAGTAGTTTCAAAATCAAAGTCATTCCCTAAAAGGTTTGGCAACCTTAGTTTTCCATCCACAATTCCTGCTTTTTCTTTACATTTCCAGATGCGTTGAAAACTGGCTTCAATCCGTTTGGATGTTGCTTTTTTTAAGATTTCCTGGATTCCGTCGGGAACATTTTCGGCAAAGCATAAAACATCATTTCCGGCATTGAAAGCTTCCCATTCCAGTTGTCCTTTTTTATCATATAATTTAGAAACGCTGTGCATATTCAACGCATCCGAAATCACTAAACCATCATATCCCAATTGCTTTCGCAAAAGAGTTTCGATAACCGATTTTGATAATGTCGCCGAAGTATCTTTTCCTTCATTTAAAGCGGGAACGGCTAAATGACCAATCATAATCGAATCGACATTATTCTCGATTCCTTTTATAAAAGGAACTAATTCATGGGCTAATAATTCTTCCAGGGTTTCTTCTAAAACGGGTAATCCTAAGTGCGAATCGATATTGGTATTTCCGTGTCCGGGAAAATGTTTGAGGCAGCCTAAAATACCGACATCATTCATTCCTCTGAGATATTCAAGAGCAAAATCAGCTACTTTTTCTTTGTTTTGACCAAAAGAACGATACCCAATTACAGGATTATTCGGGTTGTTATTGACGTCTGCCAACGGCGCTAAATTATAATGAATTCCAACGGATTTTAAGTCTAAACCTATTTGCTTCCCAACTTCGTAAACCAAATGTTTTTCACTATTCGGTAAAGCGCCAAGGGTAATCGCATACGGATATTGAGGTGTTTTTTCGACGCGCATGGCTAATCCCCATTCGGCATCAATACTCATTAATAAAGGAGTCGTAGCACAGTTTTGATACCTGACGATGAGTTCTTTTAGACGTTTAAAACTATCATCATTCAGGACTATTTTTTTCTTGGTTTCATAATTGGTTGCGGCACTGGCTCGACTATGAAAAAAGGTCAATCCGCCTATATTGTACTCTTTAATTAATCGTTCGGTTGCCTGAATGTTTTCTTCGGTATCATTGATGAAAACTGCAGGAAAGAAAAATTGTCCTATTTTTTGTTCTAATGTCATTTTGAAACAACTTTAAATGGTAAAATTAGATATCTGATTTCTTTCCGAAATCGGCAGGAAAAATCAAAAATCGTGATAAAATTAATCCTGGTATGGTTGCCAAAAACACCCAAATGAAGAAATTTCCATACCCCAGATATTCCTGAATATAACCGCTCAACATTCCCGGAATCATCATACCTAAAGCCATAAATCCGGTTGCAATGGAGTAGTGGGACGTTTTTGATTCTCCATCGGCCACATAAATCAAATACATCATGAAAGCCGCAAAACCAAATCCGTAACCAAATTGCTCAATAATTACTACTGAAGTTATATAAGGATTTAAAACATAATCAAAAGTATAATGGAACATTTCTACATGTAAATTGAAAGCAGAAACAGGGTGAAAATTTGCCAATAAAACAAATCCAATGATAGGTAAATGCATTATTAAAATCATAGGTAGCATCCACTTTCCTAATCCATCTCTAGAAATCACGATACCGCCCAAAACACCACCAATAACAAGTGCGCTTACTCCAAATGTTCCGTAAATAACTCCAACATCCTGTGTGGTTAAACCCATTCCGCCAGCTGATATCGGATCTATTAAAAAAGGCGTAAGCATTTTTAATAATTGGGATTCACCTAATCTGAATAATAGAATGAAAGCCAAAATCAAACCAATTTGTTTCTTTTGAAAAAAAGTAGCGAAAACGGCTCCGAAACTTTTACTTGGTACCGAATCCGTTTTTGTTTCTACGATTTTTGTTTCAATTTTTGGAGTTGAAAAATAATTGTAAATGGTAATTACAGCCATAATAAACCCGACAACAACCATCGTGTACGACCATGCTTTTTGTTTATCGCCATATTCGTGTTCCAGATAGCCGGCAATAACCACGATTAATCCGTTTCCGGTAAGCATGGAAAGTCTATAAAAAGTACTTCGAATTCCAAGGAAAAAGGATTGTTGCTCTTTCTCTAAAGCTAACATATAGAATCCATCACTGGCCACATCATTAGATGCCGAAGCAAATGCAGCAACCCAAAAAACGGCTAAACTGATAACGAAAAAATTACTCAAAGGAATCGTTAAACCCACAATCAAAAAAGCAACAGAAATTAGCAATTGCATGCTTAAAAACCACTTTCTCTTAGTGGAATAGAGATCAATAAACGGACTCCACAACGGTTTAATTACCCATGGTAAATACAGTAAGCTGGTATAAATTCCAATATCTTCGTTGTTGATTCCGAGATTTTTATACATAATTACCGATACCGAAATTATGATGGCATACGGTAAGCCGGAAGCAAAGTTTAAAACTGGAATCCAATACCAAGGTCTATTGTCTATTTTCATTTTTAGCGTATTATATTCGATTAAATTTTATAGCGTAAAGTTCACTAAGGTTGCTTCACTTTCATTACCATAAAAATCAATGAATGTAATGGCGCAGGTTGTATTTTTGTCTAATTTATAAGTTGGTATAACAACTTCAACAGTATCAATATTATCTTTAAATGCTATTTTATCAATAATTTGGCTTGGATCGTTGACATCAATTTTTGAATTAAATTTAGCTCCATAAACCATAACGTAACGCACTTTACTATACAAAGGATAGGTGACATTAAATCTTGATGAAATAGGATCTATCAAAATGTTATTTGCTGAGGGTACAATAGCCATTTTTTTTACGGAACTGGGTACTACAGTAGGAAGTGCCGGATATTTGTATTGGTTTTCTGTTAGTAATTTAGTCACACTTTGATTTTTGTTCAAAAATGATTTGGCACTAAAAAAAGCATTTCCCTGAATGTTTTTGTAGGATCTTGTAATGTCTATTTGATTCGGGATTTCATTTGGATTATTCCATCTTTTATCAGAGTCGGTGTTGATTTTATAAGTTCCGTTTCCAATGTAGATTGCGGTATTAGTTGAATTTTCAGACCACCAACGCAATAATTTAGAATAGGAAGCTTTAGGATGATCCATGCTCCAGTACAATTGCGGAACAAGGTAATCAATCCATTTGTTTTCCATCCAAGCCAATGGATCAGCGAATAAATCATCGTAATTAGTTTGTCCCGCTTCTGTTTCTGAACCTTTTGGATCCACTGATTTATTTCTCCAAACTCCAAACGGGCTGATACCAAATTGTACCCACGGTTTTATATTTTTAATCGAAACCGAGACATCTTTTACAAAAGTATTTACATTCGAACGTCTCCAATCCTCTAAACTCATTCCGTTTCCATATTTTTTAAAAGAATCAGTATCGTTAAATACTTCTCCTTTTATTCTGTACGGATAAAAATAGTCATCAAAATGAATGGCATCAATGTCATAATTTTGGACAACTTCTTCGACAACGGTCAATAAATGTTTTTGAACTTCGGGTAATGCCGGATTGTAATAATATTTTCCACCATATTTGATCATCCATTCCGGATACTTAAAATAGTCATGTTCCGGACTTAAAAGCGAGGTATTGTAATCCATTGTAGCACGATATGGATTTAACCAGGCATGAAATTCAAACCCACGGGCATGCGTCTCAGCGATCATCCATGCTAATGTGTCAAAATAAGGTTTTGGAGCCTGTCCTTCTTTTCCAGTCAAGAAACGGGACCAAGGCGCTAATTTTGTTGGATAAAAAGCATCACCAACGCTTCTAATTTGAACAATTACTGCATTATAATTTAGTTTTTTATACGCATCTAAAATCTCAATATAATCTGCTTTTTGTTTGGCAACATTATCGGTACTGGTTTTTGGCCAGTCAATGTTTACCACGGTAGCTATCCAAACGGCTCTAAATTCATTTTTTGGATTTGTGGCCATGATTTGCGCTTTTACATTCGAAAACGAAAGTAAAAGAAACATAATAAGAAATCCTATATACTTGTAATTCTTCATTATTGTTGTGTTTATAAAGTATTCAAAAATAGTTTTTTTAGAGAAATTTACCAGTTAAAATCCTGATAAAATTTGACTTATTTCATTAGTGCAATTTCTTTGCCAATTTTTTCTAAATCCGTTTGAATGCACTTTCTGACAAATAATAAAAGGATTTTAAATATTTTAAATTTTTCTTATTTGATTTTTCAACTTATAATAGGGTATATA
>NZ_SMLF01000009.1:0-225062 GCF_004349155.1 Flavobacterium sp. GT3P67
TTAGATGCAACATCGATAGCCGCAGGAATGAGTATCACCAGTGCAGGGGCTTTCAGCTGGACATCAACTGAGGCACAAGGGGGAGGCTCTTATCCGGTAACTGTTACCGTTACGGACAATGGGGCAAACCTACCGAACCTTACTGATACAGAAACGTTCAATATTGCGGTTGCAGAGGTAAACGCGGCTCCCGTACTGGCAGCAATCGGTAACAAATCTGTAAATCAATTGGCTAATTTGACGTTTACAGCTACGGCCACGGATTCTGATATTCCTATTAATGTTTTAACTTTCAGTTTGGTTGGTGCTCCTGTTGGTGCAGTGATTAATGCATCAACAGGCGTATTCACCTGGATGCCTAGGGGAACACAATGTGCCGGTATTTATACCTTCACTGTTAAGGTAACCGACAATGGCACTCCCGTATTATCAGATGAGGAAGTGATTCATGTGACAGTTAATAACACACTTCCAGTGATTAGTTCTATAACAGGCGTATCTGGACCAGTTTCGATTAATACTCCAATCAGTATTACAGTGAATCATAATGACAATAATCTGAGTAATGCTGTTATAAAATGGGATGATGCTACATCGACCGTTCAAAATGTTCCAAATCCAGCTTCAGGTTTGTTCACGGTATCGCATACTTACTCCATTCCTGGTGTTTATTCAATTCTAGTGACTTTAACGGATGCTTGTGGAGCAAATTCAACAACCTTCCAATACGACTACATTGTTGTTTACGATCCTAATGGTGGTTTCGTAACAGGTGGCGGCTGGATTAACTCTCCTGCAGGTGCCTGGGTAGGCAATCCATTATTAGTGGGAAAAGCTAATTTTGGGTTTGTAGCGAAATACAAAAAAGGTTCCACAGTACCAGATGGGAATACTGAATTTCAGTTTAAAGAAGGTAATCTAAACTTTAATAGTTCTTCTTATGATGATATGCGATTGGTTATTTCCGGTACAAAGGCTAACTATAAAGGATTAGGTAAAATTAATGGTTTAGGTAACTATGAGTTCTTAGTTTCCGCAATTGATGGAGGTTCGGGTGCTGATAAGTTCCGTATAAAAATATGGGACAAGAATAACAGTAATACTGTTATTTATGATAATAATATGGGTAACGATGAAAATGATTTACCAACAACATCACTTGGTGGAGGTTCTATAGTTATACATGAGGTGAAGAAAAATGCAGCTTCAAAAGAGATAATTGTTGAGAAAACTCCGGAAATTGTACCATTCACTATAACGGCATATCCCAACCCATCTACCCAATATTTTATTCTTGATATAAAAGGCGGTACTACTGAAAAAACAGAAGTGATTGTATATGATATATTAGGCAGAATGGTGAAACACATTCAAAATAGTGATAGCCAAGAAATCAAGTTTGGTGAAGAGCTCTCATCAGGTTCGTATATTGCGATTATCAATCAAGGTGTTAAACAAAAAACAGTGAGATTGATAAAACAGTAAGCCTATTTTGTAATTAAATAAAAGCCCCTTTTAGTGTAAACTAAAAGGGGCTTTTATTTAATTTAAACTATTTTTTTACAATTTAGTCATATTCCCAGCTAAAGTTTCGATAAATTTTCCAATTGGACCTTTTATCATCATAGCCATCATAGGATTGAAATCGCCTTCGAAATCAAGTTTTACATCACTGGAGTTGTCAGAAATAGCATCTATGTTTGCTATCAATGTAAATGGAAGTTTATCACTCGCAGCACCCAAAACAATTTTGCTTGGAGCTACTTTTTCTTTCATTTTTAGCTTAATTTCTGGCATTCCTTTTAATCCAAAAATAAAAGCATCGTCACCAATAACTTCAAATTTAGCAATGTTTTCGGGCATTAATTTTTCGAAGTTCTTTACATCACTCAATAAATCAAACAATTCTTGAGCTGATTTTGAGACACTAACTTTTGGACTTTCTAAGTTCATAATTTCTGGTATTTTATTTTTTTAAACTTCAATATTCCAAGTGGAGGGATTCACATTCCATTCTCTTAAAGTCTGTTCTTCCTCTTCTGTAATATATCTTTTGGCTACAGCCAAATTCAATAAATTTTGATAATTGCTTAGCGTGTATAAATCCAGATGTGCATTTTTGAAATTTTCATCAGCAACATCAAAACCGTAGGTAAAGATTGCTGCCATTCCTTTTACATTCGCTCCAGCTTCACGTAAAGCTTCAACGGCAAGTAAACTACTGTTTCCCGTACTGATCAAATCTTCTACAACAATTACATTTTGTCCTTTTTGTAAAAAACCTTCTACTTGGTTTAGTCTTCCGTGCTTTTTTGGTTCTGGGCGAACATACACAAATGGTAATCCCAAACTTTCCGCTACTAGCATTCCAATTCCTATTGCTCCAGTGGCAACACCGGCAATAACATCTGGTTTACCAAATTGTTTCTCAATATTTTTGGAAAATTCATCCCGGACGTAATTCCTTACGGCTGGAAATGAGAGGATTAGTCGGTTATCGCAATAAATAGGCGATTTCCATCCAGAAGCCCATGTAAAAGGATTTCTTGGATTCAATTTAATTGCATTTATTTGCAATAGAAATTCGGCTGTTTTTTCGGCTGTATCTTTATTAAAAATCATAGTACAAATGTATAAAGTTTTTGTTAACGACAAACCACTTTTTTTGACAAATCACATCTCTAAGGAGACAGATTTTCAGTTGTTCTTGCTAGAAAGTATTGACATAGAGCAACTTATAATAAAAATCTTTCAAAATAAAATTCAAAAAGCATACTTGTATCATCCTGATGAAAGCGTGATTATGAAGACTTTGAAAGCAAAAATACCTGTTGCCAAAGCCGGTGGCGGTTTAGTTTACAATAAAAAAGGTGAAGTTTTATTCATTTTTAGAAATGGAAAATGGGATTTACCCAAAGGCGGAATCGAAAAAGGAGAGGAAATTCAGGAGACTGCCATGCGTGAAGTAGAGGAAGAAACAGGTGTAAATGGCTTGACAATATCCCATAAACTTCAAAAAACCTATCACATTTTTAGACGTAATGGGAAATACAAGCTAAAAATTACGCATTGGTTCGAAATGCAATCTGACTTTGAAGGAACCCCGCAAGGTCAATTAGAAGAAGGAATCGAAAAAGTGGCTTGGATGAATCCTGAACAAATTAAAGAGGCGCTGAAAAACTCTTATGAGAACATAAAATTATTATTTGAAGAAGAAAAGCTCCTAAAATAGGAGCTTTTTTTATTTTAAGACGCGATACACCGGATATTGTAAATGTGCTTTTTCATAATAAACCGAATGTTTGTAAATCCAGTCCAGTTGTGCTTCCGGATTATTGATAAAACTCACATCACTTTGTTTTTTTAAATCAAATTCGGCTTTTAATTTTGGATTTTCTTTTAAAATCTGCGTAGCTGAATCTTCAAAAACATAATCTGAATAGCCTTCTTTTTGTTGTAACATCGTATCGAAAAAGTTCCAGTTGAAAAAAGAATCTATTGCTTCTGGTTCCAATGTTTCCAATACGTATTTTATTCCCTTTTGTTGTGTGGGAATAACGTAATCTCCTTTGGCGAAAGCTACTTTCTCCATTTTAGAGGTTACCGAAGTGTTTCTGTGCAAATAATGGCCTTCGTATGCGGAATTTGTCGTTTTAAAGTCCGCGATTTTATAACTCTCCACTTCAATTATAGTGTCGTTCTTTAGTTGACGATATGAAATTGTATTGCTCTTCAATAATTCAATTACAGGCCAAAATCCTCTTGGAATTATATATGCTTCCGGAATGATTATTTCTTTTACTGATTTGAATTCTTTGTTGTACGGAATGTCTTTTTTGAATGGTTTTGTTTTGTCATAAAACAAGCGATTTCCGGATGTTACGTCACTTTTCTTGTAACTGGCTTCATAGCCTAAAAACGAAAAAGGAATCGTTTTGGCACTGTCAATTTCCCATTTTATAGTGTACGATTTCTTTGGTTTATACTGTTCTTCATTTTTCAATCGCAGTTGTTTGATTTTTTTGTAATTAGCATCTGTAAAATCGATTGCTGTGCGCATGTATTCATACGTCACTTTCACACGGTCGGCATATTTTTTAAGCATGTGTGTTTCCACTACAAACCCAATGGTATTGAACAACGAAGTATAGCCAGTTGCAAATCGTGGGCTTTCAAAAAATTGACCAAAACCTTTGTCCGGTGTGTCCTGAAAAGCATTGACGTAAGGCGTAGTTTCGATGTTCTTTTTTTGTAAATCTTTGACCAAATCGGGCATCATTTCAGTATTTAAAAAATCACCTAAAACGGTTCCTAATTTATTATGTTGGGTCATAATGTACGTGAGTTTGTATTGGTAATCTGCGCCATTGCTGACGTGATTGTCAATAAAAACATCGGCATTTATTTTATGAAAAATTTCTACAAAACTTTTCGTGTTTCGAGTATCTGATTTGATGAAATCGCGATTCAAATCATAGTTTCTGGCATTGCCACGAAAGCCATAGATTTCCGGTCCGTCCTGATTGGCTCTTGAAGTGGAATTTCTGTTTAAAGCGCCTCCAATATTATACACCGGAATACAAACGATAACGGTATTTTTTGGCGCTTTTATTTTGCCCAAAGCTAAATCTCTAAATAATTGCATACTGGCGTCAATTCCGTCCGGTTCGCCTGCGTGAATGCCGTTGTTAAGCAAAATTACCGCTTTATTTTTTTGGATACTTCCAAAGTCAAATTGTTTTTCCGGATTAAAAACAACCATGTGCAATGGTTCGCCACTGTCTGTCAATCCCATTTTTTGCATTTGGATAGTAGAAAAATCATCCGCCAGAAGTTTGTAGTAGGCAATTGTTTCTTGATAAGATGCGGATTGGTTTCCATTGCCTTTTTCGAAAAAAGTATCGTATTTATTCGTTTTTTGTGCAAATGAACTGATGGAGAATAGTAAAAAAAGGAATGTGAAAAATCTCATACTTCGGTTTTTAAATTGAATCTCAAATGTAGCTTTTTTTCGATAGGAATAGAAATGATCGCAAGAAAAGGGAGCTCCCGATTTAAAAGAATGAAAATTTATAATTCAAAATTCATAACTCAGAATTAAAAATTACCTTTGCAAAATGAATAAGAAACACCATTCCAACAATATACTTTTGAATTTAGGCATCGAAAGCCTGAACGAAATGCAGGAAGTAGCACAAGATACTATCCTGAATGACAATAATGTTTTATTGCTTTCGCCAACAGGTTCCGGAAAAACTTTGGCTTTTTTGTTGCCCATTTTAGAAATGTTACAGCCCGAAATTCTATCGGTTCAATGTTTGATTCTAGTTCCATCACGTGAATTAGGTTTGCAGATTGAGCAGGTTTGGAAAAAAATGGGGACTGATTATAAAGTAAATGTGTGCTACGGCGGACATTCCATAGATACTGAAATTAAGAATTTAAGCAATCCTCCAGCA
Source organism: Flavobacterium sp. GT3P67 (assembly GCF_004349155.1). Classification (NCBI taxonomy): domain Bacteria; kingdom Pseudomonadati; phylum Bacteroidota; class Flavobacteriia; order Flavobacteriales; family Flavobacteriaceae; genus Flavobacterium; species Flavobacterium sp. GT3P67. The sequence goes on from NZ_SMLF01000009.1 coordinate 5,460, forward strand.
GTTTTAATAGGGACTCCGGGAAGAATTGCGGATCATATCGACAGAGGAACTTTTCGTGTGGATAAAATCCAAACCTTGATTCTGGATGAATTTGATAAATCATTACAATTGGGTTTTCATGAGCAAATGTCTTTTATCATTGGAAAATTAACAAAACTGAATAAACGCGTTTTGGTTTCGGCAACTTCCGATATTGAGATTCCAAGATATACAAGAGTGGTAAACCCAACAATTTTGGACTTTATTCCAGAAAACGTAACCGAAACGAATCTTTCGATGAAAATGGTCGTTTCGAAGGAGAAAGACAAAATAGGAAGTTTGTTCAACTTGATTTGTTCGTTGAAATCACAGTCGGCAATAGTTTTTTGTAACCATCGTGATGCTGCAGAACGCATCAGCGATACATTGAACGAAAAAGGAATTTATGCCACGTATTATCATGGCGGAATGGATCAGGACGAAAGAGAACGCGCGTTAATACAGTTTAGAAACGGAAGTGTAAGCTATTTAATTACAACTGATTTGGCTGCTCGTGGTCTTGATATTCCCGAAATGAATCACGTAATTCATTATCATTTACCATCAAAAGAAGATGAATTTACCCATAGAAACGGACGTACAGCACGTATGTTGGCTTCTGGAACCGCCTATATTATTGCTCATGAAAGTGAGAAAAAAATGGATTACATCGATTATGGTATGGAAGCTTTGAAAGTCGAAAACTCTACTTCATTGCCAAAACCACCTGAATTTCAAACCATCTACATCAGTGGCGGAAAGAAAAATAAACTGAATAAAATTGACATTGTCGGTTTCTTTTCCCAAAAAGGAAAATTGGAAAAAGGAGATTTAGGATTAATCGAAGTAAAAGATTTTATATCATTTGCAGCAGTTAAATTCAACAAAGTAAAAGACTTGCTTCATGCCATTAAAGAGGAGAAAATGAAAGGCAAGAAATTTAAAATCGAAGTCGCTCGAAAAGTGATTAAGAAGGAAGAGGAGTAATTAGTGTTCAGTGGTCAGTTTTTAGTGGTCAGTGTCTGAAGTTTATAAAAAGTATTCAGTGGTCAGAGAAAAGAGTTATCAGTGACTTAATTATAGCTAAAAATCGTTAACAGTATAATATACTGTTAACGATTTTTTTATTGTTAGAATGTTTTTTTACTGCTCACTAAAAACTGACCACTGACCACTCCATTTTTTAACTGATCACTGAACACTGCCAACTGATGACTATATCTTCTTAACGTATTGTGTAATAATTACAATTTGCTGACCATCTACTTTTCCTTCAATGTATTCCGCATTTTCATGGTCCAGTCTAATGTTACGTACAGCAGTTCCTTGTTTGGCAACCATACTAGATCCTTTTACTTTCAAATCTTTGATTAAAACCACTGAATCTCCAACTTCAAGAATCACTCCATTGCTGTCGCGATGAATTACTTTGGTTTCGTCTTCTTCCCCTTCACCAGTTGCTTGCGCCCAAGCCAAAGTATCTTCGTCTAAATACATTTGGTCTAATAATTCTTGAGGCCATCCCGCTGCACGCATACGGCTTAACATTCTCCATGCTACTACTTGTACTGCTGTGTGTTCGCTCCACATGCTGTCATTCAAACATCTCCAGTGATTTAAATCTACGTTATCCGGTTTTTCGATTTGGTCGATACAGGTACTGCAAGCCATGATACTTTCGTCAAGTCCACCTTTTTTGGTTGGCAATACCTGATATACTTTTAAGTTTTCGGTTGCGACACAAAGTTCACATTTCGATCCGCTGCGTTTGCTTAATTCTCTTTCTATACTCATTGTTTGATGGCTTTTATTTTTAGGCGAAATTACAGCTTATTGCCACGTTTCACAATTTTATATTTTGTTGATGGTAATCACTATTTTACTCGAACGGCATCAGGAACCAGCATTTCATATTGACCTCCATTGCGGATTACATCTCTCACAATACTGGAACTGATATACGAAGTTCTCGCGGCAGTCAATAAAAAAACGGTTTCTATTTTTGATAAGCGGCGATTGGTGTGTGCGATGGCTTTTTCAAATTCGAAATCGGCGGGATTGCGTAAACCACGCAGAATGAAGTCTGCTTTTATTTTATGGCACAAATCAATGGTCAAACCTTCATAAGTAATCACCGAAACTTTAGGCTCATTCTTGAAGGTTTCTTCGATAAATCGTTTTCTTTCTTCCAGTGAAAACATGTATTTTTTTTCGGCATTGATACCAATGGCAATTACGATTTCATCAAATAATGAAATACTTCTTTTGATGATGTCTTCATGTCCTAATGTAATTGGGTCAAATGAACCCGGGAATATGGCTTTTCTCATTTTATAAAATATAATTAAATTGAACTTATGTTTTGCTCAATTAGGTTTTTCGAAGTGTCTGTATTGCTTCGACCCATTCAGATTTTTCACAAACTCTACACTCCGCATTTCCTGGTTTATGGCTTTCAGTATTTCCGCAAAAGGTGCAGGAATAAATACCTTCTGTTGGGATCATTTTACTTTTTTGTTTAAATAAAAAAGGTAGAATTGGCAAGCCTGGTTGGACTTCATGGTCTTCATAATAAAAAACACTGATTTCGCCACTGGTTTCCATAAAGGCATTTTTTACCTGCCCTAAATGTTCTACCGATTTCAATCGGAGTTCCGAAAAAAATTCATCTTGTGCTAAGCTTTCCTTTTTGAAAGTAGCAATTGAAAATTTTCCTTCGCTGATAATACATTCGGTTTTGCCTTCTATAAACTCTTCAAATCGTTTACTTTTTCCTGTTAGCCAAGTTACTAATCGGTATAAAAGTATAATGACCAGAAATACGGTTATGGGCGGAATTATTCCAACTTCTTCATAGAACATGGGATCTCCCGCTGCTGACCCTAAAGCAATAATGATGACTGTTTCAAAAACAGATAATTGCTTCACGCCACGTTTTCCAGCCACTTTTAATGTTAATAGTAAAACTGTAAACATTGTCGTAGAACGGAAAATGACTTCTAAAAGAAAGGATTCTGGTAAATCATTGTACAATAATCGGTTCCATTCAAAGATTTCTATCATAATGGAGAGTTAGTTATTTAAAGCCAACTCAATCGCATTGCTAAATAAATCTTCCAATGAAATTCCGGCAGCTTTGGCTTGTTGCGGAATCAAACTTTCGGTCGTTAATCCCGGAATGGTGTTCATTTCTAGCATGTGTGGTTCATCGTTTACGAGGATAAATTCACTTCTGGAGAAACCTCTCATTTTTAGGACTTCATAAGCGCGTCTGGCTATTTCGCTCACTTTTTGGGTCATTTCATCTGAGATTCTTGCCGGTGTGATTTCTTGTGATTTACCCAAATATTTGGCTTCATAATCGAAGAAATCATTATCCGAAACAATTTCGGTGATTGGTAAAACGGTTACGGTTCCTTTGTAATTGATAACTCCTACAGAAACTTCGGTTCCGTCAAGGAAACTTTCTATGATGATTTCGTTGTCTTCTTTGTAAGCGACTTCTATTGCGATTGGCAATTCATTGATGGTTTTTACTTTGGAAATTCCAAAACTGGAACCCGCTTTATTTGGTTTTACAAAACAAGGCAGACCAACTTTAGCTACAATTTCGTCAGTATTGATGGTATCGCCTTTATTCAAGTAATAGGAAGTGGCGGTCTTTATTCCGTATGGTTTTAAAACGGATAATAAATCACGTTTGTTGAATGTTAGCGCCGCTTGATAATAATCGCAGGAAGTTTGCGGAATATGTAATAATTCGTAATACGCTTGCATTAGTCCGTCTTCGCCGGGAGTTCCGTGAATGGCGTTGAAAACACAGTCAAAAGTGATTTTATTGCCATCAACAGTTACTGAAAAATCATTTTTATCGATGGGGAATTCGGCGTCATTAGCATCAACATAGACCCATTTTTCTTTGAAAATATGGATTCGGAATCCGTTGTATTTCGTTTTGTCCAGAAATTGATATACGACGTTTCCGCTGATGAGTGAGATTTTATACTCGCTGGAATATCCGCCCATGATGATGGCAATGTTTTTCATTTTGTATCGTTTTGTTCTTAGTTGTTCGAATAAATAATAAGGTGTTTTTAGCACTATATTCTAGCCCCGATAGCAGTGGAAATCCTTTTTATCAGCCTTTTCGGCGGATAAAAAGATTACTTCACTATACTTTCATTTTAATTGGAGTTCAGTGAATTTCATTTGCAACGAATAGCGGGAAATAGCTCCAAAAAGCATTAAACAAAATTATCATTTTTTTTGAAACGAAATAGCTTTATCTTTGCCACATATAAAAATAAATTTATGAGTTTACGTAAGTATCTTACTAGTCGTGTCTTTTTAGTACAAGTATTAATTGCGATTGCCATTATTGCCGCTTTGGGTTATTTGTTTATGCATTGGTTGACTTTTACAACAGATCATGGTCATGAAATTGCTGTTCCAAATTTGAGTAAATTGACTGAAGAGCAAGTGGAGGAAAAGTTAGATGAGTTGGATTTAGATTATGTGCTTTTGGATAGTGTGGATTATAGAAGTGATTTCCCGCAATTTAGTGTGGTAGAGCAAGATCCATCGCCGGGTACAAAGGTAAAAGTGGGCAGAAAAATATACATAAAAATAAATACTTCGGGATTTTCATCCGTGCGAATTCCTGATTTAGTGAATAAAACATATCGTGAAGCGGTGCCTACATTGAAAGCGTTAGGGCTTGAGGAAGGAACGGTTACGTATGTTCCAAATCTTGGAAAAGATATGGTATTGGAAATGCGTTTCAAAGGGAGAAACCTGAAAGTAGGGGACAGGGTCTTGAAATCATCCAAAATTGATTTGGTTTTAGGAGACGGAAAAATGAGTTATGAAGAAGAAGAAAGTGCTGCGGATACTCTGGCTGCACCAATAGAAGAAACACCAGTTGATGAACAATAATATAGATACAATAGATTTAGAAGACGAGTTATTTGAACATTTTAGATTTGAAGTTCCCAAAGGCCAAGCGTCCTTGCGAATTGATAAATACTTGATGAGCCTAATTCAAAATGCGACTCGCAATAAAATACAAACCGCAGCTACCGAAGGGAATATTTTTGTAAACGATGCCACAGTGAAGTCGAATTACAAAGTGAAAGCCAATGATGTGGTGCGCGTTATGCTTACGCATCCTCCTTATGAAAACCATATTAATCCGGAGAATATTCCGCTTGATATTGTTTACGAAGACGATGCGTTGTTATTAATAAATAAATTGCCAGGAATGGTGGTGCATCCCGGTCACGGGAATTACACCGGAACTTTAGTGCATGCGTTGGCGTATCATTTTGATAATTTGCCAATGAACAGCAGCGAACGTCCCGGATTAGTGCATCGAATTGATAAAGACACTTCGGGTTTATTGGTAATTGCCAAAACCGAAGCTGCCATGACGCATCTTGCCAAGCAATTTGAAGCGAAAACTTCTGAAAGGGAGTATGTTGCTTTGGTTTGGGGAAATGTAGTTGAAGAGAAAGGAACGATTGAAGGAAACTTAGCACGACACTTGAAAGATCGCATGCAAATGGCGGTTTTTGCTGATCCGGAAATAGGGAAACCTGCCGTAACGCATTATAAAGTGTTGGAGCGTTTTGGTTACGTGACGTTGATTTCGTGCCAACTGGAAACGGGAAGAACGCACCAGATTCGGGCACACTTGAAACACATAGGACATCCGCTTTTTAATGACGAGCGTTATGGCGGTCATTTGATTTTGAAAGGAACTACGTTTACGAAATACAAACAGTTTATAGACAACTGTTTCAAAGCTTTGCCAAGACAGGCTTTACACGCCAAAACCTTGGGCTTTGTACATCCTACAACGGGTGAACTGATGCGTTTTGATACGGAACTTCCGCAGGATTTTCAGGATTGTATCGAGAAATGGAGAGGATATTCAAAATCCCATGGTACGGATGAAGTAGAAGAATAAAAATAGGAAAAGCCCCAAATTGGGGCTTTTTTGTGGGTTTATGTTTGTTGATTATTGTTTGTGGACGCAAAGTCAGAGACATTTGCGCAGCGTATAGAAGAAACACTTGCGGAGCTGGTTTGCCAAATCATCTCAAATACAAAAACAACTTTCCATTAAGCCTATTGCCCAAATCCGTTGTAGTAGCTACCGTGTTGACTATTTTCAGTAACTCCAAATAGCTAGCGTAAGTGTAATAAGAAAATACGAAAGCACTAACGCAAAAAAACATTTCCAGTCTTTAAAAACATCTACAGACGAATTATTACAAATCCGATTAATAATGGTTATAACAATCAAATTTAAAAATGTAAACACAAAAAAATATGCAGGAATCAACATTCCCATATAAATTTTGCAATTTACTACGTATAAAAAGCTCATTACCGCTAACGGAATCGAAATGTAATTCACCCATTTTAGTATTTTGAGGAAGTTGTTCATGTTTTTCAATTTGTGCGGTTGGCAAGCGGTTGCTGCTAAATTTTTCATATGTCTGACACTGTTAGACAAATACACCCAAAATTTGATAATTTTATCTGATAACTGTCAGTAATCATTTCTCAAATATAATAAAATTATTCGTACAAAATAGTTCGCTATTCTTTAAAACTAATTTCATTCTACAAAATCAAGTAAAAAAAACATTTCATAAAAACATTGATACTGATTCCAGTATGAAATGTACAACAAGAAACAGAACAGTTGTTAATTAAAAGTTAAACCAATGAATACTATTCAATTTACGGGCTCTAAAATTTATTTTTGATATTGATTAACCACTAAATAACCACTAAATGAAGAAACTTTTCATTTTAACTGCAATCGTTGCAACGATGCTTGTGCCCACTACCCAATTTGCACAGTCCAAAAAGAAAAAAGATAAAAATTCCGCTGTAGTTCCTCCTCCGGAAAAGAAACCGGAACCCACCATAAAGGAATACAGCAAGGTAATTACTAAAGACGCCGTATCTGACGAAGGATTGTTTACGGTACACAAAGTAGATAAAAAGTATTTCTTCGAAATCCCCAATAAATACTTGGATAAAGACATGCTTTTGGTGAGTCGTTTGTCTAAACTGCCTTCTAATTTAGGTGGTGGATATGTAAATGCAGGTTCCGAAACCAATGAACAATTGATTGTTTGGCAGCGTTTTCAGGATAAAATCCTTATCAAGTTAAAATCGTTCAGTGCTGTTGCCAATGACAGTTTGCCAATCAGTATTTCGGTGAAATCCAATAATTATGAGCCTACATTATTTGCTTTTGATATCGTAGCCTTCAGCAAAGATTCGGCAAATACGGTGATTGATGTGACTAAATTTTATGGCACCGATGTGAAAGCGATTAGCGGTTTATCGGCAGAAATGAGAGAAACCTACAAAGTCAAAGGAATGGATGATTCCCGCAGTTTTATCAATACGATGAAAAGTTTCCCGATGAACATTGAAGTGATTCAGGATTTCACCTACAACGCATCTAAACCGCCCGTTCAGGAAGATTCAGAAACGATAAGCATCCAAATGAATCAGTCGATGATTTTATTGCCTGAAAAACCAATGCAACCCCGATTAGCTGATCCGCGAGTGGGATGGTTTACGATGGATCAAATCGATTACGGGAGCAATGAATTGAAATCAGACAGCAAGACTTTTATCCGCCGTTGGAGATTGGAGCCTAAAGATCCGGTCGCTTACGCAAAAGGGGAACTGGTAGAACCGATAAAACCTATTGTCTATTATTTAGATCCTGCTACGCCTGAGAAATTGCGCAAGTACATCAAACAAGGAATCGAAGATTGGCAAAAGCCTTTTGAAACGGCTGGTTTTAAAAATGCAATTATTGCCAAAGACGCACCAACTAAAGAACAAGATCCTGATTTTAGCCCGGAAGATATTCGTTATTCTGTAATTCGTTATGTGGCGAGCACGACTCGTAATGCCGTTGGACCCAGCGTTTCTGATCCCAGAACGGGAGAAATTATCGAGAGTGATGTGATTTGGTACCACAACCATTTGCGTTCGTACAGAAATCGCTATTTGTTAGAAACGGGAGCTGCAAATCCTACAGCAAGAACATTAAATACGAGTGATGAAGAAATGGGTGAAATGATGCGTATGGTTATCGCTCACGAAGTGGGCCACGCTCTTGGTTTTCCTCATAATATGGGTGCAAGTTGCGCTTATGATACTGAAAATTACAGAAATGGTGATTTTACACAAAAAAACGGAATCGCAGCCAGTTTGATGGATTATGCCCGTTTCAATTACATCGCACAACCCGGAGATAAAAACGTTCGTTTCATACGCCAAATGGGACCTTACGATCATTATGCCACTAATTGGGGGTACAGAGTTATTCCAAATGCGACTTCATCAGAAGTTGAAGTGCCAACATTAGATAAATGGATTATGGAAAAAGCCGAAAATCCTATTTATAAATTTGGGAAACAAAGCAGTAGTTTTGACCCGTCTTCACAAACGGAAGATATTGGTAATAATTCAATGAAAGCAGGTTCTTACGGACTTAAAAATTTGCAATATGTAGCGGCACATTTATCAGAATGGACGAGTGATGTGACTAATAATTACGAGGATTTAGATGAATTGTATAAAGAGATGATGGATGTTTGGAGCAGGTATGTAGGGCATGTGGTAACGAATGTTGGAGGTGTTTATGAAGCTACCAAAAAGCCAAACCAAAAAGGTAGCATTTATGATATTGTACCAAAAGCAAAGCAACAAGAAGCGATGCAATGGTTGCAAGCCAATGCTTTTGCTTCTCCAACGTGGTTGGTGAATGTGAGCACATTGAAAAACATTGATTACTCCGGGTATACGGAGCGTTTTAGAAATTTGCAAGCCCGACATTTGAATAGTGTAATGAGTTTTGAGCGTATTGGCCGATTGATGGATGCAGAAATAATGGGTACGGCTAATTATAAAGCCTTGGATTTACTGGGTGACATGCGCAGAGGAATTTGGAAAGAAGCCGGTTTAGGTTCGAATGTGACTATTTACAGAAGAAATTTACAACGCGCTTATATAGAAAGAATGAGTTATCTGATGAAAGAAGAAATTAAATCAGGTCGTCCTGCTGACTATTATAATGTGGCGCAATCGGATGTGAGAGGATTGGTTAGAGGCGAGTTGACCACTTTAAAATCTACTTTATCAGTCGCTAAAACTAGAGCTGTAAATGCAGAAACAAAATATCATTATGAAGATGTGATTAAAAGAATCGACATGATATTAAATCCAAAACACTAAAATTTCAGTATTCTATTGCAGTAATGAATCCGCTTTCGAGCGGATTTTTTATTGCTATAACTTGGAATAGAAAATGCGATAAATTGATTAATGAACTGGAAACTCAAAAAAATAGCTTTTCCTAATAAGTATCAGTAATCCATGAGTGAAAGGTCCTGGCAGGAATTTTAGTGTATTTAAATAAGAGTCATAGGTTTTGTTGTGATAATTTGTAATCACAAAGGGAGAGGAATTAGAAGTGATATATAAATCGCTTATCCTTTTATTATCCATCCTATTTTTTTCGTTAAAACTGGAAAAACAGATTTCTTGGTTTTCCTTTTTTAATTGGATAAAATCAAAAACCGATAAGGGAACTGTTTGATTTGTGGAATAAAAAAGAACTGATTTAGAAACATCAATTAAAACCCATTTTTTTAATTCCTTGGAATAGATTTCATTAAAAGCATGTCCACCTTTAATGCTAGGATCGTTTGATACTATTTTCAATCCCCATTCTTTTACTTTTAAATCGTTTATGACACAGAAATTATTATAGACCTGAGAAAAATCGCTGCAAACGCCACCTTCGCCGTTTATCATTTTTCTTAAGGTTACATCCGAGGATTTACCTAATCCAGGGCCTCCTTTTATAAAGTTTCTTAACCAAACGGCTATCTGCGTCGCTTTATCAAGATCGCTTATTACGGCTTCTTTTTTTAGAAAAATTAATGCATTTAGTTCAAAATAAATTTCGGGTATATCTATAGTCTTATTCAAGTTATTGTAACAAAAACTTTCAATCCTATCAAAAGTGGCCTTTTTAGAAAGTAACCTAAACCGTATTTTGTATAGTAACGGATGTCTTCGGAAATACCAGATTAAAGATCTACTCATTTTTCAATAATTTATTCATGTTTGTAAACAATTAAAATAAAGAAATGCTATTCGCAAATGGTTTGTGTGTAGTTATTTACAAATCGAGTAGGTGACTCAAATATAATAAAAATAATAATTTAAAAAGTAAAAAATACCTTAAATAAAACAATCAAAAGCATAAAAAAAGTCCCAATTAGGGACTTTAATTTTTTTGTTTTTTTTGAAAAAAAATAGTAAGAGTTCCTTTTTATCTTTATAAATGGCTTATTTCATTGGAAAATTAGCTTCGAAAGTCTTAAATCTGGAGTCTAAATCTTTGAGCAATTGCTTTTTTACGGAAGCTTCTTTTATAAAACTGTAATTGATGCTGTTGTAAACAAATCGCTTGATATCTGAATAGGAAACGTCTTTGTATCTTTTGGCTAACAAAACATATTGTTCGGTCATATTGGTGCGTAAAATCCCTGCATCGTCCGTGCTGATTACTATTGGAACGTCAAAATCTTTATACAATGTCAATGGATGACGGTTTTCTTTTACTTTCAAAATGAATTCGTTACTCACTAAGTTGATTTCGATAGGAATTGTTTTCTTAGCCATGTAGCGCAATAAATCATACGAATCTTTCTCGTATGCCATATCTACTCCGTGACCGATACGGTTGGCTCCAGCGGTATAAATGGCTGCGCCAATATGCCAGGTTAGTTCTTCCGGTTGTACTAAACCAAGTGTCAGCTCGCCGGCATGCATCGTGTATTTTACATTTGGATAACGGGAATGGCAGTATTTAAACATCACCATGTGCAACCAATAATCTTTCATTGCGGTTTCACCATCTTCCGGAGAAACGATGTTAACACCTGCCATCAGCGGACTTCCATCAGCCGAAATGAATGCGATTACCAGATTTTTAAATAAATCTACGGGTTCCATGAAACGCAACACAAAATTTTGATACCGCATCGTAAATTGTTTGTCATCAATTTTAAGATCCTTGTGAAGCTTTGTTACAAAATTAGTATTGAACGTTGTGGCGTAGGATTCAGCATCTTTTTTCAGTAAATAATTGTATAGCGAATCAAGGGATTTAGTAATGGCTTTTTCGTCTTTTGCCAAAGCTGATTTTCGCAATCTGGCATTAAATTTCGTCAAATCATCCGTATTCATTGCAGTTGGAATCGTAGATAATTGCGTTTCAATATAGCTGACATTTTCTGAAATGGCTCTGTTTTTTAGTTCCAATAAACCTTGTCCGAAATTCCCTTTGATGGCCGGTTCAAACTTCATAAAGGATTCAAAAAATAATTTATCCGAAGGATAATCAACATGATTATAGTCTTTTACAGACCATTTTTGCATGATTTTTTGCTTGTAAACATCTAAGGTTCCATTACTTTTTAATGTCGAAAATTGTTCCCAGTTTCCAGTTGAAGGTTTTTCTTTTAAAACATCCATCGTTTCGGTATTGAGATAAAAATCATCAGCAATAGCAAGTTGTAACAATGGCTCAGCATAAATAGAACCGGAATAGTGGTGGTGTAAATCACCTCCTTTTGGCATCTGTGAAAAGAAAGCGGTTAGTTCCGCTTCATTGTTTCTGATTTTTTCAAAATACTCATTTGGAGCTTGAGAATAAGCATTATTTAGTACCGTTATTAAAAGGAAAGTATAAATTAATTTCATGTTTTAAATTTTTATCGAAAGAGGGACTTACCAACTCTTTTCAATTAATATGCAAGAATTTTTAACCAATGTATGATTGTCAAAATCAATTTATTATAATTTACACCACTTATTTAGGGTACAAATTCATAAATTTTAAGGAACATTTCAATTAAAGAAAAATTTTTGCCAAATTTACGCAATTCCGATTTCTATTTTACACATCGAATAAAAAGTTTTATTTTTGCCACTCTTTGAAGAATGAGTCTGATTTTTTTCTCAGTTATATTACTTTGAATAATTGTTTATTCAATTTAAATTATCCCAATTATCAATAGAATAGCAAATAGGATAAGCATAAAAGTCACTATATTCTGAATGGTTGTTAGGGTAACTTTTTTTAATAATTTATTGCCAAAATAGGCCCCAATAAATGCCGAAATAGTCGCTAGAGTCAGTAAAGTGTAATCAAATTGACTTTGATTGTTCAGTATTTGTTTGGAATAAACAGTTAGTCTGGAAATGTCCACTAAACAAGCGATTACTACGCCGGTTGCAATGAAAGATTGTTTGGATAAATTGGCTCTTATCAAAAAAGCAGCTCTCAAAGCACCTTGATTCCCGGAAAGGCCACCGAAAAAACCACTCAGAATTCCTCCTACAGGAAGGTATTTCTTGTCAAATTGTAAGTTGGTCAAACTAGGAATGACTTCAAATAGAGAGAAAAATAACAACACAATTCCAATAATCAGTTTTATTGGCATAATTTCAAAAGTGTGATTTCCTATTTGATAATCCGTTAGCGGTTGCATATCTGTCAATAAGGAAAGTACATAAGCGCCAAGAAATGCAAAAATAATTGCAGGAATACCAAAACGTAAAACAACATTTAGATTAGCGCTTTTACCTAATAGAAACAATTTAAAAAGATTGTTTAGAAAATGAACTATTGCGGTAAGTAAAATAGCCATTTCGATAGGGAAAAATAGCCCAAAGACAGGAACAAGAAGCGTTCCAAGCCCAAAACCGGAAAATAATGTCAAACCGGAACCTATTAATGCAGCGAGACAAATGATGATGTATTCCATTTCATTTTTAGATTTAAAAATAAGAAAGTTACAGGAAAGGCTGTGTTTCGTTTTCGGAATAATTCAAATCAGTATGGAAGGTTTCTTTTAATTTCCAAAGTGCCAAAATTGAAATTATCGATAATAGTGTTCCAACAATCATTGCCGATTTTAAGATGTCGCCTTCAAAAACAGTATCTCTAAAAAAGCCATAAATGATAATAATCAGCGGCAACGAACCTCGAACAAAATTTGGAACTGTTGTAGTCACTGTTGCGCGAATATTGGTTCCAAATTGCTCTGCTGCAATAGTGACAAACAATACCCAATATCCTACGGAGAAGCCCATAATAAAACAAAGGATATAAAAAGTGGATGCTGAAATTCCAAATGCATTTAGGAACATAAAAACCATAATCAGATTAAAAGTCAGAAACAAGTACATCACTTTTTTTCGGCTTTTCAGCCACTGACTTAACAAACCGCTGGCAATATCTCCAAAAACCAATCCACCGTAACACCAAGCAATTGCTTTTCCTGCGGCAATCGTTTCAAAACCCTGAACACCTAATGCTTTGGCAAATTCCGGTGAGAAAGTGATTAATACGCCTACCAAAAACCACAACGGAATTCCGATAAGAATGCATTGGATGTATTTTGAAAAGCGTTTTTTATTGGTAAATAAAGAAAGGAAATCGCCTTTCTTTTCATCGCTTTCTTGTACTTTTTTGAACATGCCTGATTCAGAAATACTGATTCGTAAAAACAATAAAAGAAGTCCTAAAACGCCACCAGCGTAATAACACAAACGCCAATCCTGAAAAACCTGATAGACTAAATAAGCAACCACAGCACCCGAAACACCTACAGATGCTACAATCATCGTTCCGTAGCCTCGTTTTTCTTTGGGTAAACTTTCGGTTACCAAAGTAATTCCGGCGCCTAATTCTCCTGCAAGACCAATTCCCGCTATCAATCTCCAGAACGCGTATCCATCAACGGTAGTTACCATTCCGTTAGCAATATTGGCCACAGAATAAATCAAGATAGAACCAAATAAAACAGAAATACGTCCTTTTTTATCACCTAATATTCCCCAAAGAATACCGCCAAAAAGCATCCCGAACATTTGCATACTAATCAAAAATTCTCCCTGATTCCTGATAGCATCACCGGTTATTCCTAAATCTTTTAGACTATCGGTACGGACAATTCCAAAAAGCAATAAATCATAAATATCAACAAAATAACCCAGTGCAGCCACAATTACGGCAGCATTTAGAATTCGGACTGGCTTTTCTGTTTCGGAGGATATGGTATTGGTCATGTATTATTTGATTAAAAGTTGCATTAATAAATCGGTTTGTTCGTCATTTCCTAACGTAAAAACGTGTTTGTCAAATACAACAAATCCATTTTTAGTGTAAAATCGGAGCGCTCTGTGATTTTCTTCCCAGACACCAAGCCAAATGTAATTAACGCCAGTATGATGTGCAATCTTTTTTACTTCGTCAAGCAACAACTGCCCAATGTTTTTTCCATGAAAAGTTTGTACAACATAAATTCGATGCACTTCTAAAGCATTCTCATTAATGGTTTCGGTTTGGGCATCACCGAAGTTTATTTTCAGATAACCAACAGCTTCTGCATTCGAATACGCTACATAAAACTGAGAATTGGCATTGTTCAATTCAGTTGTCAACTGTTCTGTATTGAAGCTGTCTTTTACATAATTAGCAATGTTTTCGGGTGTATTTACAGCGGCAAAAGTCTCTTTAAAAGTTTGGACACTTATCTTTTGGATTGTTTCCAAATCTGATAGCGTTGCTTTTCTAATTTCAATTGGGTTCATAATTAATGAAGGGTAGTTTGGTTTATTTGCGATTCAAAAATAATTAAATTGGCGTACAATTTTCATTATCTATTACACTATTAAACAAATCAATTTAAAGATTCTTGATTTCTTGATTTCAATTAGTACTTTTGAAAGAATTAATAAAAAGAGCTCGAAAGAGTATTGTGTATGAAAATTGTAATATCGCCAGCCAAGTCTTTAAATTTTGAAAAAGAGTTACCCACTAAGCTTTACACCGAACCTTTATTTTTAAAAGAATCGCGACAAGTTCATAAAGTTTTAAAAGAAAAAAAACCTGCTGATTTATCGGATTTAATGAGTATTTCGGATAAATTGGCTGATTTGAACTGGAAGCGAAATCAAGATTGGAAGACCCCTTTTACGACTTCAAATGCACGCCCGGCAGTGTATACTTTTGATGGAGATGTGTACATTGGATTAGACGCCTATTCGATTCCAGAAAAAAAAATAGAGGCTTTGCAAGACCGTTTGAGAATATTATCCGGTTTGTATGGTTTACTAAAACCATTGGACTTGATTCAAGCATACCGACTGGAAATGGGAACCAAATTACCCATTGGCGAAAGCAAAAACTTATATGAATTTTGGAAACCAACGGTTAAAAAAGCTTTAAATAAAGAGCTTGAAAAAGGCGAGTTGTTTGTCAATTTAGCGAGCAATGAATATTTCTCGGCAATTGATGTCAAGGCGTTGAAAGTTCCTGTAATCACTCCGGAATTTAAAGATTATAAAAATGGGAAACTTAAGATCATCAGTTTTTTTGCCAAGAAAGCCAGAGGAATGATGGTCCGTTATATTATTGATACCGATGCTCAAACGATAGATGATTTAAAAGGGTTCAATTATGATGGCTATCAATTTGACGCTAATTTATCGGAAGGAAATCATTTGGTTTTCACCCGCTAATAACTTTTAAATAAATAAAAAAAAACGCCGTTTTCATATGGATAACGGCGTTTTTTTTATGTTTGGATTTAATGTTAAACATCGGCAGGATTGATTTTGTTTTTTCCTTTCTTTATCAAAAGTATAAAAGGAATACAAAATAAAAATAACGCGCCTAAGTATAAAAAGATGTCCATATAAGAAAGTACGGAACTTTGTACCATTACTTTGTATTCAATGGCTTTGTAGGCTTTTGCCAAAGCTTCATTTTCAGAATAGCCTTTGGACATGAATCCCATTTTCAGTTGTTGCACTGTTTTTTGTACTTCAAAGGAAGTCACATTAAGATGCGAAATAAGATTTACACGGTGTTCCTGATTGAATCGGGCAATAAAAGTGGTGATAATGGCAATACCAAAAGATCCTCCCAATTGTCGCATCATTCCCGTAAAAGCAGCTCCTTCTCCAATACTTTTCCCTTTTAAGGTAGAGAGAGAAAGTGTAGAAATAGGAACAAATAACAATCCCAGTCCAATTCCTCTTAATATCAATGGCCAGTATAGGTGTTCTTCTCCAGAATCTGGGGTAATAACTTGTTGCATCCAATACGTAAAAAAGAAAAACAATAAAAATCCGGCAGCCACCATATACGCTTGCGGTACGCCACGTTGAATCATTTTACCAATGAACGGCATCATAATTCCGGTAGTAATGGAACTTGGAATCAACAACAAACCCGCATCCATAGCACTCCAACCTAAAACGGATTGTGTGTAAATAGGGATGATAAAGGTAGAACCATACAATCCGAAACCAAGAATAAAACACATGATGGTTCCTATTCTTAAATTAGTGTCTTTTAAAACTCTTAAATTTACGATGGGATGTTTATAGGTGAGTTCTCTCCAAATAAAGAACAATAAACCAAAAACTGAAATAACAGATAACAATACAATCGTATTATTATTGAACCAATCGTCTTGCTGACCGTGTTCCAGAACATATTGTAAGGAGCCAACAAAAGCGGTTAAAAGAAAGATTCCCCACCAATCGACCTGGCTGGCTTTTAGTTTGTCACCATATTTAGGGCTTTTTACAAAAGAGAGCGTCAGTAAAGTAGCTATAATTCCAATAGGAATGTTGATGTAAAAGATATACGGCCATGAAAAATGGTCTACAATATACCCTCCCAAAGGGGGCCCAAGAGTTGGGCCAACAATAACTCCCATTCCGTAAATAGCTTGTGCCATTCCTCTTTTGGCAACTGGATAACTCTCGGTAATTATGGTTTGAGCAGTAACTAATAAAGCACCACCACCCAATCCTTGAATGAATCTAAAAGTAACTAATTCCCAAATATTATTGGCATTACCACATAAAAAGGAAGAGACTGTAAAAATAATAATGGAAACCGCAAAATAATTCCGACGCCCAAATTGTTGTGACAACCAACTGGTCATAGGAATTACAATCACGTTTGCAATAGCATAAGCTGTTATAACCCAAGCCACATCAGTAAGTGATGCGCCAAGGCTGCCCCGCATATTGTTTAATGCCACATTTACAATTGTAGTATCTACAATTTCAAGCATAGCACAAAGAACGGCTGTAATGGTAATTATGACTCTTCTAAAGCCATATTCTACTAAATCATCTTCTCCTGTTTGTACCATTTTATACTAAAGTGTAAACTATCATTTTCTTAAAAGTATTGCCGTTTTTGACATTTTAGAAATCACCCAAAAATTGATTTATTTTAAATGTACATCTACATCCACATTCATTCCCGGACGAAGCAATTTTATTTTTTCAGGATCATTTGATGTGTTCAAGCTTATTTTAACGGGTAATCTTTGGATTGTTTTCACAAAGTTTCCAGTAGCATTATCAGGAGGAAGTAATGAAAAACGAGATCCTGTAGCGGGTGAAAACGACGTGATTGCACCTTGAAAATCATATCCGGGATACGCATCCACTTTTACGGTAACTTTTTGACCAATTACCATTTTGTTCAACTGCGTTTCTTTGAAATTAGCAATTACCCAAGCTTCTTTGTTATTGATAATATAAAATAACGATTGTCCCGGTTGCACTAATTGCCCCGGTTGAATGTCAATTTTTGAAACCTGACCGTCAATCGCAGCAGTTACAGCAGTATAAGTCAAATTTAATTTTGCCGCATCAAGTAATGCTTTGGCTCTTTTGATATTGGCAGCAGCCACTTCAGTTTGTTTGTCGGAAACTTTAGATTTAGCTACAATAACCGATTTTTGAAAAGCAGTTGCTCTCTGTTGTTGTTGTAAAACGCGTACTTGACTTTCTGCTTCAAGTTTTGCAGCCAAAGCTTGCTCGTATTGTTGTTTTGTAATCGAATGGCTTTTGTACAAATTGTTATATCTGTTGTAATCACTCGTAATACGACCCAATCTGATTTTTGCCGATTCGATATTTCCGCCCGCTGATTGTACATTAGCATCAGAAACTGAAATACTAGCCAAAGCACTTCCAATATCAGCTTTAGAAACTTCAAAACTGCCTTCAGCGCCAACCATTGCAGCATTAGCCTCTTCAATTTTTAGTTGGTAATCTCTTTTATCGATAGTAAAAAGGGTATCGCCTTTCTTTACAAAATCATTGTCTTTGATGTACACTTTATCCACATAACCCGAAACTCTTGGAATAATGGGATTCATGTTTTTTTCAATTTGTGCATCGTCTGTTTCTTCGTGAGCCAAGGAATGCATGTATTTATAAGTTCCGTAAGTTCCACCTAAAACTACCAAAGCCACTAGGATAATAATAAATTTTGTATTTGTTTTTTTCTTTTCCATGGTAGGTATGATTAGTTTTTTGTCCCGATAGCTATCGGGATGTTGAAGGTTTGAGATAATTGACCAGTTACCGATAGTAACTCGTAGTATTTTTGAATGGTATTTGCTTGCGCCAATGCTTTATTGATTTTTGAACTCAGTTGCTCCACATCAGCTTCCAGTAAATCATTCGTATCCGAGAGTCCGTTGTCATATTTATCTTTTATGATTCGGTAATTTTCCGAAGATTGTTCTACCGCTTGTCCGTAAACTACATTTTGTTTTAATGCCAAATCATAATCTTCAATTGCTTTTTGAACCTGAACTTTAATATAGTCCGTTAGTATGGCTTCAGAGTTTTGCACTTCAAGAAATCTATTCTCAGCCAGTTTTACCAATGTTCCATTTTTAAGAATGGCACTCAAGTCATAGGAAATACCCACGCCAATATTCATCGCATTTTGTACTGTGATAACATTGCTCAAGTCTAATGCGGTATAACCGCCAATAATAGCAATTGCAGGATAATAAGACCCTTTAGCTATTTTGATATTGGCTTCGCTTGCTTTTCCCTGAAATCGAATTGCTTCTAAATCTTTACGATTTTCTAATGCCGGCAATTCATTTGTTGGGATGTTAGTCATTTGAAAATCAGCAAAATCACTTTCACGAATCTCCAGTTTGGTGTCTGGATTTAATTTTAAAAGCGTAACCAAATAAAAATTAATGATTTTTAAATTATTATTCGTTTCGTCTAATGACAATTGGATTTTAGAGGCTTGTAATTGTGATTTTAAAAGGTCGTTTTTAGGAATAATTCCATTTTTTTCTAACTCAATAAAATCGTTTACACGTTGTTGTGCACTTTTTTGATTTTCTTTCAGCAATTCAATTGTTTTTTGTGCTTTGTATAATCCAGCATAATAATCAATTACCCGCAAAGCGATTTCCTCTTTTGTTTGTGATGCTGTTGCCATTTCAGCCTCATAAAGATTCTCATACACTTTGATGCTGTTTTGGATTTTAAAACCAGAGAATACAGGAACACTGGCATTCAACTGTCCAATCATCAATTGATTTACTATAGGAAGCGGTTCTTGTGAACCGGAATTATTTTGATTTATTTTAAAATCTACCGATGCATTTGCCAATCTTTGGTATTGACCTGAAAGTTTCAAATCAGGATATTGATTGTTTTTTGTGGATTGCAGCTCGTACTTTTTAGTTTTCACTTTTGTATTGGCCAGAGTAACTTCATTGCTCTTGGTCCAAGCCAAATTAATGGCTTCGTTCAATGTTAAACTTGTTTTTTCTTGCGCTGCCACTGATGAAATTCCAATAAAGAAAATCCCAAAGAGCATTAATTGACTAACTTTCATATATCAGAAGTGCTTTTATAGTTTGTTGAATGTGCTTTGTCAAATTGGTTTTGATGTAATTGTTGTATAAATCTTCGGTTTTCAAGTTTAATAAATTTTCGAAGAAAGGTTTATTCATATGAAAATGAAAGAAAGTACCCAGAATGGTGGGTGCGATAAGCGGAATAATAACGTCTTTTCTGAAAATGCCTTTTTTCTGACCTTCCTCGATAATGGTTTCAAGGGAATTTAAATTACCTTTTTTTAATTCAGAAAAAGCCTGGAGATTTTGCTCTCTTTTTTTAGAGGTAAATTCGAAGTGTAAAATTCTGTATATTCCTCGGTTGCTGTTGATTCTATTTATGTACAGTTCTATCAGTTTATTGATTTTGTCAATAGGTTCCAGTTCTTCCTGCAATAAATTTTCTAATTGATTTTTAAGATCCGAAGTTCTGTAAACAATAAGCGATTCCAGTAATCGTTCTTTGGAACCAAAGTAATACGAAACCATGGCAATATTGATTTTTGCTACTTTTGCTATGTTTCGAATGGAAGTACCATCAAATCCTTTTTCTGCAAAAAGTGTTTCTGCAACTTCGAGAATTTGAATTTGTTTGTCGTTAAAATTACTTTTCAAGGGAATTTAATTTTTTCAAAAACAAAACTAAACAAGTGTTTAATTTAAACAGTTGTTTAGTTTTTGTTTAACATAATTTTAACATTATAAATAGAACCACAATGAAGTTTATAGCAACACTAATCTTCATGTGAAATTGTGAATATCTATTTTGTGAATTGTGATTTTTTTTTCCTTTTAAATCTATCTTTGACATCCTTAAAAAAAAAGAAATGAGCACAACTTGGTACGAATGCAAAGTAAAATATAGAAAAACGGATGAGACTGGCGGACAAAAGATTACGACAGAACCATACTTGGTAGATGCGTTATCCTATACGGAAGCAGAAAGTAGAATCAATGAAGAGATGTCAGCGTATATCAGTGAAGAATTCAAAATCACGAATATAAAAGTGGCCAATTATGCGGAGATTCATCCTTTCGAAAATGCGGACCGTTGGTTTCGATCCAAAGTTTCATTATTGGCGTATGACGAAGAAAGTGGTAAAGAACGCAAGACGAATATGTATTTATTAGTGCAAGCCAATGATGTAAAAGAGGCTTATGATAACACCACCAGTGTAATGAAAGGCACAATGGGCGACTATAGCATACCTGCAATTTCGGAATCTCCTATTATGGATGTTTTTCCTTATTTCAGTGGGGAAGAAGGGGAGCTGGAACAATTAGAAAGATTCAATGCGCTCAAAGGTTCTAAACCGGAAGCTCTAGTAGAAGTAATGGATCACATGGAGTTTGAAACGGCTCCTGAAGAAGAAGCTGTAGTTTAAGATAAGTTGTTTTAAAAATATCACCGCAAATTCGCGCATTATAGAAACAGTTTCTAGCTCTTTTTATCTGCGAATTTGCGGTTTTTTAATTTTAATACTAAGTTTTTCATAATTTCAATTAGTCGTGTTTCGCTAAGACTTTCTCGTATGCTTTTCTAGAACTTCCTCTGAAAAACACCTCTCCACAATACGTATAACCCGACTTTTCAAAAATTTTCATCATAGCGATGTTGTCAAAATTAGTGTCTGCTTTTACGCTGTAAATGTTGTTGCTTACCGCAAATTCTTCTATGTATTTGAGAATCATTTTAGCCAAGCCTTTACCTAAATACTTTTCAGAAATGGCTACGCGGTGCAGTACAACAAAATCATCATTCGTTAGCCAGTTTCCTTCAATTTTCTCATAGGCAGGTTCGTCATTGATTAGTACCGCACTATAACCGATGATAGTTTCTCCTGCGACCAAAACAAATCCTTCTCCTTTTTCAATATCTTTTTGTACGACTTCTGGATTTGGATAACCGTCTTGCCATTGGGTACTGCCGTCTTCTTTTCTTCGTAGGATAGCTTGTTGTAAAATTTCCCATATTGGATCTATTTCAGATAGTTCCGCTTTTCTAAAGTGATAATTCATTATTGTAATTTAAGTTTTCCATTGTGCAAAACGGTTCTTGGACGATATTTTTTCTTTTTATTTTTCAGTTTTTGGATACAAAATTCTCATTGCATTAAAAATTGCTAGATGAGTAATTGTTGCGTGGTCTTCTTGTGGCAAATAATCAAAGCTCACTTTTACATTTTTGCTTTTTGTGCTTTTCAATTTCTCGGACAATAAATTTGCATCAACTTCCATAACATGAGGAATTTCACTTGGTGCAAGTCCTTCTTTCCCAACTCCAATATAAATATCAATTTTATCTTTAAAGTTCTCTTGATATATTTCCGATTCTTCATTTAATAAAGAACCATTATTCCACCACAAACTTGGGCTTATTATTATGTATTTGTTAAATAAGTTTGGTTTTTTTAGTAATATTTCTGTCGCTAAAAGTCCACCTAATGATTGTCCAATTATAGTTTTTGAATTGTTGGTTTTGTACTTCTTTTCAATAAAAGGTTGCAATTCAGTTTCAATAAAGGAAATGAAATTTGCGGATTTTCCACAAGTTAAATATCTTTTTTTATCTTCCTCAATTGTAGTTTGGTACGTAAAATCTCTTTTCCTGTCAATATTTGCAACTCCAACAACAATTGATTTCGGAACTCTATTTATCCAAGAAAAGTTGTTAAACTGAAAAAGTCCAACAACGTGAATAAAATCTTCATCAGCCGAACCATCAAGTAAATAGGTAACTGGATATTTAATTGTATCGTTTTGATTGTAGCCCTCTGGAAGATAAATATTTACTATTCTTTTTTCAGATAATATTTTTGAGTTAATTTCTTCGATTGTTCCAAGCACAAAAGGTTTGCTAGTTTCTTTTTGTTTTTTTACTTGTGCATTTCCAATCGTTACTGTAAATATTAATATCAAAATTATTATTTTTTTCATATTTTCTTTTTTCATTTTCCTCGAAAAACGTCCGGTGGCTTGCATCTAGTGGCGTGAATGTCACCGAACAATCACAAATATAAACCAAACTTTGAGTTATCTGCGTATTTTCTAAAGAAACACAGAATTAAGCCATTGATGCAAACCGCTGTTATAAGCCGTTATTGTCATTTACTTTTATTTTATTTTCTCATTTAATGATTTTAAACCTAGATTGGATAAAATCTGTCCATTAAAATTATATTTTTTTGCATCTTCTAATGATATTTGAATCTCAATAGAGCTTTCATATTTATCTCCAAATAATCCTAGAATTTTGAGCGTAGAAACAGCTTTATATGGTAGATTTTTATAGATTATTTTTCTTCCTTTTAGAGAATCTAACTCGATTTTTTTTAATGTAAAGCCAAATATATTTTTAAAGATTAACAATCTATTTACTAAATAAACAGAATGAATTAGAAAGAATAAAGAGGGAATAACAAAGACAAATATTAACAAGTATAGAGTTAGATTATCCATGTTGATGGAAAATTTTTGTCTTAATATTTTATTTGAAATATAGAAAAACAAAAAAACAGTAACGGTTATTAATGTAGCTCTAAAGCGTAAATATTTTTTGTCGTTTTCAAATTTCATAGTGGAGTTTTATAATGGCTTATAACGTTCCGCCGCTTGGCGAGGTTGCGAACTTCGTAACCGAGTTCTTTCGGCTAAGATAAAATTTCTTGCGAAACGCAAACGTGAATTTACCACAAAATTCGCAATCTTGCCAAACGGCTGTTGGCAGTAGTTATTTTTTTTACAACTCTTTTGAGTTATTTATTATTACAATTTCTGCTATTAACCTCAATAAATATATTTCATTTAGAAGGTCTTTGTCGTCACTAAATGGAGTATATTTTGTTTTTTCAGTTTCTTTGCTATGAACAATTGAGTTTCTTGTATAATATATTCTTTTAGCAAGATTAGTATAAATTTCATTTAAATTATTACTATCAAAATTAACTCGATTGCCTTTTGAAAAACTAACTTCTGTTGTTTTAAAGTGCTCAAGTAATTTCGGCGAAATTGTATTTAATTCAGTTTTTAAATACTCTAAATCCGTGACAAATTTCTTTAACGTAAGTTCTAAAGCTTCCGGTTCATTTATTTGAAATTCTTCATTTTTATATTTTAATCTATTCTGTATAAACCCTACAAGATTTGAAATATCTTTTGTTCTCTTGTATGAGAAATTAGGTTTTAACAACTCATTTTTTATGCTTAACAAAATATCGTCATTGTATATTTTTTCGAAAAAATGTTCCAGTACGTGGTAAAAAGAGAGAAATTGATGCTCAATACTTTCACTTGAAATACCTTTTTGATAATGAAGGATTAGTTCATTAATGTAAGTTAATTTTGGAGGTTCAATATCACTAAAATTATTCCTTCTCAATTTTCCAATTTTATATGGTTGTGTAAATTCATCCATAAATCTCAATGGTTGAAAAGTATAATCAAGATTATATCCTAATGTGAATAGAAAAGCGTAAACTAAATTTTCAAATTCATTTTTTTTTCTTGGAGAGTAACTATCAATTTGTAAAGTTTCTAATCTTGGAATTACTTCTTTAATAACTTCCAATATATTATTTTCAAAAGGAATTGTGGTTTGGTCGCTATCGATGTCGTAAATTCGTTTAAGTCTGTGTGGCATTATGCCATTTCTTAATATTCTTGGAGTATCTTGAAGTCCTAAATTATAGATGAATAAAACTAAATATTTGTCAGTCGGTTTTCCTATTGCGTAATCAATTTTGTTAATTGTATCTTTTTGTGATATTTCTTTCCCTAACATAAAACGATTTTCATTGCGAACTAAAACCTCATATGAATTTTTGTCATAAAGTTCTATTTCTTGTTCGCTGTGCAAATAAGTTAAATCACGAATTATATCCTCAACTTCTTTTTTTATTAAAAAAGCTGTTTTGTCCGAAATAATAGAAAATTCAATTTTTTCATCTGTTTCATTAACAATATTAAAATTAAAAAGAATTTGGATAGAGTTTTTTATATCGTCTAATGTCATATTTTATTCGGTTTTCTGATAATTACTGCCAACTAGTATATAAGTCTGATAGAATCAGACCTATCACCCCAAATTTGGGTGGCTTTGTCTGATAAACGTCATCTTTTTTGCTTTTGCTAATATATGAAAATAACCTTACAAATAGTTTTAGCATTTTATAAAGTATGAACATAAAAAAACGGCGCTTAAAGTTCATTTAAACGCCGTTTAATCTTATATAAAAGAAGTTGTTTATCGAATCGCTTTTACGAATTCTTCAATTTTTCCAGTTCCGTTTTCGGTTAAATGCGTAATAAAAGCACTTCCTATAATCGCACCTTTGGCGAATTGAGTGGCTTGATTAAAGGTTTCCGCATTGTTGATTCCAAAGCCAATTACTTGTGGGTTTTTTAGATTCATTGCTGCAATGCGTTTGAAATACTCTTCTTGAACGCTTCCAAAACCAGTTTGGGAACCCGTAACACTCGCTGAACTGACCATGTAAATAAATCCATCGGATACACTGTCAATAAAACGAATGCGCTCGTCCGAAGTTTGTGGCGTAATCAAGAATATATTTTTCAATCCGTATTTTTTAAAAGTAGCTTTGTATTCATCCGCATAGACATCAACCGGAAGATCAGGAATAATTAATCCATCGATTCCAATCTCCGCACATTTCTGGCAGAAATTTTCTATTCCGTATTGTAACATTGGGTTGAAATATCCCATAATCACCAAAGGAATAGATACCGTTTTACGAATGTCTTTTAATTGGTCAAACAGCACTTGAGTGGTCATTCCGTTATGTAAGGCTTGGGTTGAACTGGCTTGTATCGTAGGTCCATCAGCCAATGGATCGCTGAACGGCAATCCTATTTCAATCATATCGATACCGCTTTTTTCTAAATCCTGAATGATTTGTACCGTATCATTTAAGTTAGGATATCCAGCCGAAAAATAGATGGAAAGTATCTTTTTGGTTTCTTGTAATTTTTGATTTATTCGGTTCATTTTGTATTTTTTATCAGATTTGCAAGGCTCTAAAAACCTTGCCATTTTATTAATTCGAAAGCTTAAATGGCGGCACTGTAAGCCCAAGCTTTTTGGTTTGATTCTAAATGCACTTCAACGCGTCTGTAATGCAATCCTTCGTACAAATCCGTTTGGCGAAGTTCTTGGGGCGAAATGGTATATACAATGCCGTTGATAGTGTCTTCGGGTTTATGGGTTTCCACAATGATGGGATAATGTACTAATCCAAATTCTTCTTCGATTTGAATTTCTTTTACTACATAACCAATTAACGTTTGGGGAGTTCCCTCAAGAATACGCCCAAAAAGATCTTTCTGTATGTCCTCATTTTGTAAGCTGCCGTAAGCGAATAATTTTTCCATAGTTTCTATTTTGAAAATGTGAATTGAACTTCATTTTATGCTGTTGGGTTTGCGTTAAGGATTGCAGTGAAAATCCTTTTTTATCCCGTTTTTTAACGAGATAAAAAAGATTGCAACGGAAAGCCTGGCCTCGCTGAAACGCTAGTGAAAGCGAGGGAACGCCCTGAAATAAATTCAGGACAAACCCAATTATAATTTAAAATAATCGATATAAGTGTTCAAATCTTTATCGCCGCGACCGGAAAGATTGATGACTACAATATCCTCCGGTTTGAATTTCATTTCGTCCAGAACGGCAAAGGCATGCGCACTTTCGATAGCAGGAATTAGTCCTTCCATTTTGGATAATTTTAATCCCCATTGCATGGCTTGGTCGTCCGTAATGGAGATGAATTGCGCTCTTCCGGTAGCGAATAAATTAGCGTGCATAGGACCTACACCCGGATAATCCAGTCCTGCCGAAATGGAATATGGCTCGGTGATTTGGCCATCAGGAGTTTGCATCAACAAGGTTTTGCTCCCGTGAATAACACCTACTTTTCCTAACGCAGAAGTTGCCGCACTTTCTCCCGAATCGACTCCTAAACCAGCTGCTTCTACGGCAATAATATTCACGTCTTCGTTATCCAAAAAATGATAATAAGCACCGGCTGCATTGCTGCCTCCACCTACGCAAGCAATTACATAATCAGGGTTTTCGCGTCCTTCTTTTTCCAGTAATTGTTCTTTGATTTCCTTAGAAATGACACTTTGAAAACGCGCCACCATATCCGGATAAGGATGCGGTCCTACGACAGATCCAATGATATAATAGGTGTCTACAGGATTGTTAATCCAGTCGCGGATCGCTTCGTTTGTAGCATCTTTTAAAGTTCTTGAACCCGAAAGAGCCGGACGAACTTCGGCACCCAACATTTTCATTCGAGCTACATTTGGTGCTTGACGTTTGATATCAATTTCCCCCATATACACGATACATTCCAATCCCATTAAGGCGCAAACGGTTGCTGTTGCAACGCCATGTTGACCGGCACCGGTTTCGGCAATGATTCGTTTTTTACCCAAACGTTTGGCTAATAAAATTTGTCCAATCGTGTTGTTGACTTTGTGGGCACCGGTGTGACATAAATCTTCTCTTTTTAGGTAGATTTTGGTATTGTATTGCTTAGATAAACGCTCTGCAAAATAAAGAGGCGTAGGGCGACCTACATAATCTTTTAATAGCGCATCAAACTCGGCTTGAAACGATGGATCTGCCGTTATTTTTAAATAATTTTGACGTAATTCTTCCACATTTGGATATAACATTTCAGGGATGTAGGCTCCTCCAAATTCTCCGTAATAGCCTTTTTCGTTGACGTTGTATGACATAATTTATTTTTTTATTTTGTTATCTGTGGAGACGCACGTTGTAGAGACGCACTGCAGTGCGTCTCTACATAATTGTATGTTTTTTAATCCGGGTTCGATTTCAAATTTACTGTTTACATCAATGGCATAAAGGGGTAAATTGGTTTTCGAAATTTCATTTACGGTGTCCATTTCATTAATTCCGATTCCTCCACTCAGGAAAAATGGTTTGCTTGAAGGATACTTTTCTAATACTTTCCAATCGAATGTGGTTCCGTTTCCGCCGGGTAATTTTCCTTTGGTATCAAAAAGAAAATAATCACAAACGGTTTCAAAGGGTTTCAGCACCTCAAAATCAAAAGAATCATCAACAGAGAATACTTTGATGATTTCAATTTGATTATTTATTTTATCCTTTAAATCCAAACAAAATTCAACTGATTCCTGTCCGTGCAATTGAACGGCCTGCAAATCGTATTTTGTTATTTTTTCAATTATTTCTTCTTGGGAAGCATTTACAAAAACGCCCACTTTTTTAATCGATTTTGGTAAATCTGGAATCACGCCATCAAAATACCGAGCTGATTTCTCCCAGAATATAAATCCCATATAATCGGGTAGGAGCGAACCTACTTCGAGAATATTTTCGGGATATTTCATGCCGCAGATTTTGAGTTTCATTTCTATTAGCTTTATGCAATAAGCTCTATGCTTTATGCTGTAAAATTGAATTTTTGTTTTATGTTAATCAACGCTTATTGCCTAAAGCCTAAAGCTTTTCAATAAAATCCGTTGCGGCTTTACCGGCATTATCGGTTTTCATGAAGTTTTCCCCAATTAGGAAACCTTTGTAACCAAAAGGCTTTAATTCATTAATCGCTTCAATGGATGAAATCCCACTTTCGGAAACTTTTACAAAATCATTTGGAATTTGTGCTGCTAATTGCTTGCTGAAATCCAAACTTACTTCGAATGTTTTTAGGTTTCTATTATTCACACCGATCATGTCTAATGTGGGCATAATCGATTTTTCCAATTCTTCCTGATTGTGTACTTCCAGTAAAACTTCGAGTCCTAAACTTTTAGCAAACTGGGATAATGATTTGATTTCGTCTCTGGTTAAAACCGCTGCGATAAGCAAAATCAAATCGGCTCCATATGCTTTGGCTTCTAATATTTGGTATTCATCTACAATGAATTCTTTTCGTAGTAATGGAATACTTACAGTGGCTCTTGCCAAAAGTAAATCGTCCAAAGAACCGCCAAAATATTTTCCGTCTGTCAATACGGAAATTCCACAAGCACCCGCATTTTCATATCCTTTTGTTACTTCTTCCACGGTAAAGCTATAATTAATTTCTGCTCTTGAAGGGGAACGACGTTTGTGCTCCGCAATAATTCCGGACGTGCTGTTTCTTAGATTATCGCTCAAAGAAATCGTCTTTTTTTCAAAGAAAACCGAAGCTTCCAATTGGGAAACGGGAATTATGGATTTCTTGAGAATGACTTCCCTTTTTTTGTCAAATATTATTTTATCGAGTATGTTCATTTGTTTTAATTTAAAGATTGAAAAATTTAAAGATTGAAAAATTCCAATCTGAATAAAAATTAGTCTTTGATTTTAGTACTTAAATATTTAATAAAATTGGATAAGTTTTGAGATATTTCAATACTTATTTTATAGCTTTCTTCAATTTCTGTTTGAGAACAAAAGCCAGGTTCCCGAGATAATATTAGCATACTTCTAACTTCTGCACAACTTCCTTTTGAGATTTTCAAATATCTAATGAGTTGTTTGTTATTATTATATTCAGAACCTTCGGCAATATTATTGGTTATTGAAATAACTGCTCTTTTTATTTGATCTTTAAAACCAAATTCTTTTTCAAAGATTTTAGTATTTAATAATTCAAAAATCAATTTTGCTGATACAATCCCTTTTTTATAAACATCAAACTCTTCAAACGATTTTGTCATAATCTTTAAATGCTTAAATCTTTCAATTTCTTCAAAGCTACAAGACCTTTTCCGGAGAACAAACTTTCCTTTGCCAATTCAAAACCTTCCAATGGCGTACATTTTGTAACGGTTGCAATTGCCATTGCGGCATTGGCACAAACCACATTGTTTTGAGCTTCGGTTCCTTTTCCTGAAATGATGTTGGTAAAAATTTGAGCTGATTCTTCAATGGTTTTTCCACCTTCGATTTCGCTTTGCAGCAAAAGTTGAACTCCAAAATCTTCTGGATTTAGCATTCCTTCCATCGAACTGGTAATTGTTTTCGTAGGTCCTGTTAATGAAACTTCATCGTAACCATCAAGCGAATGTAAGATTGTAAAATTTACATCGGTATTTTGATATAAATAGGCATACATTCTAGCCAGTTCTAAATTAAAAACGCCCACTAATTGATTTTTTGGAAATGATGGGTTTACCATTGGTCCCAACATATTAAAGAAGGTTTTTACAGCTAATTCTTTTCGAATTGGACCCACATTTTTCATAGCGGGGTGAAATAATGGCGCGTGTAAAACACAAATTCCGGCTTTATCCATGCATTTCTCCAGAAAATCAGTGTCATTACTGAACTTGATTCCCATTTTTTCCATCACATTACTAGATCCGGAAATGGATGAAACACCGTAATTTCCGTGTTTTGCCACTTTTATTCCTGCACCGGCAGCCACAAAAGAAGCCAAAGTTGAAATGTTAAAGGTGTCTTTTCCGTCGCCACCAGTTCCACATAAATCGATGGTATCATAGGCAGATAAATCCACACGGATGCACAGTTCTAACAACGCTTCCCGAAAACCGGAAAGTTCATCAATACTGACACTTCGCATCATATAAACGGTAAGAAAAGAAGCAATCTGACTGGTGTTATAACTCCCGTTTGAGATATTTACCAATACATTCTTAGCTTCTTCTTTCGAAAGCATTTCGTGATTAATGAGTCTGTTTAATATATTTTTCATTTTGTTATTTATCTTAAAGTCTAAAGTCGAAGGTCTTAAAGTCTTTCGACAGTATGACATTTGAAATCACAACTATTAATGTTCATTTCCGTTATAAATCCACATTGGTTCTGTTTGTCCAGCGCGTTCAAAACCATTTTTTTTATAAAAATCAATAGCTTTTCCATCTGCGGTTAGCATTTGCATGTGAAAGCTGCTATATTTCTCTTGCATTTTATCAAAAATCATTTTGCCAATTCCTTTTCCTTGATAATCTGGATGAACTAGTAGATGCGGGTAATAGACTACTAAATAGCCATCAGAAATAGCATTTCCAAGTCCAACTAATTTTTTATTTTCCCAAGCCGTTATTAAAGCATCGGAACTCATAAGACCATTAAACAATTGTTCTGGTTTGTCAGCTGAACTCCATTTGTTTGCTTTATAAAGCGCTATTATATCTTCAATATTAATATCTTTTGTTTCGGAAATTATAATTGTCATTTTTGATTTTTTTTTATTTGCTCGCAAAGACTAAAAGTTTATTACTGAATATTGTTATTTAAATTATGTTAACTGATTACTGCGACTGAACACTGAACACTATGAGTTCACCCAATTCTCTAATATCTTTTTCCCATTGGGAGTCAAAACACTTTCCGGATGAAATTGTACACCGCGTACATCATACGTTTTGTGGCGCAACGACATCACTTGTCCATTTTCGTCCAATGAAGTTGCTTCCAAAACATCAGGTAAATTGCTGTCAACTACCCAAGAGTGATAACGTCCCACTTCAAATTCTTTTCCTAATCCTTCAAATAAAAGTTCATCATCGACTACTGTTTTTACCATTGTTGCCACGCCGTGGTATACTTTATCCAAGTTGGATAGTGTTCCCCCATAAACTTCGCCTATCGCTTGTTGTCCTAAACACACTCCAAAAATGCTTTTAGTTGCCCCGTATTTTTTAATGACTTCTTTCAATAATCCTGCTTCATCTGGAATTCCTGGCCCAGGAGAAAGTAGAATTTTATCGAAAATAGCTATCTCATCTATATCAAATTCATCGTTTCTATAAACGGTTACTTCGCAATTCAAATCTTCGAGATAATGCACTAAATTGTAAGTGAAACTATCGTAATTGTCTATGACTAGTATTTTTTTCATTTTTATTATTGAAAAATTAAAAGATTTAAAGATTGAAAAATTCTAGTGTTTCAGTAATCTTTAAATTCTTAAATTATTAAATCTTTAAATTATTTTATATCGTTTCCGCTAAATCCAAAGCGGCATTCAATGCCCTCAATTTATTATACACTTCCTGCATTTCGCTTTCTTCGTCAGAACTGGCTACAATTCCGGCTCCCGCTTGGGAATGCAATTGATGATTTTTACTCAGGAAAGTCCGAATCATAATAGCGTGATTAAAGTTCCCTTCAAAATCCATGAAACCGATGGCACCGCCATAAAAATTCCGATTGGTTTTTTCGTATTCTTCAATCAGTTGCATAGCTCGGTGTTTTGGTGCGCCACTTAATGTTCCTGCCGGAAAAGTATCGGCTACCACTTGCATCGTTGTGGCTTTTGGGTGTAAATGTCCTGTTACTTTTGAAACCAAATGGATAACATGTGAGAAAAATTGCACTTCTCTGTATTTCTCTACATTGACATTATGCCCGTTTCGACTTAAATCATTTCTGGCTAAATCCACTAACATCACGTGTTCACTATTTTCTTTTTTGTCTTCCGATAATTGTTTGGCAAGAATGGCATCTTTTTCATCATCGCCCGTTCTTTTGAAAGTTCCTGCGATAGGATGAATCTCAGCTTTACGGTTTTTGACAATAATTTGGGCTTCGGGGGAAGAACCAAATATTTTGAAATCCCCATAATCAAAAAAGAATAAATAGGGCGAAGGATTGATGCTTCTTAACGCTCTGTACACATTAAATTCATCACCTTTGAAACCTTGGGTAAACCTTCTGGATAAAACTAATTGGAACACATCACCACGGAAACAATGCTTTTTGGCCAAAGCCACATTATGTTTAAATTCTTCGTCAGTTAGATTCGAAAATCCTTCTCCTTCTTTTGTAAACTTATAAGAGGCAATGTTTCTGGATTGTAACAATTGTTCTATTTCTGAAATGTTATTTTTTCCATCTAAACTATGACAGAAAATGTACGCTTCATTCTTGAAATGATTGATGGCAATTATATTTTGGTAAACCGCATAATACACATCGGGAATGGTGTTACTATTTTCTTTTTTGGCAATGGATACTTTTTCAAAATAACGAACGGCATCATAAGAGATATAACCAAAAAGCCCATTATTTATGAATTTAAAATTGTTTTTCTCTGATTTGAATTGACCTGAAAATTCTTGAATAACTGCTGGAATATTGGTGTTGGCATCAATAATTATTTTTTCAAAACTCCCGTCAGGAAAACTCTTGTGAATGATTTCGTTTTCAATTTTTATAGACGCAATCGGGTTACAACAGATATAGGAAAAGCTATTGTCATTGCCATGATAATCGCTACTTTCCAGCAATAAACTATTAGGGAATTTGTCGCGAATTTTGAGATACACACTTACTGGAGTAATTGTATCGGCAAGGATTTGCTTATAGTTTGTTTTTAGTATAAAAGGTTTCAACTTGTGTGTGTTTTAAGGTTTAAACTGTAATGTGATGATGAAATTTTGCACAAAAAAAAAGGCTTGTCGTGATGACAAGCCTTTTATATTTATAGTTTTAATAATACTATAGGAGCTTAGTTCACGACGACTGACGTAAATTGTTCCACCACCAAGTATTGTTTAAAATTGTTTTCATGTTTTATTTCTTGGAACAAATATATGAAGGTAATTTGGTTTTCCAAATAGAATTAAACAAAAAAATAAATGATTTTTTTATTTTTTTGTTAAATAAGCTAAAGAGACATATGTAAAAGACAAAACCCCAACAATTGCTTGTTAGGGTTTTAAGATATTATTTTTGAGTTGAAATTAGAATTTCAAAGCGACAGCCAAATCGAAATCATCATTGATTGCTTTGTTCCCTAAGTTATCAAAGAAGCTTCCAGAGCCATATTTAATATCGTATTTTGTTCTGTCAATTTTTACATTAGTTGAAGCTGTAGTGGCAGTTGTTGTTAAATCAAAAGTAACAGGGTTAGTGATACCTTTAATTGTTAAATCTCCGGTTACAGTGTATACATTAGTTGCTTTAGTAACTATTTTTTTGAAAACCAAAGTCGCTGTTGCGAATTTTTCTGTTCCAAAAAAGTCATCAGCTTTCAAGTGACCTTCTAGTTTTTCTTTACCTTGACCTGCTTTTAAGTCAGTAACTAAAATTGAATTCATGTCTACATTGAATGTACCACCAATTAATTTTTTCCCTTTGAATACTAATGCACCATCTTTAAGATTGATTGTACCTTCATGTTGTCCAGTTACTTTTTTCCCAACCCAGTTGATAGAACTTTTTGAAGCATCTACTTTTTTAGTTTGTGCTGTTACTGATAAAGTAGATAAAACTACTACTAATGCCAATGCAATTGATTTGAAATTTTTCATGTGTTTAAATTTGATTTTAATTAATAATTATAGTGTAATAAATAATTCTTCGTGTGATTTTCTGACTTTTTTGTAAAACTGGGTTGCATCTTCTTCGTGTCTGTAACCAATGGTAGCCATTAAAGAGGCGTTTAGATTCAATTTATCCAATCCCAAAATTTCGTTTATTTGGGCTGGGACAAATCCTTCCATTGGGGTAACGTCAATTTTAAGTTCAGCAGCTGCATTCAAAAGATTTCCCAAAGCTAAATAAGTTTGTTTTGCTGTCCAAATGTTTTTTTCTTCGGCTGTCAGAGCAGTAATTTTAGATTTCATAAACGCCCCATAACCTGCTAAAGCTTCTATTGGTGTATTTCTGATTTCACTCATGTTTTTTAAATAATCATCTATAGCCGAATCATCTATTTTGGTTTCATTCGCGAAGACGATCAGATGTGAAGCTTCAACAATTTGTGATTGTCCCCATGCTGCAGGTTGAAGATTTGCTCTTAATTCGGGATTTTCAACAATAATAACCTTATAAGGTTGTAATCCATAAGAAGAAGAACTCAAACGAATGGCTTCTTTTAATATATTTAAATCTTCGGCAGAGATTTTTTTTGCTGCATCAAATTTTTTTGTGGCGTATCTCCAATTTTGGTTATCTAAAAAAGTACTCATTTATATTTAGTATTTATTGATTTCTATATTTTTCTAACAATTGATTTAATTGAACGATTTCCTCCGAACTCAAATTTTTTGAGAAAAACTGTTCGTGTGCAATTACTTTTGGATCTAATTCTTTTAAAACGTCAAGTCCTTTTTGTGTAATTAAAACTTCTATTTTTCGTCTATTTTCAGGGCAAACATTTCGAGTCACAAATTTTTTTAATAATAATTTATCGACTAATCGGGTAGTATTACTCGTCTTGGCTAACATGCGTTCTTGAATCACGCACATGTTTGCTGGGTTCCCTTTCTGGCCTCTTAATATTCGTAAAACATTATATTGCTCACCTGATAACTCATAGGGTTTCAATATTTCATTAAAATTGTCTGTAATTACATTTTGAGTGTACAAAACATTCAGGATAATTTTTTTTGAATTATCATAGGTAATAGTACTTTTTAATACATCTTCAATTTTCATATTTGTATACATGTAATTTGTTGGTACAAATGTAACACATTTTTTATTTGTATATACAAATGTGTGTTATTTTTGTGTTAATTTTTATTATGATATGCAATTCAGGAATTTGGTTTGCGATAGTTTCAGGTTCAAATAAAGTTTAAAACATAAACGAGATCTCCTAATTTAGAATAAATGTTTTGCAAAAACTAAGCCGAGAATATTATTTTGGTTTAACACTTTGAAGTGTACTATAAATTTGGATTAAAATTGTAAAGGGGAAATGTTGTCTCTTGATTTTTTTTAAAGAATGTTTATCGATTTAGTTTTGTGTTTAGTTGTAATAAAAATATTTTTTTATTAAATTTATAGTCATTTAAGGGTATATTTAGTTAAATATTTTAATTAACACTAAAATAATGACAAATTTAACAAGAATGTGCAATTAGACTTAATATTGAATTTTAATCTATTTTTTAAAAATATAAACAATTGTTAAATTCTAATGATTTTTTAAGGAAGTGCAATGATCTTCTGGTCATTTTACTTTTGCAAAAAGCAATTTAGTTAATAAAAGTAAATAGAATTGACAATTATATAGTAATCAAAGTTAAAAAGGGCAATTATTGAAACAACAATCCGACTCAACTAATAATAAGATATAGAAATTCTAATTTTGAGATGATAAAAAGCAATCAAATTAGCCAAGGGGAAGGCGAAATTCTTGATTTGAAACTAAATTCAAGCTTGTCTATTGCCGATAATAATGGTTTTCCAATAATTGGTATTGGAGCATCAGCAGGCGAGCTTGAGCTATTGGATAGAATAGAAAAAAATATTGGAATCATTCTCTTTGGAAGGAGATCCAATAAAGAAAAAAATGGTTTTGTACTTGTCCAAGACCCTGCTTTGGCAAAATTTAAGAGCATACACCGCAATACAATTGAAGCTGTTATAGCTGCTATTGTTTCTTCCTCAAAAGAACTCCCCACTAAACTATTTTCGCTACTCAACTATTTTCTTGAGATAAATTTGGTTTCTGATACACTTATTAAAAGTGAGAAGAACCTAAATAAAACCACAATGTTTTCATTTAAGTTTCATGGAAATAGAAAAATGAACTACAAAAAAGGAATACAGCGCTTGTCAGTTTGGTTTTAGTCATAATTACAGAAATATTTAGTTTTTTACAATGATATACCACTACGCAAGTAAAAGAATAAGTATTTGATTTTCAATTGTCAGGAAATAAAAACAGTAGTCTTTATAAAGATAATACTTATGGAAAATATTGAAAATAAGGAGGAAGAATTCCAACAGCAAAAACATTCAATTGCTGATTCTAAGCTTTCAGAAGTGGAAACATTAAAACTGATCCATGAATTAGAAGTTCATCAGATAGAATTGGAGGTGCAAAAAGAAGAACTTATTTTAGCCAAAGAACAAGCTGAAATGGCTACGCAAAAATATACTGAATTGTATGATTTTGCTCCTTCAGGCTATTTTACACTAACAAATTCTGGAAAAATAACGCAACTCAATCTTACCGGTTCTCAATTATTACAAAAAGAAAGATCAAAATTAATAAACAGTCAATTTGGTTTTTTTGTCTCTGATGATACAAAACCAATCTTCAATGAATTCTTGGATACTGTTTTCAATACGAATCTAAAAGGATCTTGTGAAGTTAAATTGCTTTTAGAGAACATTTTTACCATAAATGTTTATCTTACTGCAGTTCTCTCTGAAAATCGAAAGGAAGCTCTAATCACCACGGTAGATATTACACAGCTCAAATTAACTGAATCTGCTCTTAGAGAAAGTGAAGAGCGGTATAGAGAATTATTAAACAATCTTGATGTTGGGATTATCTTGTATGATAAGGATGCTTCTATACTTTTTTCTAATCCTAAAGCATCTAAACTGATTGGTTTGAGCAAAGATCAGATGAAAGGAAAACAGATTCTTAATCCAGTGTGGAAATTTATAAATGAGGATAACAAACCTTTGGTTCCGGAGAGTTATCCAGTAAACGAAATTCTAAATAATAAAAAACCCATAAAAAATTTTATAATTGGAATCGAGAAAAACAAGAATGCTTCTACTAAATGGCTTCTGATAAATGGTTTTCCTGTATTTAATAATTTGGGGGAAATAGCTGAAGTAGTCATCAGTTTTATTGAAATTACAGCGTTAAAAAAATTAGAAATTGAGTTGACTAAAGCTAAAGAACAAGCCGAAGCGGCGAACAGAGCAAAATCCAGTTTTTTGACTAATATGAGTCATGAAATTAGGACTCCTCTGAACGGAATTGTTGGTTTTACTGATTTGTTAATGAAAACAAATCTGGATAAAAATCAGACGGAGTATATGAATACGGTTCATGAATCAGCTACAATATTAATTGAGATTATTAATAATATTTTAGATTTCTCAAAAATTGAATCCGGTAAATTTGAATTGAATATCGAAGAAGTTAATCTTTTTGAACTTATTCATCATGTAATCGATATTTTCAAATATCATGCAGACTTAAATAAAATAGCTCTAATCCTAAATATTGACGCAACTGTTCCCAATTATGTTTTAGTCGATTCTATTCGATTGAAACAGATTTTAGTGAATTTGATAGGGAATGCGTTGAAATTTACGAAAGAAGGATATGTTAAGTTAAATATTAGCAATACTGTTTCTTTAGAAAATGAAAATCAATGTCATTTAAAATTTTCGGTTAAAGATACAGGCATTGGAATAAAAGAAGAAAATCAAGAAAAAATATTCCATTCTTTCATGCAGGAAGATAGTTCAATTACGCGCAAATTTGGAGGAACTGGTTTGGGACTGACTATTACAAATCAACTTTTAGCTTTAATGAACAGTAAGTTAGAATTGAACAGCCATTATGGAAAAGGAAGTGAATTTTTCTTTACGGTTGAACTAGAAAAATCAAATCATGAATATGATTCAAAAGATTTAGATAATAATGTTGAAAAAGAAGAGAATATTTCTTCTATTGGAAATTTTTCGAACAAAAAAATATTAGTAGTCGAAGACAATAAAATAAACATGCTTTTGGTAAAAACATTACTTAAATCAATACTTCCGGGCAGTACAGTATTAGAAGCCTCCGATGGTAAAAAAGCCATTAAATTGTATAAAAAAGAGAATCTGGACTTGATTTTAATGGATATCCAAATGCCTCATAAAAATGGATATGAAGCTACTGTTGAAATTAAACAACTAAAAAAATACAATAATATTCCAATAATAGCATTGACTGCCGGAATAATGTTAGGTGAAAAAGAAAAATGTTTAGAGTCAGGAATGGATGATTATGTTTGTAAACCTATTTTAAGATCCAGTTTAGAAAAAGTGCTGTTTAAGTGGTTGAAATAATAATCAAAGAAATTTTTTTTAGCTAGTTTCATTTGATAATTAATGTTTCCTTTTTTCTCCAAACCACGATTTACGCTTATACGCATACTTTTTTAAACCAAATTTTTTGATTGCATGTTTTTTAAGATGCTCAATCAATTCCTCTACGGAGTCCGTTACAAATAACAGGCTCATATCCTCGGGGCTGATGCTCTCATTTTTTGACATGACTTGAATATGATGATACAGCTCTTTATGATATTCAGTATCAAAAATTACTATCGGAAAATTATTTATTATTTTATTTTGAATTAAGGTCAGCGCCTCAAATAATTCGTCGAGAGTGCCTATTCCTCCCGGCATAACAATGAATGCATAGGAATATTTTATTAAAATAACTTTTCTCACAAAAAAGTAAGGAATGTAAATCCATTTGTGCAAATATGGATTTGGTTTTTGTTCCACCGGAAGAACAATATTAGACCCAACAGAATAACCTCCCGCTTCATAAGCGCCTTTATTTGCCGCTTCCATAATTCCCGGACCGCCACCTGTCATTACTGTAAAACCTAATTTTGCTATTTCGGCACCAATGCGCTCTGCATTTTTATAATGCGCAGTTTCCGGACCAAATCGGGCAGAGCCAAAAACAGTAACACACGGACCAATAAAATGCATTTTTTGAAAAGCTCTAATAAAGTTGTATTGAACTTTAAAAGTGAAAAACAAGTTTTTTAATCGTGTCAAAGGTCCTCTAACAAATAAAGATTCGGATCTTGAAAGTCTATATTGGCGAGGTTTTTCCATAGTGACACTAAGTTAGGAGAAATAATAGTTAAATTCTGGTTGTATAAAAACAAAACTAAAATGCCACTTAAAAAATACCAAAAGCAGTTGGGGTTTAAGCCAGTAATTATATCCAAAATTAAGACCTATGACACCAGTACTTTTTGCTATTTATTGCTTTTCTCTAAAATAATTTTGATAATTTCCTCTTTGGATAACACACCGGATTGTCTCCACAACTGTTTTCCGTTTTGAAATAAAATCATCGTTGGAACCCCACGAACCTGATACTGACTTGAAATTTGCTGGTTTTTGTCCACATCAATTTTGATAATGGAAACGTTTTCTCCCAAACTCTCTTTTACTTCTCTCAAAATGGGACTAAGCATTTTACATGGTCCGCACCATGTGGCAAAAAAGTCTATTAATACCGGTTTGCCTGAATTGATAATCGTATCGAAATTACTCATCTTTATTGTATTTATTGTTAGGAATAGTACAACCATTAGAGCCACAACCTAAATTAAAAACGACCTGAATCAAGAAAAATAGTCCAAAACCAATGAACATCCACTCTTTTAAAATATAGGCTTGAGCAAATAAAAATAAGGCAAACGCCAGACGAACCCAGCGCATTAGATGCCAGTTTGTAAATAATAATGCTTTCATTTTTTTTCGAAAAAAAGAATTTGATTTTACGTGTTTATTTTTTTGATTTTATACTTCGCATCATAAGAAATCACCTGTTGTAATATTTCGACTGCAATTTCATTTTTACTGACAATTAATACTTCAGCAAAATTACTGCTCATACTTACATTTAATATCTCTTCAATCGCAGTCAATTTTTTTGTGATGGTTTCCATGCAGCCACTACACGTAATGCCTTCGAATTCATATAAATTCACAATAACCTGATTGTTCTTTTTCAACTCTATAAA
The DNA here is from genome assembly GCF_004349155.1 of Flavobacterium sp. GT3P67. Classification (NCBI taxonomy): domain Bacteria; kingdom Pseudomonadati; phylum Bacteroidota; class Flavobacteriia; order Flavobacteriales; family Flavobacteriaceae; genus Flavobacterium; species Flavobacterium sp. GT3P67. The sequence goes on from NZ_SMLF01000009.1 coordinate 45,782, forward strand.
CAACTCTGAATTCGCTCTTGGTGCAATCGAATTTTCAGATACATTCATTTTTAAAAAATCAAAAGCACCTTTGAAAAGTAGTTCATATTCTTCTTTGCTTCCGCCAAAAGGAGGACCGGATTCAAACGTTCTATTGAACAGTAATCCCGCCAGAATTCCTTCATCAGAAAAAAGTTGATGCATTTTCCACACGTATTTTTGGCGCATTGTTGGAGGCAAAGCACAGAAAAAAGTTTGCTCAATAATCAAATCATATTTTCCTTGATGTTCAAAGAAATCGCCCAGTATAATTTGAATATTAGAATTGTTTTTAAACTTTTCTTTTAAAACTGCCACTGGTGTTGGCGCAATATCGATTAGGGTACTATTTGTAAATCCTTGCTCCAAAAGATATTCAGCTTCATAACTATTTCCACAACCAGGAATCAAAATACTGCAATTTTTATTAATTATTGTATCGACATACGTTTGTATGGGAGGTGATACTTTGCCTAAATCCCAACCAGTGGTTTTGGCTTCGTATTGGGCTTCCCAATAGGCTGCATCTAGCGGTTTATCGCAGGAAACTACACAACATTTTATATCTTCCATAATTCGATTTTTTTGAAATTGCCATTACTATTGTTATTGCCATTGAAATTGCTTTTATTTCAATACTTTGCTTTGGCAAACGAAATCCGTTTTTGGAACATCCGTTTTTGAAATAGCATTAAAACCACCTTCAATTTCAGTGAAATTTCTAAAACCGCGTGCTTCTAATATCGAAGCCGCAATCATACTGCGGTATCCACCCGCACAATGCAAATAAAAATGTTCTTTTGGATTAATATCTTTGATCCATTCATTGATAACCGCTAATGGCTTGCTGTACGCTTCTTCAACATGTTCAGCGCAATATTCACTTTCTTTACGAATATCGATTACTTTGCTTTCGCCAATTTTTACTGCTGCAGCAAATTGGTCGGCAGTGATTCTATGTACGGTATCAATTTCTTTTCCAGCTTTTGCCCAAGCATCAAAACCACCATCAAGATGACCAATCAAGTTATCAAATCCCACACGGCTTAAACGCGTAACGGTTTCTTCCTCTTGTCCCAGTTCACAAACAATTAGGATGGGTTGTTTTACATCGGCAATTAAAGCACCTACCCAAGGAGCAAAATCACCATCTATTCCAATGTTTATGGATTGGGGAATAAATCCTTTGGCAAATTCTCCGTTTTTTCGGGTATCCAAAATTAAGGCTCCGGCTTCTTCAGCCGCCGCTTCAAATTCGACTACAGATAAAGCGCGCATTCCTAAGTGCAATACGTTTTCAAAGCTGTCATATCCTTTTTTATTCATTGCCACATTCATTCCAAAATAGGCTGGAGGAGGCAATAAACCTTCGGTAACTTCTTGTATAAATTCGGCTTCAGTCATATTCGCACGCAACGCATAATTGGTAGCTTTTTGGTCGCCAATGGTAGATACTGTTTCCTTGCTCATATTTTTTCCACAGGCACTTCCTGCACCGTGAGCCGGATAAACAATGACATCATCTGCTAAAGTCATCACTTTATCTCTTAAGGAATGAAATAAGATACCTGCTAATTCCTCTTGTGTCATGTCTGCCGCTTTTTGGGCCAAATCTGGTCTTCCCACATCACCAATAAACAAAGTGTCTCCTGAGAAAATGGCATGATCTTTTCCGTTTTCGTCAATCAATAAAAAAGTAGAGCTTTCCATGGTATGTCCCGGAGTGTGCAATACTTTTATTTTTATGTTACCAATGGTGAATTCCTGTCCGTCTTTAGCAGAAATACATTCGAACTCACAACTTGCATTTGGACCATAAACAATTGGAGCACCTGTTTCTCTGCTCAAATCAACGTGACCGGATACAAAATCAGCATGAAAATGGGTTTCAAAAATATATTTCAATGCAACGCTGTCTCTCTCCAATCGGTCTAAATAGGGTTGGGTTTCACGTAACGGATCAATAATTGCCGCTTCGCCATTTGAAGTTATATAGTAAGCACCTTGGGCTAGACATCCCGTATATATTTGTTCTATTTGCATGATTGCATTTTTTTAATTTTATAGTACCAATGTACTTCTGTTTTTTTAGGATAAATAGTGACAATTGTTACATTCCATTTTTTAATTCAAGAAAAATTCTTTGATAATAATATAAATTCCCATTACTAATAGAAACCAACCAAAGATTGGTTTTAGTTTAGCCCCGTCTATTTTTTTTGAAAGCTTGATGCCAATAATCATTCCTATAAAAGCCATACTCGAAATCATCAGTAAAAACGAATAGTCTATAGGTGTACCAATATATAAATCACCACAAAAACCAATACTAGAGTTTATAAAGATAATCAATAATGAGGTGCCAACGGCTTGTTTCATTGGTAAATTAGCAAAAAATAATAATGCAGGTATGATTAAAAACCCTCCTCCGGCACCTAAAAACCCAGTGACAATTCCAACTAAAAATCCAATTAGTCCAAGCTGTGTATAATTTGTTTTTGGTGGATTCGTTACCGTTTTTGTTTTGCGTATCATAGATATTGCGGCTGCTATCATGAGTAATGAAAAAACAATCATTATCAGGAAATTTTTTGATACTTGGTAGGAAGCAATGGAGAAAATTGTTGCCGCAATTTTTGGGAAAATGACTTCTCGAATTATCAGTATAGAAAAAACCGAGGGAATGGCAAAGTATAATGCTGATTTAATTTTAAGATTTCCCATTTTATAGTGACTGATACATCCAAATAAAGCCGTAATTCCCACTATAAACAGAGAATAACTGGTAGCATTTTCTGGGTCTATTTTAAAGAGATAAACCAGAATAGGAATAGTAAGAATCGATCCACCGCCTCCAATTAATCCTAATGATAGTCCAATAATAATTGAAGCAAAATAACCTAAATATTCCATTTTAAATTTTTTTGAAGCACCATTTCTGTAATTAATTCATTAGGTAATGAATAAAAAAATTTCTTTATGGTATCGAGCATTTTAGTCTTTTTTCTATAGTTTGGATGGTAAAAGTAGTCTAAAAAACTCAAAAAAGTGGGGATGATTTTTGGACTAAAAAAAAATACAAGTACTTGATTGATTGAATATTGTTTACTTATTTCCTATGGATTTAATAGACTTATTTCATAAAAATAAGCACTAATTTTATAGTTTATTGATAGTTAATGTTTTGCGAAAACGTTTTCTTATGAATATTATCCAATTAACAATTCAGGCGTTTATTGTTAGCTAAAATCTTTGTATTTTTACAAAAAACATCACTATGAATTTAACACAAGAAGATTGGGTTTCTCAATTTGAAACTGACGAAAACGCAGTAATTTTAGACGTGAGAACCGAAGCCGAATTTAACGAAGGGATTATAGCCAATGCCATTAATATTGACATTCACTTGGGACAAGGTTTTATAACTGAAATTGAAGCGTTAGACAAAACAAAAAACTATTATGTGTATTGCCGTTCCGGAATGCGAAGTGCAAAAGCCTGCGAAATAATGAATGAGCTGGGTTTTGAAAATGCGTATAACTTAGTTGGAGGCATTATGGATTGGGATGGAGAAGTAGTTGAACCATAATAAACAAAGAGGCTTATGCCTCTTTGTTTATTTAAAATTTAAATTAAAAACATAATATACTTTAGTATGAATGTAATACCAGAAGAATTTAAGATTACAACATTATTGAATCAAGATACGTATTTAGTTGACGGAGAGTTAAAAAAATGGACGGGTCAGACCACGCCTGTTTTTTCAACGATTTCATCCACTGAAGAATACGGTCCCACTATTTTAGGTTCAATCCCGTTTATGGGAGAAGCCGAAGCGCTGGAAGCGGTAAATGCGGCTAGCGCGGCCTATAATAACGGTCAAGGATTATGGCCAACCATGAAAGTGGCGGATCGCATAAAATGCATGGAAAATTTCGTTACTCAAATGAAAACAACCCGTAAAGAAGTTGTTAAATTATTGATGTGGGAAATTGGAAAATCATTGGGTGATTCTGAAAAAGAATTTGACAGAACCGTAGAATATATCTATGATACTATCGACAGCTTAAAAGAATTAAACAGTCGTAGTGCTCATTTTTCTAAAGTACAAGGGATAAATGCCATGGTTCGTAGAGGACCGCTTGGCGTTGTTCTATGTCTTGGGCCTTATAATTATCCGTTGAATGAGACTTTTTCGTTGCTGATTCCTGCATTGATTATGGGGAATCCGGTAATTTTTAAACCGGCAAAACATGGTGTTTTATTGATTTCACCTTTATTGGAAGCTTTCAGAAACAGTTTTCCAAAAGGAGCTATCAATATTGTGTACGGTCGCGGACGTGAAGTGGCTTCTCCAATAATGAAATCCGGAAAAGTAGATATTTTGGCTTTGATAGGAAACAGTAAATCAGCGATTGCTTTACAAGACCAACATCCTAACAAAAACAGACTGCGTTTGATATTAGGTTTGGAGGCAAAAAATCCTGCGATAATCCTTCCGGATGCCGATTTAGATTTGGCTATCCAAGAATGCATTGCGGGCTCTTTATCGTTCAATGGACAGCGTTGTACGGCTTTGAAAGTCTTGTATGTGCATGAGTCCATTGCTGATGAGTTCAATAAACGTTTTGCTGCCAAAGTTGACGCATTGGTTTTTGGTAATCCGTGGGATGCCTCCGTGTTTCTGACGCCTTTACCAGAAAAAGAAAAACCGGCTTACATTCAGGAATTGATAGATGATGCTACCAGTAAAGGAGCTGCAATAATCAATGAAAAAGGAGGGAAGCATTCGTCTAATTATATTTTTCCGGCAGTTTTATTTCCTATAAACAAAGAAATGCGTGTGTATCACGAAGAGCAGTTTGGTCCAGTTGTGCCTATTATTTCTTTCAAAGACATTCAAGAGCCTTTGAACGATATGGCGGAATCAAATTACGGGCAACAAGTGAGTTTGTTTGGAAAAGACATCAAAACCATTGCGCCGCTTATTGATGCTTTGGTGAATTTAGTGTGTAGAGTAAACTTGAATAGTTCTTGCCAAAGAGGACCGGATGTTTTCCCTTTTACAGGACGAAAAGATTCAGCAGTAGGAACATTGAGTATTCACGATGCCTTGCGCTCGTTCTCGATTAGAACTTTTGTAGCGTCTAAAGACAATGATTATAACAATGCTATTTTGCAGAAATTATTGAGCAGTAAAGAATCTAATTTTATTAATACCGATTTTATTTTGTAATCTTTTTTGATTGAAAAATTTAAGCCGTCTCGTTTTTGCGAGTCGGCTTTTTTTATGGAATTATGGCATGGAATAAACTCTATTTTATGGAGAAATTAAAAATATAAAAGGACTGTCAACACGTATTCTGATATTTGTTTTTAAAGATTAATTAGTTTGTAATAATCTGATTATCAGTATTTATTATTATATTTACGTAATAAAAATAACTTAAAAAATAATAATATGAAAAACATTAAATTTTTTTTGAAACCAGTTTTGATATTAGTTTTTACCGTTGCCTTTTTATCTTGTAAAAACAATAAAACGGAGAAAACAGAACCTGAAGAAGTTATGCCTATAGATACTGCTACCGCTGTTGCTGTATTTGAACCTTTTAAAGTAATTGGAATAAAGCACAAAATAGCGGATTATGAAAAATGGAGAAAGGAATATGATGCGCATGATTCTATGCGAATGGTGTATGGAATCTCACATTATATGGTAGGAAGAGGAATTGACGATGCGAATATGATTATGATAATAGATAAAATTAATGATGTCCAAAAAGCAAAAGAATTTAGTGTGCTTCCCAATCTGAAAGAGACGATGAAAAAAGCCGGGGTTACCGGTAAACCTGAATTTACGTATTATGAGGTAATACGAAATGACGACACACCGATTAATCAGAAAGACCGATTGATGGTGACGCATCGTGTAAAAGATTTTGATGCCTGGCTCAAAGTATACGATGCCGAAGGAACTTCCAAAAGAATGGAAGAAGGATTTATAGACAGAGGAATGGCCAGAAGTATAGACGATCCAAATATGGTGACGCTGGTATTTGCCATTACGGATATGAAAAAAGCAAAAGAAAATATCACCTCCGAAGCAAAGAAAAAACTGATGATGGATGCCGGTGTTGAAGGCGCTCCACAAATGTTCTTTTATAAGATAACGGATTAATTAATACCTTTTAACCCTATAAAAAAAGCCGTCTCGAAAATGAGCCGTCTTTTTTTATAGGGTTTAGTTTGGTGATGAGATTTTTATTCTCAAAAAATTATGTAATGTGTCTAGTCTTTTTAAATATTATAAAATTTTCATTGCTTTACGGGAAACCGTAAAGCAATGAAAATGAAACCATTTAGATTTGTTGATATAGATTAATTATGGTTGATTATCTATACATTAGCAGAAGTCATTTAATGGCACGAAGCCATTCAAATTGGAGGGATTAGTGCCACTTTATGGCTGGTATATTAAGTTATACAAAAAAGATGAGCATGAAGAGAAAAACTAGTGTAAAAATTAACATCAATTTTAACGTAACACAATTATTAAGAAAATTAAAAGTGAATCTAATATTATTCATTTTAGCGTTGGAGCAGGAATGTTTCTTTGGCTGGCAATTATAAGTTTTTTGCATACATTTCTTTTTATAATTTCAAAATATATATTAATCATAGTTTCTGTTGATTCATTGGTGATTTTTTGGATAAATGAGATACTCTATTTGATTTTATTTGCTTTAGTAACTTGGAAAATTTTCAACTGGATTAAAAATAGTAATATTGATAACGCAACGGCAAGACAGATTTTAAAAACATCTATTATCTCTTTAGTAGTAATTCAATTTTTTCAATTAGTAATATCGTATTATCTATTTGATATTTTAGTAGAAAAATATGCAATACAATTAGATAATTATCATGAAGCAACAAGGTCGGGGCACTTACAAATAGTTCAGTCTGCGAGGGAATTTCTTCTTTATATTGTTTTGGGAGTATTAATTTATAGAAAATAACTATAAAAATAACGGTTTCCCAAAAAGTGCGGAATCATCAAGAAAAGTAATCGTAGTAGCTAGAAAAACCTAGCAACTTATAAAGTTTGGTTAATCTGCAAATCAAATTGTAAACCAAAAAAGGTGATCCGTTGCCAGACCACCTTTTTAAACAAATTATAAAATCTAAATTAAACCAAGTCGAAGCGGTCCAGGTTCATCACCTTAGTCCAAGCTGCAATAAAGTCTTTTACAAACTTTTCCTGAGCGTCCGCACAACCATAAACTTCGGCAAGGGCTCTTAACTCTGAGTTCGAACCAAAAATAAGATCGACACGAGTTCCAATCCACTTCAATCCGCCTGCCATACGATCACTTCCTACAAAGGCATCATCAGATTCTGAAACTGCTTTCCATGTTGTACCTAAATCAAGTAGATTCACAAAGAAATCATTGGTAAGCGCCTCTGTACGTTTTGTAAAAACACCGTTTTGCGACTGATCAAAGTTGGTGTTCAATACACGCATACCACCAACAAGAACTGTCATTTCCGGCGTTGACAAAGTTAATAATTGTGCTTTGTCAACCAACATTTCTTCTGCTGAAACAGTATATTTTGTCTTAACATAATTACGGAATCCATCTGCTTGAGGCTCAAGAACTGCGAATGATTCTACATCTGTTTGCTCTTGTGAAGCATCCATACGTCCCGGCGTGAAAGGTACTGATACATAATGTCCTGCAGTTGTAGCTGCTTTTTCAATACCTGCACTACCACCTAAAACGATCAAGTCAGCAATTGAAACTTGTTTACCACCAGACTGAGCACTGTTGAATTCATTTTTGATATTCTCAAGTTTGTTAAGTACTTTCTCAAGTTGAGACGGATTATTCACTTTCCAATCCTTCTGTGGTGCAAGACGAATTCGACCACCGTTTGCACCACCACGTTTGTCAGAGCCACGGAAAGTAGATGCTGATGCCCAAGCTGTAGATACTAATTCTGAAACAGACAATCCTGAAGCAAGAATCTTTGCTTTAAGTGTAGCAATATCTTGGTCATCAATTAATGGATGCGTAACAGCAGGAACTGGGTCTTGCCAAATTAGTTCTTCAGTAGGAACTTCTGGTCCTAAATAGCGCGCTTTTGGCCCCATATCTCTGTGTGTAAGCTTGAACCATGCTCTAGCAAAGGCATCATTGAATTCTGCTGGATTTTCAAAAAAGTGTCTTGAAATTTTCTCGTATATTGGGTCGACTCTTAATGACAAGTCAGTAGTCAGCATAAAAGGTTGGTGGCTTTTTGAAGGGTCGTGTGCATCTGGTACAGTACCGGCACCTGCATCACCTTTCGGTTTCCATTGATGTGCTCCAGCCGGGCTTTTGGTCAATTCCCATTCAAACCCGAATAGGTTTTCAAAGAAATTATTGCTCCATTTTATTGGGGTTGTGGTCCAAGCACCTTCCAGACCGCTGGTAATTGTATCACCGGCATTTCCAGTACCATAGGTGTTTTTCCAACCTATGCCTTGCTCTTCAATAGATGCTCCTGCTGGTTCTGAACCTACGTATTTATTTGGATCAGCAGCACCATGGGTTTTCCCTAATGTATGTCCACCAGCAATAAGCGCAACAGTTTCTTCGTCATTCATCGCCATACGGGCAAAGGTTTCACGAATATCACGGGCTGCTAATAGCGGATCAGGATTACCGTCAGGACCTTCGGGGTTTACATAAATAAGCCCCATTTGTACTGCAGCTAAAGGATTTTCTAAATCACGATCACCTGAGTAGCGGCTATTTGGAGTGTTACTAAGGGCTAACCATTCTTTTTCAGAGCCCCAATAAATATCTTCTTGTGGTTCCCAAACATCGGCACGTCCACCAGCGAAACCAAAGGTTTCAAAACCTGCCGACTCGAGGGCGCAGTTACCCGTTAGAATCATTAAATCAGCCCAAGAAATTTTCTTACCATATTTTTGTTTGATAGGCCATAATAACAAACGAGCCTTGTCCAGATTCGCATTATCTGGCCAGCTGTTCAGTGGCGCAAAACGCTGCGTTCCGAAACCTGCACCACCACGACCATCTGCAATACGATACGTACCTGCACTGTGCCAAGCCATACGAATGAAGAACCCTGCGTAGCTACCGTAATCAGCAGGCCACCAGTCTTGAGATGTGGTAATGACATCCATGACGTCTTTTTTCAAGGCTTCAAAGTCTAGAGACTTGAATTCTTCAGCGTAGTTAAAAGTTTCTCCCATCGGATCGGAAAGAGAGGAGTTTTGGCGCAGAATGGTCAATTTTAATTGATTTGGCCACCAGTCGCGGTTACTAGTCCCGACACCCGCGCTTTGCTTTGGAGCAACTCCACCGGAAAAAGGGCATTTGCTTTCTTCGTTGACGTTGTAGGATGTTGGGTTTGTGTTATTTTCCATAGTATAATTGATTTTTTATTTACTTAAAAGCGAATTTACCAAAAACTATCCCTGTTAAAATTAATTTTTAATAGATAAAAACTATAGTAGTTGCTGTGCATAGGTATGTGCTAAATTTACTAAAAATGTTTAATTAGATAAGTATCAGTGTATCTGTATATTATCCAGCCAGTTTTGAGTTCATAAATTCGAGAGAATCGTATTCCTGTTTTTTGTTGTTTCTGATTTAGGTATAAATTTATGAAATGTAAACTTAAGGCGGTTATTAAAGATTTGAGAATTATTTTAATGAAATATTGGTCTTGTATTTGGAAGTTTAATGATAACTAAAAAATAAATAGTAATTTAGTCGTAAACCTCGAATAGCATCGTGACATTAGCAGTAATGACCGGAGGCATTCCTTTAGATAAAAAGAATTCTATGAAAAACAGCAACCGTTTAACAGTATTAGTTATGCTGACAGGTTTCTTTATATCCTGTCAGGCACAAAAAAATAGAAAACAAGCAGGCACAGAACAAAATCCCGAGCAAAAATTGAACTCAAAAGAAATCAAACTGCTCATCGACAACCTGAGCAATGCTTTGGACAGGTTATATATTTATCCTGATAAAGCGATTCTAATGTCAAAGAGTATAAAACAGAAATTAAAGAACGGTGATTATAATAAAATAGGTTCGCGACAGGAAGTTGGTTTTCAATTGCACAATGATCTTCAGCAAGCTCACAGAGACGGGCATCTTGGACTCAGATACAATCCCCAACTGGCGGCCTACCTTAGTAAGCCGATGTCCGATGATGAGAAACTACAGCAACGTGTACAGGATTTAAACGCTGCACGTGAAAGTAATTTTGCCTTTAAAAAAACAGAGCTATTGTTTGGCAACATAGGATACATAAGATGGGATGAATTCGTGGGGTGTGTAGAAGAGGCTCAGCCCACTTTAAATGCCGCATTTCAATTCGTGAGCAACTGCAAAGCATTGATCATTGATATGCGTTATAACGGAGGGGGATCACCGGAAATGGTGCTTCGAACCCAAAATTATTTTTTCAATCAAAAAACACATATGAATGATATTATTAACCGTTCAAACGATACACTCAAGAGGTATACTGATCCTGCAAAAACGGATTTCAAGCTAAATATGCCTGTTTATATTTTAACCAGCCGACTTACTTTTTCAGGAGCTGAAGATTTCACTTATGGTTTGAAACATGCCAAACGTGCTACCATTGTAGGCGAAACTACCGGCGGAGGAGCGCATCCAACCGGTTCCTATGATATGGGTCAGGGTTTTGTAGCAAATATTCCTATTGCCCGCGCTCCTGTTGAAGCAGATTGGGAGGGAATAGGTGTGTTGCCCGATGTTTCTATACCTTCAGAACAGGCTTTTACAAAAGCAAGGATTTTGATCTCCACAGAACTCTTATCGAGAGCAAAAGACGAAAGAGAAAAAAATATGTTTCAATGGAATTTGAACAATATAAGATCTGAAACGACAAAAATGCCAGATTCTGTAGTTTTAAATTCCTATACAGGCGTGTATGAAGGTGGCTTAGATTTTCATATAAAAGACAATCAATTATTCTGCATGAATGCCGAAAGAGGAAATGTGTTATTTGAGCTTAGATACATTGATAGCAATTTATTTGTGCTCGATGAAAATGTTCAGGTGCACTTTGAAAAAGATGCTACAGGTACTTATACCCATTTGAAAATGCTGTGGAAAAACGGGGCTGTTACAGAAAAGCTCAAGATGTAAACAGATTAGCCATTGCATACTGCTGACAAGAACTATGCGCCATTTGTTGCTTTTTTCAATTCTAGAACTTCTTTATCTTAAAAATATTACGTAATTTTAGAGTACTAAAAATACGAAACCAAAAGTCAGCAGGAACAATTTATCACTATTGTCTTTAAAAATAATTGAATCATCAAAAAGAAAATCAAAATAGCAAAGGAAAACATTCACGAAAGGCTGCATCGGGAACCCTTTATCACACATCCTCGATTGAAGTTTATTCCTAATATTGTGCTCAATTTGATTAGTTGTATCGTCACACTTGTTGTGGTGGGTACATTGTTGTATTTACTGCTGAATTATTTGATAATGAAATTTTACCACTTGGATTAGTAAAAAACAACTTACATTTATATTGATTGCGTACATTTTAACAGGGTATTTTTTGTAAAGAGAGTGGGGCCAATACTATAAATAGAATCCTATTTATCTAAAACTAATTTAGACAAATTGATTTCAGTATGTAATGAACAATATGAAAATATTAATGCTGTTATTTTTTTGAAGTAATTGTTGATCCTGCAGAAGCTATTACCACAAAAACAACAGCCAAAATTTCATTAAAAGTAAGGTATTCATGTAAAAATATAAAAGCACAAATTGATGCAGCAGCAGGTTCTAAACTCATTAAAATACTGAATGTACGTGCAGGAAGTTGTCCTAAGGCTTTCATTTCTAATGTGAAAGGAATCGCGCTGGATAATAGAGCGAGCGCTACACCTAAGCCTAAAAGTTGAGGTGTAAGGTTGCTTAACCCATTTCCTAGAATTCCAAAAGGGACAATTAGTATAGAAGCAAAGAGCATTCCTATGGTAACAGCATCACCACCTTTCATTATTTTTGAAATTTTTCCTCCTAATACGATATAAGCCGCCCAAAGGGCACCAGCCAAAAGAGCAAAAAGTACCCCTAGAATATCTAATCCATTATTTGACCATGGAGCAATCAAAACAATCCCAGCTGCTGCAAGAAGTACCCAGAAAAAATCAATCCTGCGGTTTGAACCAAAAACAGCTACTAATAACGGACCTATGAATTCCAGCGTGACAGCAAGTCCAATTGGGATTCTCTCAATTGAAAGATAAAAAATCAAATTCATTGCACCCAAGGACAAACCGTAAGGAATTACCAATTTCCATTGGTCAGCAGTTATCTTTTTTAGGTTTGGCCTGTAAACTGCCAATAATATCAATGCTGAGATACCAATTCTCAGAGATGCAGTTCCGGCAGCACCAATAGCAGGAAAAAGACCTTTCGCTATAGCTGCTCCAGATTGTACGCTTATTATTGCTAAAAGTACGGCGGGTAAGGGGGGAATGTCGATTAGTTTATGTTTCATATGGAGATTCGGATATGGGTTGCAAAACTACAAAATTTATAATTTAAAAAGATGCCAGATCCTTTAATCTACCAATTGTAAATGATATTGATTTTTAGTTTTTAGCCCAACTTACTGAGATAGAATCATTATAATCCGATAATTATAGAGTTTACTTTTTAATGTAATTATAGAATGTCGATAAGCATGGAATAATTATTATAAATTAATTATGACATTCGAAATAATCATAAAAAAAATCCATTTTACTAATTGTAAAATGGATTCCTATAATTGTGAAGTAGAAAGGACTACAGCCGGACGGCTACTAATATTCCCATCTGACAAAAACCTCCATTGCGGCATAATTAGACAATCCTAATTGTACATATAGTTCTGGTGTTTCTGTATTTCTATTTTCAGCTCTCTGCCAGAATTCTCTAGTATCAGATCCTTGGAATACCACACCGTCTTTCTGGATTGGTATTTAAAGATTCCATGTATTTTGGCTAATACCTGATCAGGACTCATTGGTACAGCCATTTCTACTTCATCAATACTCCATTCCTGCCAAGCGCCTCTATATAACCAAACCCAGCAATCCTTCATGGAATCTTGTGGTTTCAATCGTTTCACTGCTTCAAAAATAGCATCCAAACATACTTTGTGTGTTCCGTGTGGATCTGCTAAATCTCCCGCACCATATATTTGGTGTGGTTTTATTTTTTCAATAAGATCCATTGTCAACTGAATATCTTCTGCACCCAAAGGGTTTTTCTCGATAGCACCCGTTTCGTAGAAAGGAAGTTCCATAAAATGAATTTGCTCATCTGGCAAACCAACGAAATGACTCGTGGCACGCGCTTCCCCTTTTCGGATTAATCCTTTCGTATATCTAACTTCCGGAATATCTATTTCGCTATTCTTTTTATTTTTAAGGAATTCTATCGATTTTTTATAAATATTTTCAGCTTCTAAGCTTTTTATTCCAAATTTCTCGTTGTAATCAATTACAAATCTGGCAAATCGTAACGCCTCATCATCAGCAACCGCAATATTTTCTGAAGTTTGGTAAGCCACATGCACCTCATGTCCTTGTTGTTGCAATCTCATAAAAGTACGTCCCATACTGATGATATCATCATCCGGACGTGGACTAAAAATCAACACTCTTTTTCTTGCAGGCTCTGCTCTTTCCGGTCTGTCGGCATCATCCGCATTGGGTTTTCTTCCAGGCCATGCTGTGATTGTATTCTGTAATTTATTAAATATTTTGATATTGATATCGTAGGCAGGACCTGAATTAGCTAACAAATCGCTCATTCCGTTCTCAATAGAATCAGCATCGGTAAGCCTTAAAATAGGTTTCTTCAAATCCAGTGCCAATCCCAATACTGCTTTTCTGGTTAATCTGTCTGTTCAAACAATTTTCTCAACTAACCCAAGGTCTGTTGATTCTTGTCCGTTTTGAAGACGCTTCTTTGTCTAAAACAATAACCGCATTGTTGTGCTCTTGCAAAAATGAAGCAGGAATTAGATTGGTTACTTCGCCTTCGACAGACTTTTTAATAATATCCGATTTTCCTTCACCCCAAGCCATCAAAATAACTTGTTTGGCTTCCATTATTTTTTAAACTCCCAGCGTGATTGCTGTTCTTGGCGTATTGCTTAATCCTGAAAAATATTTGCTTGCCGCAACTCTGGTAATATGATTTAATGCTACCAATCTTGGTTTGGAATTCTGCAAAGAACTGACTCCTTAAACCTGATATGACCGTTTGCTCCAATTCCAAGAATCTGCAAATCAATTCCATCTAAAGCTTCTATTTTAGTTTCATAAATTAGAACAATAATCCGCAATTTCTTCTTTAGATAAAGTTCCATCTGGAATATGATAATTGGCTGGTAAAATATTTACTTGATCCAACAGCAATTCTTTCATAAACCGCACGTAGCTATTTTTGGAATCCGGTTCCATTGGATAATATTCGTCTAAGTTGAATGTAATTGCATTTTTAAAACTTAGTCCTTCTTCTTTGTGCAAACGAACTAATACAGCATACAATCCTTTTGGCGAAGAACCTGTTGCTAAACCCAATATACAGGATTCGTTGTTTTCTTGTTTTGATTTGATAAGTGTTGCGATTTGTTGTGCAAGAGCTTTAGAGGCGCTAGTTGAATTTTAAAAAACTACTGTGTTAATGTCTTCGAATCTTTTTCCGAAACCTGTTGTTTTATCGATACTACTTTTTAACATTTTCAGTTTATTTTTAATTTATTATCGTATCAACATTATTTTTGTGACCAACTTCTGTATTTATGCCCTTTAAATGCATAAAACAGGATCATAAAGTAAGTAGGTAATAATATCAAATATGCAATTTGATTCCCACTTTTAGCAGTCTCAGCTATACCTTCGGCTTCGTTGGCTATATTAATTGTATCTGCCCAAGAACCATACATTAATGGAAAAATAGCACCTCCTATAATCCCCATAATTAATATGGCACCCGCTATTTTTGTATAGCCACCAAGGTCTTGAAGCGCCATTGGCCATATTGCCGGCCAGCAAAGGGCATTAGCAAGTCCTATTAGAGCCACCAAAATAATTACAAGGGGTAAATTAGGAATTCCTCCGGGTAATTGAATCATAATGGCTGGAGAAATCGTAACAATCAATAACACTAAAATAATTCCTAAAAAGCCTGAAGCTTTCAAAGCAGTAACTTGTGAAACATACTTAGGGATTAAGGTAATTCCCAAAATGTAACCAATTACCATAGCTACCATTGTAAACGAAGTAAGTTTTAGATAAAAATCTCCGTTATCTCCATAAACGCCTAGTTTTTTTCCAAAACCACCTATAGAGTCGCCTGCAATTACTTCGCCAGCTACATATAGCATTAGTGTAATGAAACCAAAAACCAGTTGCGGATATTGGAACGCATTTTTAATTTGTTGAAAAACACTTAAATGTTGCACTTGTCCGTCTTCGTCTAAATCGATTTCCGGTAATGGGGAGAATTTTATCAATACTGCCAAAATCAAGATAATGATTCCAATATAGACGTAAGGAGTTTGCAATTGTAAGGCAAGTGCATCAAGTGCTTTTTCTTTTGCACCAGCATCAAGAAGTGCAATTTTTTCAGCAGTATAGTCTTTCATATTTGAAAGTACCAAAGCAGTTAAGGCAATAGGGGCAATAAATCCAGCGAATTTATTTGCTAAACCCAATACACTAATTCTTGCAGCTGCGCTTTCTCGGGGGCCAATCACAACTACATATGGATTTGCAGCTGTTTGCAAAATTGCTAAGCCTGTACCCATAACAAATAATGCGATTAAAAATAACATAAATGTACGTGCTTCGGCAGCTGGATAAAACGTAAAGGCTCCAATTGCGATTACCACTAATCCTAGTGATAAACCATTTTTGTACCCAACTTTTTCTATCAACCAAGAAGATGGTATTGCCATTACAAAATAAGCAATATAAAAAGCAAAAGCCACAAAATAAGATTGAGACTCTGTTAATTCACAGGCAGTTTTAAAAAATGGAATTAACGGCCCATTTAGCCAAGTTACAAATCCGAAAATAAAAAATAATGCGGTTAAAATAACCATTGGAATTAAGGCGCTTCCTTGATTCTTATTTATGGTACTTTCGATTTTTGACATGTTATTTGTTTTTTAGTAATAGTTAAATTTTGCTTGCAACTTTATTTAGTGTGAGTACTTCTACAATCTAGTTTGGTTTAATTACTAGAAAAAAAGTTGAGAAGTACTTTTACTGATTTTTACATTTTATTTTTTAAGATTGATTTTAGATTATTATGCATTCCAATCCAATTGTGGATAGTGTTTTTTCAAATATTCTTTAACTTCTGCAATATCTTCTTTTGCCGTTAAGTCAGGAACATGTTCTGAAAAAGGAATTCCCAAAGCAGTATTTCCATCCTTTTTTAACGAGTTTAAAAGTACCGTAGGCAACTCTTTTTCATCTCTTTCTGGATTAACAGGACAATTTTTAAGGTAAGGATATAAAATTGCGCCATCAAATTTAAAAGCATTCATACTTACTCTTAATATTCCTTCAGCATCTTTATAGCTGTCTAAAACATCAGCCGTTGGCTTTTCAAGAATATCCAAAAGACAATTGTTTTCGTCCAATTTAGCAATAGCAAAACGAGAAATTCGCTCTAAAGGAAACTCTAATGCATCCCGATTATAGCTTATAAAAGCATTTGGACTTGCTGTTTCTCTAAGCGCATATAAAGCCTTTGCTGAATATAAATTATCACTATTGCAAACGGAATAATACAGCGTATTCAATTCTGGATATTGCTCCACAGCCTGAAATAATGCATCGGCAGTACCAAATGGCTTAACTCTTCCTTCTGGAATATATTGAACTGCAAAAGAAATATTTAAACCATGAAAATCATTGTTCTTATCATCGCTTCCGTAAAATTCTTTAAATAAATCTCCCTGTTCCCCAATAATGATGTATATGTTTTTATACCCTGCTTTTTTAGCATTTAATAAAAGGTAATCTAATAAAGGCCTTCCGTTTGGACCAACACCAATTAATCCTTTACTTCTTTCATTGGCTTGCGCAATTTCTTCTTCGCTTAAATTATCTAATGAAACTTGTTTTTTCATTCTGGAAGAAGCACCACCAGCTAAAATAATTAGATTGTCATGCATAATTAATTCTTTAAAATTTTAATGTTTTCTAATATTCTCACTCCAGGATCAACGGTTACAGTATACGCTTCTACTGCACCTGCTGCGAGTATTGCTGCTACTACAGGAGCTTCATTTCCCGGTTCAGCCATTACTACAATGCTGCCGCCGCCGCCTGAACCAACTATTTTAGCACCATAGGCACCAGCTTTTAATGCGGCATTAATCATAGCATCAATTTTAGGTACCGTTATTTTTAATAAATCTCTTAAAACAGCGTGATGTTGATTCATTAAAGCACCAATCTTTTTTAAATCTGGAGTTGGTTTTTCAAATTCTTTTAAAGCCTTTTTCGTATAATGGTAATTTTTGATGGCGGCTTCAAAATAAGGAATTAGTCGGTCCGGTAAATAATTATGATATGTATCTAAATCTTCTATTTCTGACGTATTTAAATCAAAATCTTTAAAATTTTGTTTTATCATATCTATTGCTATCAAGGCATTTCCTTTTAATTCTCCAATCAAACCAATTGTTTCTTTGGGTACTCCGGAAACGCCGGTAATTAGCCCTTTTAATTCGGTACCTATAATGGTATATGAAAATGGATCTTTGGTATTGATGTGAACAATATTACCCACTCCTATACTGTAATGATCCATCATTCCGCCTGGCTCTCCATGCTCTAAAACTTCGGAAGCATATCCCATTTTTGCTATGAATTCAGGTGTAACTTCCTCATCGACTCCAAAAGCGGTAATCAAAAAATTAATCCAAGCCAATAGTAAAGCCGATGAACTTGAGGTTCCTGAATTGATAGGAATATCTCCTTTTATGGTAATATCGTATCCTACATTTGGAATGCATCCATGTCTTCTCAAAACTCTTAAGGAAGACGCAAAATAATCACGAGGTGCTAATTCCGAAAATGTGGCGTGGATATCAATGACCCTGACTTCATTAATATCTTCCATATTTAATCTAAAAACTTCAGTGTCATTTTGCACTGCAGTTAATTTTATGTTTCTATTAATCGCACATGCAATTACCGGTAAACCTAAATAATCTTGATGATCTCCAAAGAGACACGTTCGTCCCGGTGCTAATGATGTAATTTCTTTCACTTCTTATAGGTGTTAAAGCATTGTAATACTGATGGTTATTATATTTTTTGTTTGTACTTCTAACGGTTTTCTTAGTTTTGACTTTACGAAACTATAGATTAAATTCTAATAAACCAAGTAAAAAATAAAAAATGTGCTCGAACACATATTAAAAATATTATCGAGTACATTTTTAAATTAAATATAAAAGGCATTATTAAAAATAGAGTAGTGGTTCAAAATAAAAGGATGTCATTCATCAACTCAATTCTCTTTTGTTAATTAAGTCTTACAAAATGAAATAAACCAAAGTTTTTATATATTTGTCCATTATGGATAAAAAATATACAATAAAAGATATTGCTAAATTAGCTGGCGTTTCAAAAGGTACTGTTGACAGAGTCTTGCATAAAAGAGGAAAAGTGTCACCATTAGCTCTGGAAAAAGTAAACGAAGTTTTAAAAGTAATAGACTACGAACCAAATCTTATTGCCAGAAATTTAAAAAACAATAAAATTTATCGTATTTGTATTGTGCTTCCCGATCCTAAAATTGATCCATACTGGTTACCGTGTCTAAATGGTATTGATGATGCCAGACAAGAGTTTAAAGCCTATAATTTAGTTATAGAGACTTTTTATTTTAATCCGGAAAAAAAGAAATCTTTTTTAAAAACCAATGAAACCGTACTAGGATTATCTCCTGATGCCGTTTTATTAGCGCCTTTATTTCATAAGGAGACTGTAGATGTTATCGAAGAATACCATTCATTAAACATCATTGTGAATACTTTCAATAACCAAGTTGAATCCAGTTTTGTACAATGTTTTGTAGGTCAGGATTTGTTTAGAAGCGGTCGAATTGCAGCAAAATTATTGGATTCGATTACTGATAAAGGTCAAATTGCTATTGTTCATATAGATGAAACCTACAAAAATGCAATTCACATGCAGGAAAAGGAAAGAGGTTTTAGAAATTATTTTGAAGAAAAAGAAAATTCAGAATATACTATCACAACTCTAAAATTAAAAAATCCAAATGTTGAAATTAGTTTCAATAATTTTCTGAATGAAAATCCAGATGTGTCAGGAATATTTATTACTACCTCTAAAGCGTATCAAATTGCTAAAATAATTAGTGCGTTTAAACATAAAAAAATTAGAGTTGTTGGATATGATTTGGTTGATGAAAATGTTTCTTATTTGAATCAAGGAGTCATAGATTTTATGATTCATCAAAATCAGAAAAGACAAGCGTATCTGGGAATAACCTCTTTAGTGGAATATTTCCTTTTTCATAAAGAAATTCCGGAAATGATTCTTTTACCTATTGACATTGTAAATGCTGAAAATGCGGAGTATTATATTGAATAGCGCCATTCTATTCTTTTAAAACAAAAAACCCGAAGGAAGAAGCAATATGAAAATTAGGTATTTCAGTATTCGGGTTTACCCAAGTGATCCAGTTAGGTTCAAAACATCTATTTTGTCTCTTTGTATATTTTGCTCTAAAAACACCGGTTTCTATTTGTATTGTTTTGAATTAGATTAAAACTTTTTAAAGATTCAACGCTAATAGATCCTTCAACTGTGAATGAATTAGTATTTACAGTTGATTTAACTACTAAATCATTCTTGGGCTAATCCAATTAAAATCAAAGTTCTTATTGGGATGCGCCATAAAATCCATTATTCGACCAGAAGTATCTATCTCTAAATAATAATACGGATTCAGCGAATTATCAGGTCTAAAAAAGAGTTCGACTCTATCGGAGTTTCCAATACTTTCAATACTGTCATTCTGTTTTTCTATGTGGATTTCGGTGTCCAAAACAGTAAAATTAAAAAACAACTTTTCTCGATACCAAAGTGCTTTAAATGTAATTTCTGATCCTTTTTCAGTACTCCAAGGGGAATAAAAATCAGTCAAAATCATAGCAGTATCCCATAATTTATCATCTTCATTTCAAGAGATATTCAATTGTTTTTTCTCGATTAAATTCACTTCGTATTCTTTTATTTCTGGAGCCATTTTATGTCGTATTTAATAGTTGTATAAAACTGTATTTGAGCAAATTTTTCGAAATATTGTTAAAAGAAATTTCAATGAGAAATTCTTCTCTTTTTCTAGTTTAATTGAAACTCTTAAAAGTATCCATTTAGCGTTAAATTCTAGTCTAAATAGATAAAAAAAAATGGCTTTAATGTGTTTCGAATAATACACAGAACTGTTGAATTTGTAAAAAAAAGACTTAAAAATTTCGAATTCTATATTTTTTAATCAATACTATCCCTTGGCTAAATAAATAAAGCAAAATTTAGGAGGTTTCTATTATTGAAAAACTAAAATTTTAGTACTAAAAAAACGTTTTGTATAATATTTATGTGTTCGAGAACATAAATATCGTGTGTTCGAACACATTTTTTATGTTTTTCCTTGTTTAATAAAAATATAATCTATAGTTTCGTCACATATTAAAAAATAACACCTCTTTTATTAGATCAAAATTTAATGCTTTAAAGATTAAATAAGAGGATAAAAAAAGTATAAATCCAGAAATGTGAATTGAAAAATCAGGGGATGATTTGAATAAAAAACAGATCGATTAAGAAATTACAAATCAGTTTTTTCAGAATCAATTTTTCTCAACCCAAAAGGATACATACAAAACAAACATCAAACAATTAATTATTAACCAAAATCATTTAAGAGTATGAAATTATTAACCCAAAAAAAACCAAGGGATTTAGGGATAAACAATCTGTCCCACAAAGAAATAAAACTAACAATTCTTTCTTTGTTAGCTTTAACTTTTCAAGTTTCCACTGCTTCGACTATAAAAACGGTTACATTATACGATACTAATGTATCACTAGTTCAGAAAATTGTAAAAGGTAAAGTGACTGATGAAAGTGGTGCACCTCTGCCTGGAGCTAATGTACTTATCAAAGGGACTACAGTAGGAGTTCAGACAGATGCTGATGGTAATTTTTCTATTGAAGTATTGGGAAATAGCAACACTTTAGTTGTTTCGTTCATTGGAATGGAAGAACAAGAGGTTGTCATTGGCGTTGGACCGTTAAAAATTATTTTAAAAGAAACAGGTCAAAAATTAAATGAAGTAGTTATTGTAGGGTATAGTACGATTAAAAAAGAAAGTCTTACGGGCTCATTGCAAACGGTTACTAATAAGAAGCTTACAGATGCAACAACTCCTTCTGTCGAAAATTTATTGGCAGGTAAAGCTACGGGGGTTCAAGTAACTTCAGGATCTGGTCAGCCAGGATCTTCAGGAAAAATAATCATTCGAGGAAAAACTACTGTAAACGGGAGTACCGATCCTTTATGGGTAGTTGACGGAGTTATTATAGGAAGCAGCGCCGGAAATATTAATCCTACCGATATTGAAAGTCTGACAGTGCTTAAAGATGCAGCTTCTACTGCTGTGTATGGTTCGCAAGGAGCAAACGGTGTTATCGTTGTTACAACAAAAAGCGGGAAATCTGGAAAAACAACTATTAGTTTTTCTACAAAAATGGCTGCTACGACTTTGAATACAGGTAATTTTGATATTATGAACGGTGCTGAATTGTATGATTTATACGATTCATTTTCGAATAAACAAGATTTTTCAACTGCTTGGTGGTGGAATCCGGAATTAAGAAACAAAAACTTTGACTGGTGGGACAATGCCACAACAACAGGTTTAGCAACAGATCATAACCTGGCAATAAGTGGAGGTACTGAAAATTTTAAAAGCTACGTTTCTTTGGGGGTGTATGATGAAACTGCTGCTATAAAAGGATATGATTTTAACCGATACAATCTGCTCTTAAAATTCAGCTATAAAGTAAATAATTGGTTGACAATAAAACCTCAAATCAATGCTTCACGGAGAGATGTGTTAAATAAGCAACATTCTGTAGGGGCAATGTATGGCAATATGCCTTGGGACAATCCGTATTTAGCAGATGGCACTTTGGTGGGAAATCAACCAAATCCAACATGGGTAAACACAACTGGATCTAACTATTTGTATGATTTACAATGGAATTACGGCGAATCGCAATCTTACGATGTTAGAAGTAATTTTGACTTTGATATAAAACTTACGGATTGGTTAACATTTGCTTCTGTAAATAACTATATCTTTTCACATTCTAATTCTATGTACTATTCAGACCCACGTTCTTCCAGCGGATTAGCCGTAAAAGGTAGAATTGAAGACTACATGAGTTCTTATAATAGAGCGTATACCAACCAACTATTCAAATTCAATAAGTCATACGGAAAGCATGATTTTAATGCTATCGCAGGTTATGAATGGAATGAATTCAACTCTAAAAACACAGAAGGAATTGCTACAGGATTTGCGCCAGGATTTATAGTGGGTGATGTAGCTTCAATTCCTGAAAAAGTGAAAGGAAGCAGAGCACAATGGGCCGTACAATCATTATTGTCGAATGTTAATTATACGTATGATAATAAGTACTTAGCACAAGTTTCTTTAAGACGTGATGGGGCTTCAAATTTTGGAGTTAATTCACAATATGGAAATTTCTTCTCTGTAAGTGGTGGATGGAATATTCATAAAGAGGACTTTTTTAAAGCAGATTATATTACAAATTTAAAACTTAGAGCGAGTTACGGATCTGTTGGAAATAGACCAAACAGCCTTTATCCACATTATGCATTGTATTCTTTAACGACAGGTTACAATGAAAATCCAGGGGCTATTATCTCTCAAATCGCGAATCCTGATTTAAGTTGGGAAAAAACGTATACAACCGGAGTTGGTTTAGATATTTCGTTTTTAAGAAGATTCAACCTTACTTTAGACTATTATGATAAAGATACCTCAGGTTTATTGTACCAAGTTCCTTTACCTGGAGTAATTGGAGTTACCAGTATTTGGAAAAACGTAGGAGCTGTAAGAAACAAAGGTTTCGAAGCGGCACTTAATGTTGAAATTATTAAAAATGAAGATTGGCAATGGTCTGTTGATGCTAATATTGGCGTGAATAGAAACAAAGTTACGAGTCTTTATGGTGAAAGAAAACAAATCATTGTTGGAGATGGGTCTGGTATTGCCGGTTCAGCCTCTAAACTATTGACTCCGGGAAAAGATGTAGATACGTGGTACCTTACGGAATGGGCTGGTGTAGATCCAGAGACCGGAAAACCACAGTGGTTTGAAACCAATGCAGCAGGAGAACGCGTTAAAACCTTCAGTTATAGTGCTGCTTCAAAAACACCGATTGCTATGGGAGCATATACTCCTTCTTTCTTTGGTGGGTTTTCAACGAATTTGAACTATAAGAATTTTGATCTTGCTGCCATGTTCTCTTATTCAGTAGGAGGTGAAATTTATAATTATGCCAGAGCAGAATTTGATTCAGATGGAGCATATACGGATCGTAACCAAATGAATCTGCACAGCGGATGGAGTCGTTGGGAAAAACCGGGAGATATTGCTACGCATCCTCAAGCGAGTTATAACAATAAAAGTAACTCAAACAAAGTATCGTCTCGTTTCTTAGAAACTGGAACATATCTAAAAATGAGAAGCCTTTCTTTAGGATACAACCTAAATGTTGAGCGGTTGAACATTTCTAATCTTAGACTATTTGTAGCCGCAGAAAACGTATTTACCATTTCTCATTTCTCTGGAGTTGATCCTGAGATACCACCAGCAACTGTAAATGGTCAAACTCAAATTACAGGAGTTGCAACATCAGTATATCCACAGACACGCAAATTTGTATTAGGACTTAATCTTACTCTTTAAAAAAAAAATCATGAAAAAGATATTTATATTATTTATTACAATGAGTTTCTTATCCTCTTGTGAGCTAGAGAGAGAACCGTTTAATGCTTACACCGAGGACAAAATCCTTGCAGATAAGGAAGCAGCTGTCGAAGTGCTTTTGAATGGGTGTTATGCACAACTTAAAGGTTGGTCAGATGTTATGCACAGAGTAGGGGAATATCCTGGGGATAATATTATGATACGAGGAACTTCTACGGATGCGTTCTATTCCTTTATTTCGTACCAACACATACCGGATAACGGAAGATTATCTGTTTTTTGGAACAACAGTTATAAAATTATTTCACAATCAAGTGACTTAATAAAAATTATTTCGGAAGGAGAAAATGCGCAAATTGATCAGCAATTGGGGGAAGCCTATTATTTAAGAGGAATGATTTATTTTTATTTATCTCGTACGTACGGCAGACCCTATGCACAATCACCTGAATCTAATTTGGGAGTGCCAATTGTAAATGGAATGCCTGCTGATATAGATAATTTACATCTTCCAGACAGATCCACAATTAAAGATAGTTACCAACAAGCTATAAATGATTTGAAAAAAGCAGAAGCGCTAATGACAGTAAAACGTAGTGCGACTTACGCAACCAGAGAGGCAGCGCAAGCGATGCTATCAAGGGTTTATTTGTATATGAGCGGAACGTACCAAAGTCCAAATCAAGAATATGCTACTCTTTCTATAGATTATGCTAATAAAGTAATTGCGAGCGGTAATTACAATTTGCTAAGCAGAGCTGATTTTATGAAATACAACACCTTTGCTCCTGATGCAGCCGGACAAACCGAAACCATCTTTGCAGTAAAACGTGTGGCTTCAGAGTTCTCTGGTTTTGATCATTATTACGGGATTGGTGGTATGTATGCCAATATTCAAGGACAAGGTTGGGGCGAAATGTATGCCAGTGCCAAATATTTAGATTTACTGCGCAAGGCAGGTAAGAAAAATGATGCTCGTTGGGCATTTATTGAGCCTCAATATGTGACTGATGCAACCAAAAATAAAACAGAAGCATTCCGTTTTATCCATGATTCGTTCAATACTGGCGGAACACAAACGGGATATAACTACTTGCAGCAACCGCTTAAACGCAATACTGACGGTACATTTTACATAGATATTGCAAATGTTAAATACAATCTGACAGAAGTTAATGCTGCTGAGAATAGTTATTCAATTGTCTATAAAGGGAAAACGTATATAGGTGAAAAAGATTATATGATGTTGTTAAACCGCGTATATCCAATGTACTATGTCACTAAATGCTCTTTACAGGATAATGATTCTCATCTGCATTCTCCTACCATTTCAAGATTAGCAGAAATGTATTTGAATATGGCAGAAGCGTATGCTAAAAAAGGAGATTACACAAATGCTCGCATCAATCTGAATATAGTAAGAGAAAGATCAATTCCTAGTGCTGGATATACTTCATTAACTAGTGCCAATGCGATCCAACTTATAGATGAAGAGCGTCAATTAGAATTAGCTTTTGAAGCACATAGAGGGTATGATGTATATAGAAACGGACAAACAATGAGCCGTCGTTATCCTGGACCACATCCTGCGATGGAAGATGTTCCTGCAACAAGCCCTCGCGTGGTACAATACATTCCTCAATCAGAAATAAATGCATACCCGGGAACTTTAACTCAGAACCAATAATAAATGCGTTAGCTAATAATGCCCAAAGACTCTCTTTAGAATTCCTCTTAAATAGTAATTTAAGAGGATTCTTTGGAAGTCATCAAGTAAAAAATCACATAACATTGCTGATGCCGTTGGATATGCAAACAAAAAGTAGAGAAAAAGTTAAGCTACATTTTTGTAATTAGTTAATTTATTAAATTCTTCAATGGTTTTATAGTTCAAAGCAGAGTGCCTTCTTTTTTTATTATACCAAATTTCGATGTATTCAAAAATTTCAAGTTCCATCTGCTCTTTAGAAATTAGTTTATTTCCATAAATTAATTCTGTTTTTAATGATTTGAAAAAACTTTCAGCAACAGCATTATCCCAGCAGTCTCCTTTAGGGCTCATACTTCTTGTGACAGTTTTATAAGAGTCGAGCATATTAGTAAAGTTTATATTGGCGTATTGTATGCCACTGTCGGAATGGAATATCAATTCATCTGTGATTTTTCGATTTTTAACCACCATTTTCCAAGCTGATAATGTAGTTTGTTTAGTACTCAATCCATTGCTTAGACTCCAGCCAATTATTTTTCTGTCGAACAAATCCAAAATAATTGTCAGATATAAAAATCCATCCTTTGTTTGAATATAAGTGATATCTGAAACCCAAGGCTTAGGAAGATTTTTCACTGTAAACTCTCTTTTTAAAATATTTGGAACAATAAAATGATTATGTTTTGAATTGGTTGTTACTTTAAATTTACTACTCAATTTACTGTACAACCCCAATTGTTTCATGTATTTGGCTACTGTTATTCTGGATATTTGATATCCTATATTTTGCAGCTCTAAAGTAATTCTGGGGCTTCCATACCGCTGTTTAGCATTAAAATATATACAAGTTATTGCCTCTTTTATTAAAACCACTCGTTTTTGTCTTTCTGAAACAACCTGTTTTTTCCATTTATAGTAACTGCTATTGCTTACTGCTAAAACTTTGCACATCTTTTCAATCGAATATATTTTTTCATGGTCTTTTATGAAAAGATAAATCATCGACCTCCCTTGGAAAAGATGCTTATTGCCTTTTTTAAGATATCACGTTCTAATTCTGCTTCTTTTAATTTTTTTTCGAGTTCATGAATTTTTTCTTGTTCAGGACTTAATTTTAAATTGCCTTTTCCAGGAAAACGTCCTGTTCCAAATTCTTGATAATCTTGTCTCCATTTATATAGCAATGCAGATGATACTCCAAGTTCTTTTGCTAGTTGTGAGATATTGTCTCTTTCATAACTTAATTGGACTGCTTTCTCTTTGAAAATGAGGTCGTAAGTTTTACGATTTTCTTTCATGGTCTAAAGTTAAGGTTTTGTTCTTAACTGGAACTCCACGCTTAGTTAGCACATCCATATCTGGGAATAATATCTTTAGTGGAACATTTTCTCTTTCATAAAGAAATTCCAGAAATGATTCTTTTACCTATTGACATTGTAAATTCTGAAAATGCGGAGTATTATATTGAATAACACCATTCTATTCTTTTAAAACAAAGACTCCGAAGGAAGAAGCGATGTGGAAATTTGGGGTTTCAGTATTTGGGTTTACCCAAGTGATCCAGTTTGGTTCTAAACATTCATTTTGTGCCTTTATATACTTTGCTCGAAAAACACCGGCTTCTATTGTATTGTTTTTGATTAGATTAAAACTTCTTAGAGATTCGATACTAATGGATCCTTCAACTGTAAAAGAATTAGCATTTATGGATGATTTAACTATTAAATCATTCTTGGGCCAATTCCAATTAAAATCAAAGTCCTTATTGGGATGCGCCATAAAATCCATAACCCTTGGTGAAGGATCAATCTCCAAACAATAATACGGATTTAGCGAAGCATCAGATCTAAAAAAAAGCTCAACTCTATCAGAATTATTAATACTTTCAATACTATCATCCTGCTTTTCTATATGAATTTCGGTATCAAAAACAGTAAAATTAAAAAATAATTTTTCTCGATCCCAAAGTGCTTTAAATATAATTTCTGATCCATCTTCAGTACTCCACGGAGAAATAAAATCATCTAAAATAATAGCATTATCCCATAATTTATCATCTCCATTTCCGGAAATATTCAGCTGATTTTTATCTATTAAATTTACCTCATAGGTATTCACTTCTTGTTTCATATCACTTTAGTATTAACTTTTTTTAGTACTCAAATATCAATATTACATCCTCTTTTCGAATGAAATTTATTTAAAGCTCACAGCTATTTATACAGTACAATAGGTCTTGATTCAATATCTAAAAACTGCCTGAAATTTTAGCCAAATATAATTAAAAACTATTGAGAAGTGCAAAGTTTTAAGAATCTTAAAATAGCTTTTAAAAAAAGGGATTTGTCGCCTTAAATAATAGCAATGCTTAATTCATTTCTCAAGAAATTACATCGAATTAGAATGAAATAAAAATAAGATTTATGCGACCCGGTTTTATTTTAAAATAAAACTAAACTAATTCAGTATCAATGTAAAAGATGTTGTTTATATTTTACTTCTTTGAGCATCCCTTAATTAAAGACATTAATTAAACAGGCGTTGTGCTAAGTGTTATTATTACGGAAAGGGCAAAAAATTATAAAAAAAAATGTTTTTTATGTTTTTTTTGTGCTCGAGAACAAAATTATTATGTGTTCGAGCACATTTTTCATGCATTTTATTGTTTTGTAATAAAAAAAAATATACTTTCGGCATAATTAAGAGTTTAATCAATAGATTTCAATCTTAAAAATATTGCTTTTTGATTATTTTAATTAGAAAAATTCTGAAAAAGAATGGATTATTTTATAAAGACAAATAGTCCTAAAAAAGGAAGTGAAATAGAAAAGTGATTGACCTTTTTTTATAATACTATCTAATTGTTTTTCGAAAAAAAAACAGCAACTAATTAAATTTTGCTTTAGTTGGATTTTAGAAAAAAGAGAATGTTAAAGCATGTAAAATATAACGAGTAAAAGAACTCATGAATTCATGTCTTTTGAAAATGAGCAACAGTAGTATGGATTTACATTAATCATAAAAGAACCAAACATTAGATAACAACTTTTATTAACCATTAACCAAACCAAATTTATGAAAAGAAAGTTACACTCGGAAGAGTCCGAGAAGTTTACAAGGCAAAAAAAAATAATTCCTTGGACAACAAAAAAAGCGGCATTTTTATGTCTTATATTTTTTAACCTCACTGCCTTCGCAAACAATGAAAATTTTTCTCTTAACCACGGAAAAGACATCATAAAAAGAGGTTTTGAGAGCATAAAAGTAGTACAAGACATCACCATTACCGGAAAAGTAACGGGAGAATTAGGGGAAAACCTTGCTGGAGCTTCTGTTAAAATAAAAGGATCAACAAAGGCGGTGTCTACAGGACAAGATGGAAGCTTTTCCATCGTAGCTAAAGATACGGATGTTTTGGTCGTTTCCTTTATTGGATATGTCACTAAAGAAATTACGGTAGACAACCAAAAAGAAATCAAAATTAGACTTAAACCAGAACAAAACGAATTAAGTGACATTGTGGTTATTGGATATCAAAAGGCGCATAAAAAAAATGTGAATGCTGCAGTTACCACTATAAGTAGTAAACAATTAGAATCGATACCCGTATTAAGTGTATCTGCTTTGATAGCCAGTTTATCCACAGGGGTCCAGACTCCTAGTCAAAGTGGAGCTCCCGGAGGAAGAGGTTCTGTTGTTATTCGTGGTAACTCGAATATGTCAGGAAGTGTTGATGGTACAGGATATAGCAATCCGCTATATGTGATTGATGGAGTGCAAACTTCCTTGGAAGATTTAGCAGGATACAACACCTCTAATACAGACTTTTTGGCTTCATTGAATCCAAATGACATTGAAAGTATCGATTTACTCAAAGACGCCTCTGCTGCTGCCATTTATGGATCTCGTGGTGCTAATGGGGTAATTATTATTACGACCAAAAAAGGTACTGCTTTAGACAAGCCAGAATTTAATTTTTCGATGAATACGGGTATTTCGCCAATTCCTCAATTGGTTCCTATGTTAGTAGGCTCAGCAGAAAGAAATGCTAAAATGGGTATGATTGACAAATGGTGGAAAACACAATATGCACAAGGTACTCAAGTACCGATGGTGCTATCTGACAGTTTGAATCCTGCATTCAATAACAATGTGGATTATCAAGGGATGTTTTATAGAACAGGACTTACTCAAAAATACAATTTAAGTGTGAGAGGTGGATCTGAAACTTCAAATTACAGAGTGTCATTAGGATATGATAACGCAGAAGGAGTAATTCAAAACTCTGGATTTAAGCGCTATACTTTGGCCACGAATTTAAATTCAAAAGTTGGAAAAAGTTTTGAAAACCAACTTCGAATAAGTTTAACTTTTACGGACAATCAAACAGGGCAAGGGAATCCAGATCAAGGTAATTTTCAATTTAACACTACTTTACCAACGGATCCAGCCAGCTTAAACTCCTCTTTGTTTTATATTTCGGATGAAAAAAAGCAATCATTCAGGGGAGAATTGAACGAGAAATTGAATACTGATGAAGCTATTCTAACTACGATTTCGAACTTTTCCAGGTTTAATCTCTATGATGGACTTACATTCAATACCCAATTTAATTTTGTGTACAGTACCGAAAAGAAAAACTATTACGAACCTTCAACGCTTCGTGAGGAAGGAGATGGTTTAGCCAGTTATGCTTTATATACTCGTAAAAATTTATCGTCGGATATTTATTTAAGTTATTATAAAACGGTTAAGGATCACACTTTTACCGGTATTTTGGGTACTAAAACAGATTATAACAAATACGAAGACATGGGTCTTTGGGCTCAAGGTTTTGGTAGTGATGCTATCCAAGTAATCAATGATCGATATACTAAAGGAGAGATGTATGGTTATACGAGTATAGAATCCAACGCATTGCTGTCTTATTTTGGACGCTTCGGTTACCGATTCAAAGAGCGTTATATGATTGATGGTAGTTATAGTATTGATGGATCTTCCCGTTTTGGTAAAGATGTACGTTGGGCAAAATTCCCATCCGTATCTGTGGGTTGGATATTTTCTGATGAGCCTTTCATCAAACGCAATACTTCAAATATTTTAAGTTATGGTAAGCTAAGAGCCAGTTATGGTGTAAACGGGAAACAATTTGACGCCAACTTTTTAAGATATGGGTCTTATGACCTAGGATACGGAGGAAATCCATTATGGTCAAACACAATGAATGTTTCTACTTATGGAGGAGTGACAGGGGTTGTACCTAATTATAATGCCATTGGAAATTCAAAACTGTCTTGGGAAAATTCAAAACAATGGAACATAGGGGTAGATTTGGATTTGTTTGACAATAGAGTAAACGTAACTTTTGATGCGTATAACAAAAAAACAGATAAATTATTTTTTGATGTACTCTTCCCTGCTTATTCAGGTTATAATAAAGCTAAAGCGAATGTTGCCGGGGTAATGAACTACGGATGGGAAACCATGATTAAATGGCAGGTTTTTCCAAGAGCGAATGATTGGAATCTGGAGTTAACAGCTGGTTTTAGCCAAAACAAAAATTTTGTGACCAAACTTCCTAATGGAAACAGAGATTTCTATGGAGTAGATGTCAATGGCAGAGGTTTTGGATATGTTGTTGGCTTACCGCTTAACCTTCCAGTGTTATTCAGAAACGAATATATATTGGATAACATGAGTCAATTGCCGGTGAACCCTTATACAGGACAACCGCTTCATGGTAAAGGCGCTTGGGCAGCAATAGCCCCAGGTTTTCCTATCTGGAAAGATTATAACGGAGATTATCTTCTATCAGATGAGGACGGACTAAAAGATAATATATTAGACACTAAATTTAAACCTACGCCGGATATTATAGGTTCGTTTAATGTGAACTTAAAATACAAAGGATGGTATTTGCAAGCCTATAGTCAATTCTCATTTGGATCTGATATTATGAATACGGTTCTACAGGGTTATATGGATCGATACGATAGAGGAGATACAGAATGGGCTCAAAAAGGTTTAGCTGATTTAAGCAACCTGACTTTCTGGCAACAACCGGGTGATGGTGCTGCTGGAGTACGTTTCCCGGCACTGTATCCTTCGGTCAATGGTTTACCGCCTTATTATAGATTTAGAGATGGTCAATCTTTATGGATGGAGAGCGGTGATTTTTGGAAAATTTCCAATGCTTCCTTAGGATACACGTTTGATAAAGGTCCTATTTTAGAAAAATTAAATTTATCACGTGTTCGTATTTACGGCTCTGTATTAAATCCGTACCAATGGCAACGATCTAAAACGGTTACAGATGCTTCTCAGGTAGATGAACACGGATATACGTATGGTAATGGGTATCCGCAAGCAAAAACGGTTTCTTTTGGATTGGATGTTAAATTTTAAATGAATTGAAAATGAAAAAAAATATAAAAATTAAAGTAAGCGTCCTGGTTTTGGGTTTGTTCAGCATGATAGGCTGTTCGGACATATTAGACCAAGAACCTTTAAGTATTACAACTCCGGATAACTTTTGGGTTTCTCAACCCAATGCGGAATCGGCCGTTGCCGGCTGTTACGGATTGTTGAAAAATACGCTAACGGATAATTCCGCCTTTCTTTATTGGGGAGAGTTTACCGGCATGACCTTTATGAATAGTAACAACTGGATTTCGAATTATATTGAAGGAAGTGGAAATTATGTATTGGCCTATAGAGACAATACCCGCAACTGGAAAGGTTTTTACAGAGCTGCTAACTGGGCTCTTGCTATTGAAAAACATGTAAGCAAAATGCCAGACAGTAAATTTAAATCGGTAGCCGAAAAAAATAGGATTATTGGTGAGGCTGCATTCATCAGATCGCTGTCGTATTTTTATATGGCACGTATTTGGGGTGATGTGCCTATTATTGATGAGGTTATTGAGTCTTCAGATCAGCTAATAGGAGGTGATGGTTATATCGTTACAAAAGCGAGAGAAGAGGAGAAGAAAGTTTTGGATTATTCTCTGGCAGCGGCCAACAAAGCCATCAGTCTATTGCAATATTCATCACCTGGAAATCCTAAATGGGCCATTACAGCCAATAGAGGAAGTGCTGAGGCCTTGAAAGCGCACATCGCCTTATGGTATGCCAGCAGGGATAATAATAATCCACAAATGATTGCTCAGGCTGTTGCTGCAGCCACTTCGGTAATCAACAATAGTAACGCATCACTTATTGATTATACTACTAATCTTGTTGTAGACCCTATCACAGGTACTGCTACAAATAAAGATTTTGATGAAATGTGTATCGGACAATCGAAAACGAGTCTTTTTGAAATCAATATCAGTTCTGAGATGAATGAATCTTTCAGAGTATCTAGTGATGATAACACGCATACGGGATTAACATTAAATTATCCTGTTTTTAAAGAAGCAAACTATGACAAATCGCCCTATATCGATCCTGAATTTTATGGGTCTAAGATGATGGATAGTGACTCTGACAGAGACAATGATGTGCGTAAAGATTTATTTTTCTCTGATTATAATAGATCAGATGAATCCTATCTTACAAAATATTCGCATCGATCAAAAGATCCAAGTGCGACGGATACCTATGCTAATTTTTCGGAATCCAATATTTTGATTTTCAGATTGGCTGATATTTATCTTCTTAGAGCCGAAGCCAATATGAAATTGAATAATCCTTCAGCGGCTGTTGCTGATATCAATATAATCAGAAGTAAAGCTAATGTTCCTAATTATACCGGAGCTACAGATAGAGCGTCGCTTACTAAAACTATTTTTGACGAACGTGCCATTGAGTTGGTAGGAGAAGCGCAATCAGGATTTGACAGGATCAGAATGAATTATTATACAGGAGTAAATTGGACGAATCCGGCCAGAACCGCCAAGGAAGGCTATTTTTGGCCTGTTGATCCTTCAATTATCTCCATTAATTCAGCAATTATCCAGACCGATTACTGGAAAGGAAGATTGTAAATTATTTAATAACCTAATAAGGATAAAACATGAAAAATATAGTAATACTAATAATCATTCTATTTGGCTTTTATTCATGCTCCAACGACGATTACCTTGTTGATGGGGGTGTAGCCGATCAAAATGTAAAAATGAGTACGTATGACTTTTTAAAGTCTAATAAACAACTAGACACTTTGGCGCTATTGATTCAAAGGGCAAATATGATTGATGTGGTGAATACCAAATCAACAACTTTTTTTGCCCCGAATAATCTTTCGATCAAAAATTATGTCAAAGCAATTTTGGCCAAAAAACTAAAATTAGACCCAACGGCAACCTTTACGGTAAATGATATTCCGGTAGCGGAATTAAAAGTTATGTTGGGAAATTATATTTTCGACCAAACTTTAGATCGTAGTAAACTGGTAAAAGTAGGAAAAGTGTATACTACCCATAGTGGGGAGGAAAGATTGCTTTCACTGGAACCTGTTGAGCAGTATACCGGACAACTGGATAATTTTCCGGAATATGTGTATTACACTTTTAAAGTGGGTGCGACTTGGGATCCTACTGATGCAATTTCTAATGACGTGAAAGAGGCTGACAAGAAAACAGTGGTTAGAACCTCCAATTTACTTTCTACCAATGGGGTCATCCACGTGCTTCAAGGGAACCATATTTTTTCAAATTATATACCAACTCCATAAATTGAAATTGTAAGTTAATCTAATAACCGATAAAGAATATGAAATAGACCGGATTGAAATTATTTTCTCATGGTTTATTTCATATAATCTTTAAAAAATATAAAAAAATTACATATGAAAAAGATAATCTGTTTTTTAATGATTACTGCATTTATATCATCATGTGAGCAGCCCGAAGTGGGCTACATCAGTGATAATATACATGCGTTGCAAGATACGATAACCGTTCCGCGTGGCGTGTTTATGTCTTCAGTGCCTCCTGCTGTCGAAGGATCTACCTATCCGATAGAATGGAAGATCACCGGTATTACGGATAAAGATGGGAAACCAACCACTGAATTGCAAGAGGAACACGAGATTTTAATTTGGAAAAAGTCTTTTGATCCTACTACGGATACTACGCTGGAATTGGCTATGAAAAAATTGGAGCTTTCGAAAAGAGCCTCCATTTTGATGAATCCCGTGAGTGGGGAGTTTATATTTACTCAAGCAACTAAATTTGTTGTAAAAAATAATTTTAATATCAATATTAGTGCTAAAAACGTCCGTGGAGAACGTCAACTAGATAAATTCACACACGTAAAACTGGGGCCATTTAATGCGGTTGAATTCCCTAATGCTACCCGTGTTCAGACACAATTTGTAAATCAAACTACCGGAGCTTTAACTGGTGCCTTAGATTATCAAGTTGTAAATCAATTTGATCCCAAAATTCCAAATGTTCTGAATGGAACGGACAAATATTTTTCCGTTAAGAAGGTAAGTGATGAACCAAAATTAGGGATAAAAGTAAAAATGATTGTTGCAGATAGTAAAAATACTCCCATAGCTCCTTCCAAAGTTATCTTTTTTGTCAACGGAGGTGCTACTTTAGCTAATTTCCACGACAATACGATTACGCCTGAAATAAGTGCAAACGGAACCACATTTGCGCTTCCGGCTCCACCGTTTCCACAATATTCCAGGACGTATAGAGATCCAAACGATCTTAATAGATTTCTAATGTATTATTTAACTACAAATGATGCCTATACTTTTGATAGAGCTGCTTTTGAAGCGGAAAAAGGTGTGAAACCAGATTCATTTTATGCACCTTTTAAGGATGCCAATGGAAATATCGTTGTCAGAGGTTATATCAGATGGGCTATTAAAATTAATGATTCCGGTACGTATGAACTTACGATGAGAAATCCTTATACAATTAAGAAATAGTCTTATTCTAAAATAATATTTTTTTTTGTTAGTTGAAAAGGTGTCATCACATTTATTTATGATGGTGCCTTTTTTAATATGAGTTATTGATTAGGTTTGAAGTAGTGTGTTTGTCATACCTTAAAATTAGCTGATAAACCAAGCAAGTTTACTAGTTCAAAATGGAAAATATAATAATTAACCTGTATAATAGGCTTAATTCATTTACTGCAAGGATTACGTCTCCTTTTTGAAATCCATATTACGAAACCCAAAAAACATATATAACTAAATCAATCATTAAATCACATTCAATTGAAAATTGCAAATGAAAAGAACATAAATTATCGCATGCAAATGATTGAGAATTTATAGATCAGCAGTTTTTTAACAAAAAATGATTGAATCGCTATTACTAACTATAAATAAACCAAAAACTATGAAAAAACAATTCATCCTATTCCTCTCGCTGATTTCCATAATCACATTTCAGTCCTGCTCCAATGATGGCCCTGATCCAGCACCAACACCGGTATCAGAGTTTAATTATACGAGCGACAAAACGCATAGCCTGAACGTTGTTTATTTTATTCCTAATGACGTAACGGCACCAGCAGATTACCATCGCCGTTTAAGCGAGATTCTCTTAAATGTGCAAGATTTTTATGGAAAAGAAATGGAGCGTAATGGATATGGATATAAAACTTTTGGTTTATTAAAAGATGAAGTCAAAAAAAGAATTAAATTGATTGTAATAACAGGAAGCAAAGGAAAATCTGCTTACCCATATGACGGGGGAGCTAGTGCAATTAAACTGGATATCGAAAATTACAAAGCCTCACATTCAACAGAATTTACAGGTGATCATTATTTAGTTATTACAGCTGCAACAACTTATGATGCCAATGGAGAACCGGGCGGAGTTCCTTTTTATGGAACGGGTAAGTATTGCTATGCACTGGATTATGCCGATCAGGACATCAAATATTTAGGAGCTGGAGGAACTTTGGGTATAAGAGCTACCAAATGGATTGGCGGTATGGTGCACGAACTGGGACACGGATTGAATCTGCCGCACAACCGTCAGAAATATTCGTCGGATAGTTCATTGGGGATGGCATTAATGTGGGCCGGTAACAGTACTTGGGGTATTTCAAAAACGTTTTTAACCGCTGCTGATTGCGCGGTGCTGAATACAAACCAAATTTTTAATACCGGCAACAATAATAATTATGATGCTGTTACTGCCTCTATCAAGGAAATACAAGCGAGCTATGATGCCACTAAAGCAGCAATTATAGTTACAGGAAAATACAGCAGTACTTCTCTGGTTAAAGATATATTGTATTTCAATGATCCAAATGTAAATAACGAAGGTACGGGTGTCAACAGAGATTATAATGCCATTACATGGACTTCTAAGTCTGTTAGTACTGATGGATTTGCTGTAGAAATACCTATAGCTGATCTGGAATTCAAAGCAGATAATATTGCTTATGAGTTAAAAGTGAAATTGGTACATCAAAATGGTAGTGTAACGGAGACAATCTATTCCTATACCTTTTTGTCCGGTAAACCGGTACTGAACTTTACCACTCGTAACGAAATAGCTAAGACAGGATGGAGCGTTGTTTCTTTCAGTTCTCAAGAAACCTCTGGCGAAGCAACTCCAAATGGACTGGCTGCGATTTTAATTGACGGGAATGCAGCTACTTATTGGCATTCGCAATGGACAGGTACTGGAGCAATTTATCCGCATCAATTTGTAATTGATATGGGGAGTTCTAAAACAGCCAATGGATTAAGTATTACACAAAGATCTGGTTTACAACGTGCCATAAAAAATGCGGAACTTTTTACCAGCACTGATGGAATCAACTTCACCTCTGCCGGACCTTATACGTTTGCCAACTCAAATGGTCCACAGTATTTTGATTTCGCTGCGCCAAAAACGTTTCGCTATTTTAAAATCGTAGGTAGCACTGCCTGGGATGGTTTGCAATTTGCTTCCCTAGCCGAAATAGGAATGTATTAATCAAGCTATATTGAAAAATGTAGTCTCTTTTTAGTTGTGTGGATGTAATTTTATATATCTAATAGCGGACTTTTGCTTCTTGCAGAAATACCAATTTATTAAAAAGCTCGAACAGTACTGTTCGAGCTTTTTATATGTATCTTATACATGTTATGGAACAAATTCGATTAAAAAAAATACTAATTGATTGCTTTGAAAGGTACCGCAGCCATTTATTATTTGCACTTTTAATACTTGATATTGAATTGGTATTATTAGGTAATTCAAAATAAAATTCAGCACATTTTTTCAATAATCAACTAAAGCTCAAAATGAAATAAATTACGAGTTTAAAACACATTCATCAAATCTATTTCTAGCTCAAAAAGAATATTTAATTCCTTTATTATTAACTTGAATGATTCTTCTTACGAGCTGTTTTCCTCTCCCAATCATTGCAAATAGTGTTAAAAAAAAATACTGATTAGACGAGTGCTACCGTCAATTATCATTTTATGAATACAGCATCATTTTAAATATAAAAAAACATATAAAATATTTTTTCATTGCTCAATAATACAAATATTGTGTGTTCGAGCACATTTCTTGCTGTTTTGCTTGTTTTATAAAAATATAATCTATAATTTCGTCATAAATAAAAAAATAATACTTCTTTTTTTGGTTCAAAATTTGATGCTTTTGAAAATTAGACAAGAATGATGTTTTTAAAAAAAGTCATTTGTTTAAGAGTAAAAAGTATCAGAAAAGGTAAATCCCTGAATAGAAATAAGTATAAAAAATTAAGATGAAAAACAAAATTTTCGCAAAACTAGTAGCAATCACATTATTGATTTCACTTACTTCTTGGAGTGACAGAAGTAGTGCTATTAATGAGGATAATTCCAAAATGATAATTGAATTTTCTTTGCCTCTAGGTGGAAATGCTTTTAGTTCTATCCCTCTTGGAGAAGTTGAAACCATTACAAAAAATGGAATTGAAAAATGGACCAATTCCGAGGAATATTTTACCGCTTATTTTCGAATTTCTGAACCAGGAGTATTCCAATTCTCAATAGATAAAGAATCATTGGTAGTTCTTGGAAAATCAACTTTAGAATTCACCATAAATAGCGAATCCAAAAGAGTTGAATTCAACGATACCAAAAAAGATTCTTATCAAATAGGACGTTGGGAAATTAAAGAAGCAGGTTATGTTGCTTTAAAAATAAAAGGGATCAGCAAGAATAAAAGTAATTTTCCTGCTATTTCAAAATTAACAATTAACAGTTCGATTGCTAAAGATAAAATTGCATTTGTTCAAAATAACGAAGGAAGTTTTTATCATTGGGGAAGAAGAGGACCATCTGTACACTTAAGTTATCAAGTGCCTGTAGATAAAAACATCGAATGGTATTACAACGAAGTTACGGTTCCAAAAGGACAAGATATTATAGGTTCTTATTATATGGCAAATGGCTTTGCAGAAGGATATTTTGGTATGCAAGTTAACTCTGGTAAAGAGCGTAGAATATTGTTCTCCGTTTGGAGCCCATTTGTAACAGATGATCCGAAAAGCATTCCGGAATCTAAAAAAATTAAACTCCTTAAAAAAGGTTCAGACGTAAAAACAGGCGAATTCGGTAATGAAGGTTCTGGAGGTCAAAGTTATTTGAAATACAATTGGATCGCTGGGAACACGTATAAGTTTTTACTTCGTGGAACTCCGCAAAACGATAATTCAACCACTTATACCGCTTACTTTTTTGCACCTGAATTAAACAAATGGCAATTAATCGCCAGCTTTAACCGTCCGGAAACTAGTACTTTTTTAAAACGATTTCATTCATTTTTAGAAAACTTTTCTCCGGAACAAGGGAATATGTCTCGCGAAGTATTATTCAAGAATCAATGGTATTGTGATGATACCGGAAATTGGACAGAGGCAAACTCCGCAAAATTCACAACAGACAATACTGGTACTATTGGCTACCGTATGGATTATTCAGGAGGTTTGTTAAATAATGATTCATTCTATTTGAAAAACGGAGGTTTTTTTAATAATTTCACTAAAACTCAAAGTGTTTTTACAAGACCATTAAGCGATAAAAAGCTTGATATTAATTTAAAAAATTTGCCTTTAAATTAAAACTATTATTGCATCGGTTTTTTAAACCAAGCTGTAAATAAAATGATTTGATTCAAAACAGAACAGCATAAAGTTGATAGTCGATAAGAGACTGTCTTCCCTATTTTTTTTAACTATTTAATTTACCATTAAAATGAAATCTACTATTTTTAAATCACTATTAATTATGTGTTGCCTTTTAGGATGGGTTGGTTCGTCTGCCCAAATGATAAAGACTCCTGCTCCAAAACGTGATAAAGGACAAACGGATGTATTACGTCTTGCTACAGCTCCCATTCCCAATGTTCGTATTGCATTTATCGGTTTAGGTATGCGCGGTCCAGGTGCAGTGGAGCGTATGACTCATATTCCGGGAGTTGAGATTGTTGCGTTGTGTGATATGTTGGAAACCAACACTAAATCGGCAAATGAAATTCTTACTAAAGCAGGACTTCCTAAAGCAAAAGAATTTTTTGGGGATGAAAATGCTTGGAGAAAAGTAACTGCTCTTCCTAATGTAGATCTTGTATATGTAGCAACAGATTGGAAAAACCATGCGAAAATTGGCGTTCAAGCCATGAAAGATGGTAAAAATGTAGCTATTGAAGTTCCTGGAGCAATGACAATGGAAGAAATTTGGGACTTGATTAATACCTCCGAAAAAACACGTAAACATTGCATGCAATTGGAGAATTGTGTGTATGATTTCTTTGAATTGACCACATTAAATATGGCTCAACAAGGATTGTTCGGCGAAATTCTTCATGCCGAAGGGGCATATATTCATGGTTTGCAACCTTTCTGGGGTGAATATTGGAACAACTGGCGTATGGATTATAACAAAAAACACCGTGGAGATATTTATCCAACACACGGGATGGGACCTGCTTGCCAGGCGCTAAATATCCACCGTGGTGATAAAATGAACTATTTGGTTTCTATGGATACTAAAGCAGTTGGTAATCCGGCGTATATTAAAGAAAAATCTGGAATAGAAGTAAAAGACTTTAGAAACGGGGATCATACAATGACCATGATTCGTACGGAAAAAGGAAAAACAATCCAAATCCAACATGATGTTACTTCTCCTCGTCCTTATAGCCGTATGTATCAAGTTAGCGGAACAAAAGGTTTTGCAAACAAATATCCAGTTGAGGGTTATGCATTGGATTCAAAAGCAATTGGGTCTGATATTGCTCCAAATCATGAAAACTTAAGTGCACACAAGTTTGTACCTGCAGAGGTAAAAAAAGCATTAATGGAAAAATACAAGCATCCAATTGTTAAGGGAATCGAAGAACAAGCTAAAAAAGTTGGCGGTCACGGAGGTATGGACTTCATAATGGATTATCGTTTGATCTATTGCCTTCAAAAAGGGCTTCCATTGGATATGGACGTTTATGACTTGGCGGAATGGTCTTGTCTTGTTCCATTAACGGAAATTTCTCTTGATAATAATTCGACTCCTGTTGAAATACCTGATTTCACTCGTGGAGGTTGGGACAAATTAAAAGGTTTAGAGTTTTCTAAATAAGAAAAAATAATTATTTTTTTAAGTAAACCCGCTCCTACCAGAGCGGGTTTTTCTTTGTAGCTGTAGAACAAGTTTTACATAAGCTTTGATAATGTTCTACATTTTGTTGTTATCAAGATGGTTACTTTTGTTGTTTATTTATAAGACCAACAAGTGGATTTTCTGTAAATGAAAAAAAAATGCATGAAGCTAATTTTGGAACCATCCAACAACCTATTTTTCGTTCGGTTTAAACGATAATCTTCCGAATAATTTTCAAGTACTCCCGATAAATGTCTCAGACTTAAAACTTCATTCGCTGTATTCTCACCGCATTCAAAATCGCCAATAAAGCTACACCAACATCGGCAAAGACGGCTTCCCACATGGTGGCTAATCCTCCTGCACCAAGAATTAAAACAATGCCTTTAACCACAAATGCCATTGTAATGTTTTGCCACACTATTTTCTTAGTTTGTTTTCCAATGCTTATGGCTGTAAAAATCTTTACAGGCTGGTCGTTTTGAATGACAATGTCTGCAGTTTCAATAGTTGCGTCACTTCCTAAACCGCCCATTGCAATTCCGGCATCGGCAAGGGCAACTACGGGTGCGTCATTTACACCATCGCCAACAAATGCAATTTTTAGGTTTTGTAATTTCAATTCCTCGACTTTCTCGACCTTGTTTTCTGGCAATAAATCACCATAAGCTTGGTCAATGTTTAATTCTTTTGCAACTGCATCTACAACGGCCTGTTTATCACCCGAAAGCATTACGGTTTTTACGTTTATTTTATGCAAATTCTGAATCGCTTCTTTGGCGTCTTCCTTGATTTCATCGGCAATTAGAAAATAGCCTGCATATTTTTGATTGATTGCAATAACGATAATCGTGAAAGGTGTATTATCGATTTCGACATCATAACTGATATTGAATTTTTTCATCAATTTGACGTTTCCTGCCAAGATTTCATTCCCGTCCACTTTTCCTTTAAGGCCATGACCTGCAATTTCTTCTACAGCAGTAACGGTTGCATTTTTTTCTGCCCCTTTTGCATATTCGATAATAGCAGTCCCAACGGGATGTGTCGATTTGGTTTCGAGCGCGGCTGTATATTTTACTAATTCGGCTTCCGGAATTTCCACAGCAACGACTTTTTGTACTTTGAAAACCCCTTTGGTCAACGTTCCCGTTTTGTCCATAACCACCACTTGAATGGATGCCATTAGATCCAGAAAATTAGATCCTTTAAATAAAATCCCATTTTTA
Source organism: Flavobacterium sp. GT3P67 (assembly GCF_004349155.1). Lineage (NCBI taxonomy): Bacteria > Pseudomonadati > Bacteroidota > Flavobacteriia > Flavobacteriales > Flavobacteriaceae > Flavobacterium > Flavobacterium sp. GT3P67. The sequence continues at coordinate 88,464 of NZ_SMLF01000009.1, forward strand.
CTCGCTGCGCCAATTCCGCCAAAATATCCTAATGGAATAGAAATAACCAAGGCACAAGGGCAGGAGATAACCAGAAAAATTAAGGCTCTGTACAACCAATCATTGAATGCATAATCATCTAAAAATAAAATGGGCAATAGGCAAATGGCAATTGCAAGTAGCACTACAATTGGCGTATATATTTTAGCAAATTTTCTAATGAATAATTCGGTTGGTGCTTTTTTGGCTGTTGCTTCCTGCACCATTTCTAAAATTTTTGATAATTTACTATCGGTGTAAACAGTTGTCACTTCGACCAGAACAACCGTATTCAGATTAATCATTCCGGCAAGAACGGTTTCGTCTTTTTGTTTGGTATCCGGTTTACTTTCTCCTGTTAGCGCTGCGGTGTTGAACGAGGCCGTATCAGAAAGTAGTTTTCCGTCTAATGCTAATTTTTCTCCAGGTTTTAATTGAATAATTTCTCCAATGGCTATTTCAGATGCTTTTTTTATAGTCGCATTTTCTCCATTCATTACTGTTGCTTCATCAGGTCTTTGGTCTAATAATAATTTGATGTTTGTTTTTGCTCTTTGAACTGCCAAGGTTTGAAACACTTCTCCAACGGCATAAAAAAGCATAACCGCAACACCTTCGGGATATTCGCCAATAGCAAATGCACCAATGGTAGCAATACTCATCAATAAAAATTCCGAAAACACTTCTCCTTTGCGAATGCTTTCCAATGCTTCTTTCAAAACAGGGAAGCCTACCGGAAAATAGGCAACTACATACCAAATTATCCTTGCCCAACCTGTAAACCAAGTTTGCGGTAAATAATTATCAAAACCAATGGCAACAAGAAGCAAAACGAATGAAATAATTGCGGGTAAGAACATTTTAATCAAACTGTCATTTCCACCAGAATGGTCGTGTCCATCATCATTAGAATGTTCTGATTTATAGTCAACGTCAACGGTACAACATCCCGTTTGCTTGTCGATTTTGCTTTTTGCATCATATTTCTGTTCCATTATTCCAATCCTTTACAACAATTATCTAGTCTTTCGTAGCCTGCAGGATCTGCTTTTACATCATCGGCATCATAACCCAGTTTTGAAATAGCCACTTTTATAGTTTCTAAATCTGTCTTTTTAGGATTAAAATATACTGTAAATGCCATTGCCTTATCATCAAGAGTGTACATTTTTACCCCATTAATTTTTAACATTTCTGTTTTAAATTTTAAGCCACACGTTTCACATTCCTTGCAATGATCGCAGTTTAATGTTGTTTTGATAACAACTTTTTGATTATTTTTTTGGGCTACAGCCGTATTTGAAATAAAGAATACGGCGATTAACAGGATTGTTGTTTTTAATAATTTTCTCATTTTTAGTATTTTTAAGATTTATAAATTAATTTTTAATGGTCATGACTACCGCCACCTTTCATAGCTGACAAGAGATAGAATGCTCCTTTTACCACAATTTTTGCATCGGCAGGAATTTCTGCTACAAATTTAACTTCGGTGTAGCCTAAATCTGTTGTCCCCGGAATTACTTCAATGGCTTTAAAGTGGACTTCTTTATGTATTTCCTCTTTGCCTATTGCCTTTTGCTTATTGCTGACTGGCACTTCATGATCTTCTTCCTGAATAAAGATAAAATATTTATCCCCATTTTTTACAATTGCCTCTTTTGGCAAGGAGGGAACCGTTGTATTGTGAATGTTGATATTAGCCGAAACATACATTCCGGAAATTAAACCTTTGGCATCGCCCGGATTAATTTTAGCATGCACCGCTACGGTTTTACTCTCATTAGAAAACGATTTATTGATGCCGAATATTTTTCCTTTGATCGATTTATTCGATTGGTTGGTTAAAACAAAATCTATTTCCTGACCTACTGAAATAGTACCTAAATCTTTTTCATATACATTCAAATCCAAGTGCATTTGGCTGTTGTCGACTACTTCAAAAAGTGTAATTCCAGTATCAGCAAATGCCCCTTTTGAGATGTTTATTTTTCCAACGTAACCGCTAATTGGCGATACAATTGGCACTAAAGAACTGCTGCTGTTTGGGCTTACATTCAAGGCGGCTAATTTGGTTTTAGCGGCTTGTGCTCTGGCTTTCTCGACAGCTAGTTTTGATTTTACTTCTTGAAATATTTTTCGGGGATTTACGTTTTCATCGCTTAAAGTTTTTTGACGATTGAACTCTAATTGCAAATATTCTATAGTGGCTGTTGCCGATTTATAATCTTCCTGCATTTCAATAATATCAAGATTTTGTATGGTTGCGAGTACTTTTCCTTTATTTACAAAAGTGCCTTCCAGTATATAAATATCCTTTACAACACCACTAATTAAGGTTGAAATATTCGCCGCATTCTGTGGCGGAACTGTGGTGTAACCGTTGGCTTTTATGACTGTATTTAAATTACGATTTTCCACAATACCAAATTCAATGCCGACTGTTTTGAATTGTGTTGCAGTTAAAGCGACCTCATTTTCGGATTTTTCTTCTTCTTTCACTTCTTCTGTTTTTTTATTGTTACATGAGACCAGAAAAAATATGCAATAGACAATGGGCAATAAAAAATAAGTAAATCTGTTTTGCTGAAAATTACCTATTGTAAATTGCTTATTGCTTATTATTTTGTTTTCAAATATATTTTTCATTTTTTAGATTATTAATTGTTAGAAATGGATGGAAATTGCAGCTGAATAGCACTTTGATTGAATGAATTTAGCGTTTCAGCATGTTGCTTTTTAATATCAATTGCCTGGTTAAGAAAACTGATATAGGTCCAATACGTCATATCGCCGTTGGCATAACTTTTTTGAGCCGTTGTAATAATTTGTTCGGCATATTGCAGACCTTCATTCTGGTAATATTCTAACCCTTTTTGTTGCTTTTCAAACTCGTTTCGTAATTCCTGCATTTGTAATCGCAGCGAAAGTTTGTTTTTATCTAATTCTAATTGCGATTGCGAAATACTAATTGCTGATGCTTTGGCTTTAGCGGTATTCACACCACCAAATAAAGGAATTTGTAAACCTGCCGTAAATCCTTGAAAATAGGATTTCGTATCAATTGTTTGTGCAAAATAACCCAATCCTAATTTTGGCGTTCTTTGTGCTTTAAATGTATTTGCTTCTTTTTGGTACACCGAAATTTGTTGTTGATAATACTCGGTCACTAAACTTTCAACTTTTGATTTATTTGTATCCGTTAGGGATGAAAACTGTAATGGAGTCGCACTGTCCGGAACAATATTTAGTTCCGTTTGAACAAAAAACTGCAATTGTTTTTGATAAATAGCCAAGTCATACGCTAATTGTGCTTTTTGGGTTTCAATTTCTTTAACCTTTGCTTTTGCACTAATGACTTCGATATTTCCACTTTCGCCAGTATTGAAACGAAGGGTTGCATTTTTAAGGAATTTGGTATAAATAGTGTTCAATTCATTGTTTAATTTTTGAATAGAAACACCAAATAGATATTGATAATAGGATAATGTTACGGCTTTCTCTATTTCATATTCTGACAATGCTTTACGCCTTTCGGCAAGTTTTACCAATTCTTCCTGTAGTTGTCGATTGGCTTTGGTAATTTTTCCGATAGGGAAATATTGTTGTATCGAAATATTATGGTCGTAGTCCTTGCTGTTAAACTGTCCGCCTTGATACTGAATCTGTAAAGGATCAACTTGAAAAGCAGTTTTTTTGAGTACGGTCTGTTTTTCAATTGCTGCATCGGCAATTTTTAAATCGATATTGTTTGATTTAGCCATTTCGATAGCTTTTTCTAAAGAAATAGGCAATTGGCAATAAGCAAAATTGCAAGTTAAAAATAATAGGCAAAAAGCAAATTTGCTTCGCAAGGAATTAGCAAAAAGCAAATTTACTTTGCAAGAAATAGACAATGAACAAATTTGCTTCGCAAGAAATTTGAAATCGTCAATTGCCAATTGCCTGCTTTTTTTTATTGCCAATTGCCAATTGCTTATTTTTTTAAATTGCCAATTGCCAGTTTTTTTATATTTTTTCATTGCTTAATATTTTTCAGGATTATTTATCATATGAAATAATAATTTTCCAACTTCTTCATTCTGAGAAATAAGATTTTGTTTTATTTCAACATTTATATATTCACACGCAAATGCAAACTCAATCCAAATTCCTGTTTCAGAATTTTCAGCATCGCAATCGGTTAGTTTTGATATGAAATGTGCCGGATATCTTTTTTTGCGGTAAGCTTCAGCAAGGTTTGTAGATACAATTCTTGAACTTCGACGTACTTGGTCAGTTAAAGAATATTTTTCTTCTTTTGGAAATGATTTACTTATTTCAAAAATTTGCATTGCTAACAAAAACGATTTTTTAAAAACTGTTGTCTCTTTAAAACTATATACACTCATTTTTTTATTGTTTTTTTTAAATTATAATAATCCTTGGAATCACCATCAGCAAAAAACTAATTATTTGTTCCCAATTGCTTATTGCTTATTTCAAATTGCTAATTGCTAATTATTTATTCTTAATTGTTTGTTTCAAATTGCTTATTGCTAAATTTTTCAAATAATAAATACAAAATCGGTAAAACGATTAGCGTTAATAATGTTGCCGAAAATAATCCGCCAATAACAACAGTGGCTAATGGTTTTTGGACTTCGGCACCGCCACTGGTCGATAATGCCATAGGTAAGAAACCTAACGATGCAACCGCGGCAGTCATTAAAACGGGGCGTAATCTTGTTTTTGTTCCTATTAAAACACGTTGCAAGGGGTCGGTTATTCCTTCCGCTTTAAGTTGGTTGAAATAAGAAATCAATACAATTCCGTTTAATACTGCGATTCCAAACAAAGCAATAAAACCTATTCCTGCCGAAATACTAAACGGCATGCCACGCAACCACAATGCAAATACGCCACCAATGGCTGATAATGGAATGGCTGTAAAAATCAATCCTGCTTGTTTGAAACTATTGAAGGTAAAAAATAACAATACTAAAATTAATCCCAAAGCAATAGGTAAGGCTACTGAGAGTCTTTTTGTTGCTTCAATCAAGTTTTCGAACTGACCACCATAAGTGACATAATAACCTGCCGGAAGTTTAAAATCTGTATCTAGTTTTTGTTGAATTTCTTCGACTACACTTTTAATATCACGACCGCGAACATTTAATCCAATTGTAATTCTTCGTTTACCATCTTCACGGCTCACTTGCACCGGACCTTGTTCATAATCGATTGTGGCTACTTGCGAGAGCGGCACTTGTTGCCCGTTTGGTAACGGAATAAATAAATTGCTAACATCGGTAATGTCCGTTCTGTTGGCTGCATCCATGCGAACGACTATATCAAATCGTTTGCTTTCTTCATAAATTTTTCCGGCAGTTTCCCCTGCAAAAGAAGAACGAATAATTTGGTTTATATCCGAAATATTTAGACCATATAAAGCGATTTTGCTGTAATCGTATTTTACCGTTATTTGAGGTAAACCCGTTACTTTATCCGCTTTCAAATCGCCAATCCCTTCTATATTGTTAATTTTCGAAATAAGTTCTGTCGCTTTTGTATCTAAAACTTCTAAGTCATCTCCAAAAATCTTAATGGCAATATCACTCCGGCTTCCTGTCATTAATTCATTGAAACGCATTTGAATGGGTTGCGAAATTTCTATTGTTGCACCAGGAATGGCTTCCATTGCTGACTTCATCAAATTGGCTAAATCTTCCCAATTGTCGGCAGAAGTCCATTCGCTTTTGTCTTTGAGCACAATAATTAAATCGCCACTTTCAATAGGCATTGGATCGGTTGGAATTTCCCCACTACCAATTTTTGTTACGATTGTTTTTATTTCAGGGAATTTTGCTTTTAGGATTTTCTCGTATTCTGTAGTGGTTTTAACCATTTGCGAAAGCGAGCTTCCAGTCATAATAGTGGCATTAATGGCTAAATCACCTTCTTCGATGGTTGGGATAAATTCGCCTCCCATATTTTGAAAGATAACAATAGCCAATACGAACAGCCCTAAAGCAATCGCTAAAACGGCTTTCTTAAATTGTAACGCTTTATCTAAAAATGGAGTGTATATTTTTTCAAACCAAGCCATCATTTTATCACTGAAATTGGGTTTGTGTTCCGTGTTTTTTGATAAAAACATCGCGCTCATCATAGGAACATAAGTCAATGATAAAATAAATGCTCCAATGACAGCAAAGCCTACGGTCATTGCCATCGGTTTGAACATTTTCCCTTCGGTACCCACTAATGCTAAAATGGGCAGGTAAACAATCAAAATTATAATTTCTCCAAAAGCGGCACTGTTCCGGATTTTTGAAGCCGATTTATAAACTTCGCTATCCATTTGCTCCTGAGAATATTTTGAATTGACAATAAGCAAATCAGCTTCGCTGGCAATAGGCAAAGTTCTTTCAGAAGCAATTGGTAATTTTCCTTCATTGCCAATTGCCAATTGTCCATTGCTAATTTCTAATTGCCCATTATTTTTTTTCTTATACAAATGATGCATCGTTGCTTCGACAATGATTACCGCGCCGTCGACTATAATCCCAAAATCGATGGCACCTAAACTCATCAGGTTTCCGCTTACGCCAAAATAATTCATCAGTATCACAGCAAAAAGCATTGCTAACGGAATTACAGAAGCAACAATTAATCCGGCACGAAGATTTCCAAGAAATAAGATCAATACAAAAATCACTATTAAGGCTCCTTCGAGTAAATTTTTAGTGACTGTTCCAATGGCGCTATTGACTAATTTTCCTCTGTCGATAAAAGCTTCGGCAACCACCCCTTCGGGTAATGTTTTGTTAATCTGGATCATTTTTTCATTAATCCGATTGACTACAGCACTAGAGTTTTCACCTTTTAGCATTAAAGCTAAACCACAAACAATTTCACCTTTTCCGTCTTTTGTGGCAGCTCCGTATCTTAATGATATCCCTTCATTTACGGTGGCTACATCTCTCACTAGTACTGGCGAACCATTTCGGTTTTTGACTACCACATTTTCTAAGTCTCTAATGCCGGTAGCCATACCAACACCTCGAATAAAATAGGCATATTGGTCTTTTTCTATGTAGGCGCCTCCGGTATTTTGATTGTTTTTTTCTAAGGCATCAAAAATTTCAGTTATGGTTACGCCCAGACTATTTAAAGTATTGGGATTTACCGAAATTTCATATTGTTTTAGTTTTCCACCCCATGTACTGACTTCTGCAATGCCTTCAATTCCTTGTAATTGAGGTATAATAATCCAGTCCTGAATGGTTCTTAATTGGACTGCATCATATTTATCTTCATAGCCTTTTTTGGCATATACATCGTATTGATATATTTCTCCAAGTCCGGTTGTAATAGGTGCTAATTCTGGTGAACCTGCATATTTTGGGATGTTTTCTTCGGCTTGCTTTAGCCGTTGAAAAATTTGTTCTCTTGCCCAATAAATATCCACATCATCTTTAAAAACAACTGTAACTACCGAAAGTCCAAAACGAGAAATACTACGAAGCTCTATGACTTTTGGTATTGTTTTCACGGCTTGTTCCAGTGGATACGTGATCAACTGTTCTACTTCCTGACTGGCTAATGTAGGGGCGGTAGTAATGATTTGTACCTGATTATTAGTCACATCGGGTAAGGCATCTAACGGTAAATTTTTAAGGGAATAACTGCCCCAAGCTATAAGTACAAGGGTAAGTAAAAGTATAATGAACTTGTTCTTTATACTAAATTGTATGATTTTGTCTAACATTTTTATATTATAATGAATGAGAAAAAGGGACAACTAATTGCCCTTTAAATACTGTGGAAAAACCACAACTTTCTGACCCGAATCCCGAAGTGTCGGGACGGGCATCATTATACTATTTGTGGCGGTTGCCAAATGCTTCCGTAGAAACTGGAAGCAAAAACGGATTTGTAAGAAGGTAGCTGAATGGTTATAACAGCCGAAACTACTGAAAAAGCAAAAGAAATACTTGGCTGATAACTTAATACCTGTGCGCCACAACAATTACAAAAACAAAAGGGCGAACAAGAATCTTTCTCTTTATCGTGGGAATGTTCCTCATTATTTGACGTAAGTTCTGTCAAAGCATGTGCAGGACTATTTACTTCCATATCTGCGCAAGGCAAACAAGAAAGTGCTATCAGGTAAATTGATGCTATAGTTGTAATCCATTTCACAAATGTAAAAGTAGGAATAAAAATTAAATGATTTAAATATTTTAAAGGGCGATTTAAAAAACCAGTAAAATCTAGCAGCTTAACTTGTTCTCTAATGTGACCCTTACAGGAAATTCGCAAATCATTTCGGACAAGATTTAAGGCACTTACTAAGAAGCCTTAAAATACTTAGTTTCCTGAATTTTTCTTGTATTCTTTTGGAGTGGTTCCTGTTAATTTTTTGAAAAGTTTATTGAAATTGGAAGCGGTTTTGTAACCACATTCATAAGCGATTTCAGACATGCCCATATCGGTTTCAATAAGAAATTTGCAGGCATTGGAAACTCGAATTTCGTTGAGGTATTCCACAAAATGTTTTTTGGTTTTTAATTTAAACATTCTGCAAAACGAAGTTGGAGTAAGATTGGCAATTTTTGCAATTGCAATAAGTGAAATGTCTTCCTTATAGTTTTCTTTTACATATTCAAAAACGTCTGAAAGACGATCATTTTTGGTTTGATCATTTACGGTAGTATAAGCCTCACTGTTTACAAAAGAGAGATCGCTACTTTCTGAAAGAATAGACAATATCTCGAAAAGACCAATGATAATTTCGAAGTCCTTTTTTTTAACTAGTTTCTCTAGTTTTTTTGCAATAAGTTCATTTGTTTTTCCGGAAATAGACAAACCTCTAACGCCTTGGTTGAAAAGAGTATTTATTTTTTGGGTTTCTTTCAATTCATAAAAAGCAGGGCCAAATAAGTCTTTATTAAAATAAACTACTATGGCTTTTGCTTTTAGTTTATTAATCCCTTGATAATAGATTTCGTCATTAAGCCATACATGAGGGATATCTGAACCCAAAAAAACCATATCGCCAGACTCAAAAGGTTCCACAGAATTTCCGACAATTCTTTTGCCGTGACTTTCTTTTATATAGACCAATTCGAGTTCGGGATGGGAATGGAATGGGGATTGAAAAAATGATTCTTCACGAGAAATAACAGAAATAGAACTGTTTAAGTAGGAGGTTATTTTTGTTTTTTCAATTTTCATTTATATCTAAAGATAATTAATAATTAAACAAAGATAATAATGAATTAATAAATATACTTTAGTCATTATATCTTTCGAATTCCAAAACAATATAAATTTAATATAATACCTATGGCATTAACATCTGAGTCGGTTTTGCAAAATAAAGCATTTTCTAATGAAAAAAAAAGCTGGATGTTCCCATTTATATTGGTTACCAGTCTGTTTTTTTTCTGGGGATTTGTTCACAATCTGGATCCTATTCTGATTCCTCATTTAAGAAAAGCATTCAATCTTTCGGATTTACAATCTTCCCTGATAGACTCTTCTGTTTTTATCGCTTATTTTGTTATGGCTTTGCCTGCGGGTTATATTATGCGGAAGTATGGTTATAAATCAGGAATCATGATTGGATTGGTCTTGTTTGGTATCGGATCCATATTATTTGTGCCTGCGGCCAATTCATTGCAATATATTTACTTTCTGGGGGCTTTGTTTGTCATTGCCTGTGGATTGACATTTCTGGAAACCGCTGCCAATCCGTATGTAACCATATTAGGACCTGCAGAAACGGCAACCAAAAGATTGAATTTTTCACAGTCTTTCAACGGATTGGCGGCTTTCATAGCTCCAACGTTTATTGGACCAATGATTTTATCTGGTAAAAATTTGACCGAAGCAGAGATGGCAAGTATGTCGTCAACGGAATTAAGCACTTATTTAGCTTCAGAAGCGGCAAGCGTAAAAATGCCGTATCTTATTTTGGGCTTGATTATTCTGGCTGTGGCGGTAATATTTTATTTTACCAATATGCCAGACGTTAAAGACGATGATAAAGAAGGAACCGATGGAGCCAGCTTTGGAGGAGCCTTAAAATCAATGAAATTAAGATGGGGGATTTTGGCCCAATTCTTTTATGTGGGAGCGCAAGTTTGCGTAGGAAGCTTTTTTATAAAAATGGCCACTACTACAGCCGGTCTTGAAGAGGATACTGCAGCAAAATATTTAGGTTTTTTCGGATTGGCATTTATGTTAGGGCGTTTTGCAGGAACTTTTTTGATGCAATACATTCAACCAAGAAAGTTACTGATAGCGTACGCGACCATCAATATTATCTTATCGATATTGGCTATAATGGGAACAGGAATGGTAGTGGTTTATACTTTAATTGCCATCGCATTTTTTATGAGCATTATGTTTCCAACCATTTTTTCTATGGGAATTGACGGATTGGGACATAATACTAAGATTGGGTCATCATTGATTGTGATGTCGATTGTAGGAGGCGCATTATTGCCTCCTGTATTAGGACTAATTTCAGATATGACAGGTAATATTCAATATGGTTATACGGTGCCCTTAACTTGTTTTGCAGTAATACTATTGTTTGCATTCAACGCGCATAAAACAAATAAAGCATAAATTCTATTTATAATAAGATGTTAAAAAACGAAGCAAAAAGATTGGTGGTAAAAATGCACCCAGAGGATAATGTACTGGTGGCTTTAACTGATTTAGCAAAAGAGGAGAAGGTGGTTTTTGAAGAAGAAACTTATGTTCTTCAGGAAGCCATTAAGGCAAAGCATAAATTTTACATGACTAATTTAAGTTTTGGTGATGAAGTAATTATGTATGGGGTATTAGTAGGTAAAGTGCAGAATGATGTTACCAAAGGCAGCCTGATGACTACGGCAAATCTGAAGCATGCTGCTGAACCTTATGGATACCGTCATGTTGATTTTGCATGGCAGGCACCTGATGTTTCGAAATACAAAGACAGAATTTTTAAAGGATATAAAAGAAAAGACGGTCGTGTAGGAACTGCCAATTATTGGTTGTTTGTACCAACGGTATTTTGTGAAAACCGAAACCTTGATGTAATAAAGGAAGCCCTGCATAATGAATTGGGTTATTCAGTGAGCGATAAATACACGCAGTATACCCACCAATTATTGCAGGCTTATCAAAACGGAGAGGACGTTGATTCGGTTAACATGCTGCTTACGCCAACAACCAGCACGAATCGCGTGTTTAAAAATGTTGATGGAATCAAATTCCTGAATCATCAAGGAGGTTGTGGTGGTACGCGTCAGGATTCCGTTACTTTAAGTTCGTTGTTAGCTTCTTATGCTAACCATCCAAATGTAGGAGGTATTACACTATTGAGTTTAGGATGCCAACATTTGCAGGTACAGAATTTTATGAATGACCTTAAAAAACAAAATCCATCTTTCGATAAACCATTACTTGTTTTTGAACAACAGCAATCGGACAGCGAAGAGCAATTGATTGCCGATGCGATCAAAAAAACATTTAAAGGATTAATTGAAATAAACAAACAAGAAAGAACAGCAGCTCCTTTAAGCGAATTGTGTTTAGGGGTTAAATGTGGCGGTAGCGACGGTTTCAGCGGAGTTTCAGCAAATCCTGCCGTGGGTTACACTGCTGATTTACTGGTAGCTTTAGGCGGTAAAGTATTATTGGCAGAATTCCCGGAGTTGTGTGGAGTGGAACAAAATTTAATTGACCGTTGTGTTACGGAAGAGGCTGCGAAAAAGTTCATCGATCTTATGCAATCTTACGATGCTTTGGCACATAAAGTGGGTTCTGGTTTTCACATGAACCCTTCACCAGGAAATATAAAAGACGGATTGATTACTGATGCCATCAAAAGTGCGGGTGCTGCCAAAAAAGGCGGAACAGCACCAGTGGTAGATGTATTGGATTATACAGAAATAGTTTCTAAACCGGGATTAAATTTGGTATGTACACCCGGAAACGATGTGGAGGCAACAACTGGTAAAGCGGCATCTGGTGCAACATTGATTTTGTTTACCACGGGATTGGGGACGCCAACGGGTAATCCTGTTTGTCCGGTGATTAAGGTGGCCACTAATTCAGTTTTGGCTAAAAAAATGAGCGATATTATTGATATTGATTGTGGTCCGGTCATTAGTGGTGAAAAGACCATTGAAAAAATGGGAGAAGATATTTTGGAATATTGCATTAAAGCGGCCAGTGGCGAAATTATCCCGAAAGCGGTATTACTAAATCAGGATGATTTTATTCCTTGGAAACGCGGAGTGTCTTTGTAAAAAAAGCAATAGGTAAAAGTAAAAAGTGTAATAATCTAAAGATCTAAAAATCTAATAATATGTTTTCATTACAAGATAAAAAAGCGGTAATTACCGGAGGTGGTAGCGGAATAGGAAAAGCAATTGCTGCTTTATTTGCAAAACAAGGTGCCGAAGTGCATATTGTAGAATTAACCGAAGAAAGCGCTAAAACAGCTGTTGACGAAATAAAGGCAAATGGTGGAAAAGTGTTTTCACATGCCTGTAATGTGGCCAAACAGCAAGAAGTATTAACGACATTCGAAAAAATAGGGAATTTTAATATTCTGGTAAACAATGCAGGAATTGCTCATGTTGGCAAAGTAGATACTACTCCTGAAGCTGATTTTGACCGTATTATGAATGTGAATGTAAAAGGGGTTTACAATTGTTTGCATGCTGCCATTCCACACTTTAGGAATTCAGGCGGAGGGGTTATTTTGAATATGGCTTCTATCGCGGCTTGGGTTGGGATTCCGGACCGTTTTGCTTATTCTACCGCAAAAGGTGCTGTAATGGCGATGACTTTGTCTGTTGCCAAGGACTATATTAACGAAAATATCCGTTGTAATTCTATTTCTCCGGCTCGAGTACATACGCCGTTTGTGGATGGATTTATTTCTAAAAATTATCCGGATAATCAAGCCGAAATGTTTGATAAATTATCTAAATCACAACCTATCGGACGTATGGGAAAACCAGAAGAAATTGCTGCATTGGCATTGTTCCTTTGCAGTGATGAATCAGGTTTTATTACAGGTTCTGATTATCCTATTGATGGTGGTTTTATAAAATTAAATAATTAATTGAAATGATCATAACCGATAATTGGTCGCAAACACTAATGATGATATGTGAATTACATATTACCGATAAAAAAACAATAAATATCAACATATGAAAGTAGCCTTATTCATACCCTGTTATATCGACCAGTTTTATCCACAGGTAGGAATTGCTACATTACAATTATTAGAAAAACTTGGATGTAATGTTTCATTTCCTTTGCAGCAAACCTGCTGTGGTCAGCCTATGGCCAACAGTGGTTTTGCCAGTTTAAGTAAAGGCTGCGATGTCAATTTTGTTGAAAATTTTTCAGGGTTTGATTATATTGTGGCTCCTTCGGGAAGTTGTGTTTTGCATGTAAAAGAACATTTACGGGATGAGAAGCGTCCTGAAGTGGCTCAAAAAATACGTATCGGAATTTATGAGCTCACCGAGTTTTTAACCGATATTTTGAAAGTAGAAAACATCAATGCCAGTTTTCCTTACAAAGTAGGTTTGCACAACAGTTGTCATGGTCAAAGAGGATTACAACTTTCTTCGATGACCGAAAGAATGTTGCCAGAATTTTCTAAACCAGAACAATTGCTCAGCATGGTGAAAGGTATTCAATTAAGTAAGCCAAAACGCAACGATGAATGCTGTGGTTTTGGTGGGACTTTTTGTGTTTCCGAAGAAGCGGTAAGTGTAAAAATGGGTAAGGATAGAATAAAAGAGCATGATGCAAACGAAGTTGAGTACATCACAGGTGGCGATACCAGTTGCCTGATGCATTTGGAAGGAATTCTGAAAAGACAGGGAAGCAAGGTAAAAACCATTCATATTGCTGAGATATTGAATAGCGGATTATAATGAAGTTGGAAATTAGAGAATAAAGAAAAGAGAATACAGAAAAACTAAACGAATAAAACTCCGTCCAGTCTCCCTCTCCTTCGGAGAGGGCCGGAGAGAGGAAAATATTATGAAAGCAACTCATGCAACATTAGCGGAAAAATTTATAGCTGACGAGCCAAGAACCGACTGGCACGACGAGACCCTGTGGTTTGTTCGTGAGAAGCGGGATAAGGCCGCGCATGGTTTGCCGGAATGGGAGCAACTAAGGGAATGGGGTTCACAGATAAAAAACCACACGCTCTCCAATCTCTCTGATTATTTAAAAGAATTTGAAGAAAAGGCTACCGCCAATGGAATAAAAGTACATTGGGCAGCTGATGGAGACGAGCACAATAAAATCATTCACGAGATTATCCGCAAACACAATATTCAAAAAATTGTGAAGAGCAAAAGCATGCTCACCGAAGAATGTCATTTGAATGAATATTTACAGGAGCATGGTATTGAGGTAGTCGATACGGATCTGGGAGAACGCATTGTTCAATTCAGAAAAGAACCGCCAAGTCATATTGTATTACCTGCTATTCACTTAAAAAAAGAAGATGTAAGCGCCACTTTTCATGAGTATTTACACACAGAAAAAGGAAATAACGATCCACAATATTTAACCGAAGCCGCAAGACAACACTTACGAGATAAGTTTGTTCAGTCACAATTGGCGATTACCGGTGTCAACTTTGCCGTTGCCGAAACGGGCGGTTTTGTGGTTTGCACCAATGAAGGAAATGCCGATATGGGCGCACATACAGCTCCCGTACATATTGCCTGCATGGGGTTTGAAAAAATTATTCCAAAGGCAGAACATCTTTCGGTATTCCTGCGTTTGTTGGCAAGAAGTGCTACCGGACAACCGATAACCACTTATTCGAGCCATTTCCAGAAACCAAGACCCAATCAGGAAATGCATATTGTAATTGTTGATAATGGTCGCAGCCGACAATTGGGTCGGGAAGATTTCAGGAATTCGTTAAAATGTATCCGTTGTGCCGCTTGTTTCAATACTTGTCCGGTATACCGTCGTAGCGGAGGGCATAGTTATCATACCGCTGTGGCAGGACCTATTGGTTCTATTTTGAATCCAAATTTGGATATGAAAGCCAACGCTGATTTGCCATTTGCATCAACCTTATGTGGCAGTTGCACCAATGTATGTCCCGTGAAAATCAATATCCATGAGCAGTTATGGAAATGGAGGCAAGTTATTGTTGCCGAAGGCTATGTTGCCACAAGCAAAAAAATAGGAATGAAAGGAATGGGCTTTTTATTGTCAAAACCAAAAGTGTATCGTTTCGCAGGGAAAATGGGAAGATGGATGATGCGAATAGTTCCTTTTGTGGCAAACAATAAATTAAATGTTTGGTACAAACAAAGAGAAATGCCAGAACCACCGAAGGAATCCTTCAGGGATTGGTATTTAAAAAACGGGAAAACGAACAAAAAATAAGCTACAGTTAAGCATGAGTGCAAGAGAAAAAATATTAAATGCCATAGCAATCAACCAACCGGAATTGACAGCACTTCCTGTGATGGATAGGAATGTACTAATTCGTTATGAGGATGTTTATGCGCAGTTTAAAAAGGTGCTGGAAAGTATTGGCGGTAAAGTGGAATTGATTCAGAACATAACGGAATTAAAAAATAAACTAATTGCTGATAAAGCAAGTGGCAATTTTGTTGTTAATGCCATAGCTGCCATTGGTGAAGTAGACAATCAAGTAGTTTCTTTTACGGCATCAGAATTAGAAAAAGTAGAGAGAGCCTATATTAGAGGAACCGTTGGTGTGGCCGAAAATGGCGCGGTATGGATTTATGAAAGTCAAATGGTAAACAGACTGTTGCCTTTTATTTGCCAGCATTTGATAATAGTAATTGATAAGGCAGCTATTGTGCCAACGATGCATCATGCTTACGATAGTGTTGATGTGGCACGAGAAGGTTTCGGTGCATTCATTGCCGGACCATCAAAAACAGCCGATATAGAACAGTCTTTGGTGATTGGGGCACACGGAGCAAGAAGTGCGACTATTTATGTTATTGAATAAAATTTTAATTTTTAAATAATTTAATAAAATATAAAATGAAAAGCAGAATAGAGTTAGTGTTTTTAATGACAATACTTACAACGGTAGGTTTTGCGCAAACAAAAAATTTTGCACCTGTCAATACCTCAATGTCAGACGAGGAATTAATAAAGATAGCGGCTACAATTACGCCTACGCCACAGCAATTACGTTGGCAGCGTTTGGAATTAACCGCATTTTTTCATTTCGGTATTAACACTTTTACCGGTCGTGAATGGGGAGAAGGAAAAGAAGATCCTAAATTATTTAACCCGACAGCATTAAACGCAAAACAATGGGTAAAGGCCTGTAAAGATGCAGGAATCAAGCAGGTTATTCTTACGGCAAAGCATCACGATGGTTTTTGTTTGTGGCCAAGCAAGTTTACGGAATATTCGGTTAAAAATAGCCCTTGGAAAGACGGGAAAGGGGATGTTGTAAAAGAAGTAGCCGATGCCTGTAAGGAATTGGGAGTAGGTTTTGGAGTGTATTTGTCACCTTGGGACATGAATAATGCTTCTTACGGAACTGAAGCATACAATGAGTTTTTTATCAATCAGTTAACGGAATTGCTTACCCAATATGGAAAAGTAGATGAGGTATGGTTTGATGGTGCCAATGGCGAAGGTCCTAACGGGAAAAAGCAGGTGTATGATTTTGAAAGATGGTATGCTCATATTCGAAAATTACAACCACAAGCGGTTATTGCGGTTTCTGGTCCTGATGTGCGTTGGGTAGGAACAGAAAGCGGGCACGGCCGTGAGGAAGAATGGAGTGTGGTGCCGGTTGGGAAAAAGAATAAATTTAACGAAGGTTCACAAACCAAAGCAGATACACCGCCAGCCGGAGATATGATGGGCAATGTTCTGGGAAGTCGCAGCCAATTAAGGGATGGAGATGCCTTAAAATGGTATCCTGCCGAAACAGATGTATCGATCCGTCCGGGTTGGTTTTATCATGAATCGGAAGATAAAAAAGTGAAAACACCAGAATATCTGAAAGAAATTTATTTTCATTCGGTGGGAAGAAATGGAGTTTTGTTATTGAAT
This sequence comes from Flavobacterium sp. GT3P67, assembly GCF_004349155.1. NCBI lineage: Bacteria > Pseudomonadati > Bacteroidota > Flavobacteriia > Flavobacteriales > Flavobacteriaceae > Flavobacterium > Flavobacterium sp. GT3P67. The sequence continues at coordinate 105,582 of NZ_SMLF01000009.1, forward strand.
ATCCCACCGGATAAAAGAGGATTGCTTACTGATTTTGACGTAGCCGCTTTGAAAACTTGGAGAGAGAAATTGGATAATATATTCAAAGTGAACCTTCTGAAAGGGGCAAAAGGAGTTGGGGCAGTTAAGAAAATAAAAACGTTGCTTGACGGGAATGACGCTACACATCTTTCATTTTCTATGAAAGGAAATGATAATGCAATTGAAATGAATTTGAAGGGAGAAAAAACATTTAATGTACTGTCGCTTCAGGAAAACATACGTATTGGACAAAGAGTAGAAAAATTTGTACTTGAATATTGGGATACTAACCAATGGAAAAAAGCAACTGAAGGAACCACAATTGGATTCAAACGTTTATTGGAGTTTCCATCTGTAACCGCATCTAAAGTAAGGTTACGTATTGTATCAGCCAGATTACAGCCAACATTGGCGGAGATGGGATTGTATTTTAACAAAGAAGAGAAAAAATAATGATTATGAATTTTAAACAACATTTGGTGTTGATGGGTTTTATTTTGGGGACCCTACAGGCATCAGCACAGTCCAAAATGACTAAGTCAGACTCGATTTACTTGGCGGAAAAAGTGGTGATGCAACCCTTTATTTCAAAAGGGACTTCAACTTATAAAATGCCAGTTATTCCTGAAGGATATAGCGTACAACTAATAGGATCAGATAATCTTTCGGTAATAAGTAAATCGGGAACTATTTTCACTCCGTTAAATAACATGACGGTTAATTTGTTGTTTAAAGCAATTAAAAAAAATGATGGCTCTTCTATGGAGATTCCTTATTCAGTAAAAGTAGAAGGAACTTACAATAATCAAGGAGAGAATGCAAAACCCTTTGTGATTCCTTCATTGAGAGAGTGGTATGGAGCTAAAGGTAATTTTGTATTGACAACTAAATCAAGAATTGTGATGGATGTAAAGTATGCATCGGTCCTTATGCAGGCGGCAAAAGTTTTTCAAAATGATTTGCTTGAACTATGCAAAATAAAGCCTGCTGTTCTTGTGGGTACTCCAAAAGCCGGCGATATTTTTATTTCTCTAAATGGTAATAAAGAGGAATTGGGAGCGGAAGGGTATTCTCTTTCGATAAAAGATTATATTTCTATCCAAGCGGCCGAATATAAGGGCGCTTTTTGGGGAACGCGTACCATTTTACAAATATTAGAAAAAGATGCACTACACCGTTCTTTGGCTAAGGGAATTTCAAGAGATTATCCTAAATATGAAGTAAGAGGTTTTCTGTTGGACGTTGGAAGAAAATATTTCAAAATTGATTTTTTACGGGATTATGTAAAGTTGATGTCCTATTATAAAATGGGTGATTTTCAAATACATCTAAGTGATAATGCATTTGTGAAACATTTCAACAATGACTGGGATAGCACCTATAGTGGTTTTAGACTAGAGAGTGAAACCTATCCGCAATTAGCTACGAAGGGAGAATTCTATACCAAAAAAGAATTTATTGACTTGCAATTGCTTGCCGAAAGTTATGGAATAAATATTATTCCTGAGATCGATGTGCCTGCCCATTCCTTGGCCATCTCAAAAGCATTCCCGCAAATTGCGAGTAAAGAATTTGGAAAAGACCATTTGGATATAAAAAATCCAGAAACCTATACCATCGTAGAAAACATATTTAAAGAATACTTGGAAGGAAAAAATCCGGTGTTTCGTTTTAAAGAAGTGCATATCGGAACCGATGAATATGCTAAAAAAGAGGCAGAGCCTTTTAGAAAGTTCACCGATCATTTTATAAAATACGTGCAAGGTTTTGGGAAAGAGGTACGGGTTTGGGGTGCTTTAACGCATGCCGATGGTACTACTCCCGTTACTTCAAAAGGTGTTAGCATGAATGCTTGGTACAATGGCTATGCGGACCCTTTGAAAATGAAGGAATTGGGTTATCCACTTATTAGCACGCCCGACGGTTTGCTTTATATTGTGCCTGCTGCGGGATATTACTATGATTATCTAAACCTGAAGCATTTATATGAAAAATGGGAACCGGTTGTCATTGGTAATGTGGTTTTCAAGATGGGAGATCCTTTTATAAGAGGAGGAATGTTTGCCGTATGGAATGATGTTGCCAAAAATGGAATTACCGCTCAGGATGTTACAGACAGAGTGTTTCCTGCAATTCAAGTGTTGAGTGAAAAAATGTGGACCGGTACAGATACGACGGTAAGTTTTAATGAGTTTTCCAGCAAAGCCAAAGCTACAAATGAAGGTCCGGGGCTGAATTTGAGAGGAAAAATGTACGCTAAAGATTCTCTAGTTGTAAATCTTCCGATGAAAGGGAATGATGAAATACGAAAACTAAATCATGCAAGCTATATAACTGATGGAAACAGAAAAGTATTAAGTTTTAAGAACAATGACAGTTATGTGAAACTACCGTACAACGAAATTGGATATGATTATACGGTTAGCTTTAAAATAAATCCTTCTGAAAATAATGATGCCAATGCTGTCCTTTTTCAATCGAATCATGCAACTGTAAAACTAAAACAAGGAAATACGTCTAACCTTGGTTTTTCTCACGAAGGAAAGGATTATGATTTTGGTGTTGCGATTCCTCAAAATGTGTGGAGTACGATTGCTATTACGGGAGATAATAATTCAACAACATTGTTTATGAATGGCAAATTGGTTAAAAAGCTCACGAGGGAAAAAATCCCAACAGGCTATAAAAACGACTCCATTTGGGTTATGAAAACATTATTCTTTCCTTTAAATACAATTGGTGACAGCAGCAATTCTTTTATTGGGAAAATTAAAGATTTGAAAGTATTCAATCAGATTTTATCGGAAACTCAGATTCAAGCGATAAAGGAAGAGGAGTAAATTACACGCCTAATTAAAGTTTCAAAAAATTATAACCTTCAAAAACTATAACCAATATGAGAAAATTATTATCGAGTTTGTTGTTTAGCTGCGTAACTACAATGGCTTTACAGGCGCAAATTTACACACCCTCTGCTGAAAATTTGGCGGCAAGAAAAGAATTCCAGGATATGAAATTAGGAATGTTCATCCATTGGGGGGCATCGAGCGTCTTGGGGGATGGGGAATGGGTAATGAATAACAAGAAAATCGGTGTAAAAGAATACGGTCGCTTGATCAATATATTTAATCCGCAAAACTTTGATGCCAAGAAATGGGTAGCTACCGCAAAGGCCGGTGGGATGAAATACATTACTTTTATCACCCGTCATCACGACAGTTTCAGTAACTGGGACACTAAACAATCTGACTGGAAAATAACCAATACACCTTACGGGAAAGATGCCTTGAAACAATTGGCTGATGAATGTCATAAAGAAGGAATTAAATTATTCTGTTATTATTCTTTGTTGGATTGGTACCGTAGCGATTATCAGTATGAAACAGGAAAAACTGGACAAGGAACTGGCAGGACTCAAAAGAGTGATTGGGAAAGTTACATCCGTTTTATGAAAGCACAATTGACGGAGTTGTTGACCAATTACGGGAAAATTGACGGAATTTGGTTTGACGGACATTGGGATCAATTGGATAATGACCATGACAAAACTTTACAGTCGAAAGTAAACTGGCATTATGATGAAATCTATAAACTGATTCATTCTTTGCAGCCGCAATGTTTAATTTCAAATAATCATCATTTGTTGCCAATTCCCGGGGAAGATTTTCAGGCGTTTGAAAAAGATTTACCTGGAGGGAATTCTACTGGTTTTGGAGGACAATCTATTTCGCAATTACCATTAGAAACCTGTGAAACCATGAATGATTCTTGGGGCTTTAATATTACGGATAAAAAATACAAATCGACCAAGGATTTAATCCATTATATGGTTAATGCAGCCAGTCTTAATGCTAATTTTCTGCTGAATGTTGGGCCAATGCCTGACGGAACCATTCAGCCTGAATTTGTTGAAACGCTAAAAGAAATGGGAGATTGGATGAAAATAAACGGCCAAAGTATTTATGGGACTAGAGGTGGTGTTACGAAAAAGCAAGAATGGGGTGTAGTTACTGCCAAAGACAAAATCTGGTATGCCCATATTATCAAAACGCCAAAAGATTACACTTCTATTTTTATTCCGGAAATGAAAAATAAAATAAAGAGTTGCAATTTATTAAACAGTAAAAAAGCATTAAAATTCAAACAGCAATCAGGAGGAGTGTTTGTACATTTGGATGGAGTACAAGTAGATCCTATTGACACAATTATAGAATTACAATTACAATAAATTTAGATTATGAAACTAATACGTTTTGGAGAAGCTGGTAAAGAAAAACCAGGAATTTTAATTGGAGAAAAAAGATTTGATGTTTCTTCAATTGTTACAGATTACAATGAAGCATTTTTTGAAGAAAATGGTTTAGAAAAATTAAAAGCAGCATTAGCAGGCAATCCATCATTACCGGAAGTAGATGCTTCTATACGTCTAGGTTCGCCAGTGGCAAGACCTTCTAAAATTATTTGCATTGGTTTGAATTATGTAGATCATTGTCTTGAAACAAATGCTCCAATTCCGGCTGAGCCAATTATCTTTTTTAAATCAACTACAGCATTGTGTGGGCCAAATGATAACCTTATCATACCAAAAGGAAGTGAAAAAACAGATTGGGAAATTGAGTTGGCTTTTGTAGTTGGTAAAAAAGCCAGTTATGTTGAAGAAGCTGATGCGATGGATTATGTAGCGGGTTATGCTTTGCTTAATGATTACAGCGAAAGAGCTTTTCAAATAGAGCGTGGAGGACAATGGGCAAAAGGAAAAGGATGTGATACATTTGCACCACTTGGACCCTTTTTGGCAACTCAGGATGAAATAGCAGACGTGAATAATATACCAATGTGGTTAACAGTTAACGGAAAAAAATTCCAAAACAGCAATACTTCTAATTTGGTATTCAAAATACCATTTTTAGTTCATTACCTAAGCCAGTTTATGACTTTGCTTCCAGGCGATATAATCAGTACGGGAACACCTCCGGGAGTAGGTTTAGGTATTAAACCAGAACCAATTTACATTAAGGCAGGTGATGTTATTGAGTTAGGTATGGAAGGATTGGGTTCAAGTAAACAAGTAGCAGTAGCTTATAAATAATAGTTTTATGGCAGCACAAAAATATTGTTTGGCTTTAGACTTAAAAGAAGATCCACAGTTGATGGCGGAGTACAAAGCGTATCATCAAGCCGTTTGGCCTGAAATTATAGAAAGTATCAAGGGTTCTGGGATTGAGGTGCTTGATATTTATTGTATCGGGAATCGTATGTTCATGATTATCGAAGGCAATGAAGATTTTTCTTTTGAAAAAAAATCAGCAATGGATGCCAATAATCCGAAAGTGCAGGAATGGGAAGAATTGATGTGGAAGTTTCAACAGGCGCTTCCATTTGCAAAGTCAGGAGAAAAATGGATGCTGATGGAAAAAATATTTGAATTGAAATGAGGATAGATAGTCATCAACATTTTTGGAATTACCATCCAGTAAAAGATGCTTGGATTAGTGATGAGATGAAAGTGATTCAGCGGGACTTTTTGCCCGCTGATTTACTGCCTTTGCTCGAAGCAAAATATATTGATGGTTGCGTCTCCGTTCAGGCTGACCAAAGTGAAGAAGAAACTCATTTTTTATTGCAATTGGCAAAAGAAAATGAGTTTATCAAAGGAGTTGTTGGCTGGATAGATTTAAGAGCAGAGAATCTGGAAGCAAGGTTGGAGTATTTCTCACAGTATAAAAAACTGAAAGGATTCCGACATATTGTTCAGGCAGAACCAGATGAAGATTTCCTTTTAGAGGAGGATTTTTGCATGGGAATATCAAAATTAGCAAAGTATAATTTTACCTATGATCTTTTGATTTTACCAAAACATTTGCCTTATGCCACTGCATTGGTAATACGCTTTCCTCAGCAATCTTTTGTAATAGATCATTTGGCAAAACCTGATTTCAAGCAGATCGATTTTGCCGTATGGAAAAAAGAGATTAGAGCAATAGCGGCTTGCCCAAATGTGATGTGTAAGGTTTCGGGTTTGGTAACTGAAGCGGATTGGAACAATTGGAGAGCAACCGATTTTACGTATTGTTTAGATGTGGTTACGGCGGCTTTTGGCGTCAATCGTTTGATGTTTGGCAGTGATTGGCCGGTGAGTTTGTTGGCAGCATCCTATGAGGAATCATGTGATATTGTAGAGGATTATTTTTCGAAATTTTCGAATGAGGAACAAGATAAACTCTGGGGTGGAAATGCAATAGAATTTTATCATTTATAAAAAAACGGAAATGAACTTAGATTTAAATAACAAAATAATTATCGTAACCGGAGGAGCCAAAGGAATAGGTTTTGGAATCTGCAAAGTGTTGGCTTCAGAGGGAGCAATCCCTTTTATCATCGGAAGAAGCGAAGAAGATAATAAGGCTGCCGTGAAAGAAATTGAGGCTGCGGGAGGAAAAGCGAAGGCCGTTGTTGCCGAATTGACAAACCCTCAAGACTGTGAAAGAGCCGTAAAACAAGTTGTGGCCGAATGTGGCCGCATCGACGGATTGATTAATAATGCGGGGGTAAACGATGGTGTTGGATTGGAAAACGGCAATTACGAATCTTTCATGGCTTCACTGCATAAAAATTTGGTGCATTATTATCTAATGGGGCATCATGCTTTGCCTGAATTGAAAAAATCAAAGGGAGCGATTGTAAATATAGGTTCTAAAACTGCCGAAACAGGTCAAGGAAACACCTCGGCCTATGCGGCTTCCAATGGAGGGAGAAATGCCTTGACCCGGGAATGGGCGGTGGAATTGTTGCCATACGGCATCCGCGTAAATGCGGTAATTGTAGCTGAGTGTTTTACGCCTTTGTATGAAACATGGATTAAAACATTTGATAATCCCGAGGAGAAATTAAAAGAAATCACGGATAAAATTCCGTTTGAAAAAAGAATGACCACTGCAGAAGAAATAGCTAATATGGTTGCTTTTCTTTTATCCGAAAGATCCAGCCATACAACGGGACAGTTGATTCATGTGGATGGCGGGTATACCCATTTGGATAGGGCGTTATAGAGAAATACCGAAAATGAATTTAATTATCCAATAAACCAATAGCGATGAAATCCACACATCAAATTCTTAGAAAGACAGTAATTTTTTTGTTGTTTTCTTTTATAACAATCAATCTTTCCGCTCAAGAAAAAGAATATTGTCCAGATCCGAATCCTGTTATTCAGCAAAGATTGGAGGAATGGAAAGATTTGAAATTTGGTCTGCTGATGCATTGGGGAACCTACAGCCAGTGGGGTATTGTGGAAAGTTGGAGTATTTGCCCGGAAGATCTTAGTTGGGCTACGGGCGGACAGAAACCAGGCGTGGCCGACAATTATAACGATTATGTAAATGCCTACGAGAATCTTAAAACGACTTTTAATCCGGTGAAATTTAATCCCGAAAAATGGGCGGCAGCTGCCAAGGATGCCGGAATGAAATACATGGTGTTTACCACCAAACATCACGACGGATTTTGCATGTTCGACAGTAAATATACCGACTATAAGATTACCGATAAAGGTTCTCCGTTTTCAACCAATCCGAGGAGTGATGTGACCAAAGAAATTTTTTCGGCTTTTAGGAAGGAGAATTTTTGGATCGGGGCTTATTTTTCCAAGCCCGACTGGCATAGTGATTATTATTGGTGGAAACAATTTCCGCCAAGCGACCGCAATGCTAACTATTCGATTCAGAAGTATCCTGAACAATGGAAAAAATTCGTTGACTTTACCCATAATCAAATTAATGAATTGGCGAGCAATTATGGCAAGCTTGATATTCTTTGGCTTGATGGCGGTTGGGTGCGTAAGAAAACAGATCTGGAAATAAAGGATGCATTATCGGAAGTTTCCGAAGGCAGTCGTTGGGCTCGTAATCCTCAAAGCCAGGATATCGATATGCTACGTTTGGTGAAAGAGGTTAGGGCAAAACAACCCAAGTTGATCGTTGTGGACAGAGCTGTCCCAGGAGAACAACAAAATTATCTTACCCCTGAACAGTATATACCGGATACCGGTTTGCCTTATCCATGGGAAACTTGCATGACTATGGGGAATAGTTGGAGTTATGTACCTAATGATGTTTACAAACCTGCAAACGAAATCATCGAGAAATTAGTTGACGTGGTAAGTAAAGGAGGAAACTATTTGTTGAATATTGGTCCGGGGCCAGATGGCGAGCTGGATCCGGTGGCTTACCAGCGTTTGAAAGAAATTGGAACTTGGATAAAAACAAATGGTGAGGCCATTTACGGCAGCCGAATGTTTACCGTTTTTGGGGAAGGCGAAAAGATTCGTTATACACAAACTAAAAATGGGGATACCAAATATATTTTCCTGTTCGATTTTCCAAAAGAAAAACAGCTGTTAACGAAAATCTCGTTTTCTAAAAACACAAAGTTGCAGCTATTGGGGAGTAAATCAAACCTTTCATGGAAACAAAAAGGAGATACCGTCGAGGTAAATGTTCCGGCTTCTCTTAAATCGGTTACAGACTATGTGTGGGTAATTAAAGTCTCTAATTAACAACTAATATGATGAATAATACCAAACGCTTTTTTAAATAATTTTATTTTAATATTAGAAATAAGCTAAAGTATTTTTTTAACCTGTTTGCTATGTTACTATAAGTTTAGCATAATACTTTACAAACTGGTAGGTACTGTTATGTGATTTGAAAAATATATTCTATTTTCGGAATCTATTTTTGAACGGGAATTTAATCAATTGATGCAAAAGAACGTTCGATGACTCCCAAAAAAGCAATATAGAATGTCATCAATTCCATATTTCGATAAAAAACAAATATTATCTACAAATGAAAAGAAGAGATTTATTAAAATATATTGGATTGACTGTTGGTGCCGCCGCATTGAGCGGAACAACATCAATTGTTTCTGCGGCGGAACAAAGGGATAAACGTAAAAGAGTATTGCGCATTGCGCATATCACCGATGTGCATATCCGACCGGAAGAAAATGCCCCCAACCGGTTTGTAAAATGTTTGGAAGAGATAAAAAAACATAAAGTCGATTTCTTCCTGAATGGAGGAGATACAATATTTGCAGCAGACTATGGTGATATAACCCGTGAGAGAGTAAATGAATTATGGAAGGTGTGGAACGAAACTACCAGAGGGATAAGCGGCTTTGAGATTCATAGTTGCCTCGGGAATCATGATATGTGGTGGGCTGCACCTGATAAACAGGATCCAATGTATGGAAAAGAGTATGTAGTGAAACAATTGGGAATTCCCAATCGGTATTACAGTTTTGATAAAAAAGGCTGGCATTTTGTAATATTGGACAGTAATAACGGCGGAGGTTCATTGGATGATGAACAACGTCTATGGTTGGAAAAGGATTTACAAGCTATTCCAGCCGGTACATCAGTTATTTGCATGAGCCATTATCCTATTCTTGCCGCATGTACCCATGTTGATGGAGGAAATCATACCGATTCAAAATATATCAGCGATCTTTTTTATAAACATAAGGACAAAAAAATTAACTGCTTTAGCGGGCATATTCATTTATTGGACAACGCCGTTTACAATAATGTACATTATTATTGTAATGGTGCCTTAAGTGGTTTTTGGTGGGAAGATGGAGACAAAGACTCGGCAGGGAAAACGTATTATAAACAAACGCCTCCAGGCTATGCTATTGTTGATTTGTTTGATGATGGTTCTGTTGACAATCAATATTTTCCGCATTCTTTTTAAATAATAAAAAATCATAAAAATAATTACACCTTTATCTTTATTGTTGGTAACGTATTATCTCAGGACTGACCTATTAACACAAAATAATGCTTCCTCAACAGATTTTAAAATGGGGGAGAATAATTTTCTCAGTTTGTAAAGTTTTACCAGAATGTTCTGAAGTTATTAAATGACAAAATCGCTCGTTTTTTTAGTATCTATTTTAGGAATGGTAATTAATGATTAAACAAGGATAATATCGCATTAATATAAAGATTGTAATCATTATATCTTTCGATTTCTAAAAAGACATAAATTTAGTAAAAAGACTGAGAGGATGGCTGGTGTATTTAAGTAGGGAATTAAATCATCTTTTTTAGTAAATTGTAATGGTTTTCATTAATATTTTATTTTGTTAAAATGATAAAAAAAGTAATGTTGTTGGCTCTCTTTAGCGGAGCAGTTTTTTGCGGGAATGCTCAACCCAAAATTGATCCTACAACCATTAAGGATAAAATGCAATGGTTTGAAGATGCTAAGCTAGGAATCTTCATCCATGCCGGAATTTATTCGGTGGCCGATGTTTCGGAATCTTGGAGTTTTCATAACGGAAACATTTCAGTTGAAGATTATATGAAACAGCAAAAAAGTTTCACTTTAAGCAATTACGATCCAGCTGCTTGGGCAGAAATGATCAAAGAAAGCGGGGCCAGGTATGCGGTAATTACAACCAAACACCACGACGGTGTAGCGATGTACGACACCAAATTGGGAAAATTGAGTTCGGTAAAAACATGTCCTGCCAAAAAAGACATGATAAAACCTTTTTTTGAAGAACTGCGTAAAAGAGATGTGAAATGCGGAGCCTATTTTTCATTAATTGACTGGACACACAATGATTATCCTGATTTTTTGAAGAATAAAAAGCGTTATGATATCAAAAAAGAACCAGCTCGTTGGGAACGTTTCCAGAAATTCTTTCAGGGACAAGTCAAAGAAATCTCTGACTGGTACAATCCTGATTTGTGGTGGTTTGATGGCGATTGGGAGCACAGTGCTGATGAATGGCAGGCCGAAAAAACACGTAAAATGATGTTAGACAGAAACCCAAATACCATTATCAACGGTCGTTTGCAGGGGTATGGCGATTACGATACTCCAGAACAAAATTTTCCTGTGGTGCGTCCTGCATCCAAATGGTGGGAATTGTGTATGACCATGAATGAAAACTGGGGTTACCGTGTGAGTGACACCAACTGGAAGACACCTTATGAAATAATAACTATATTTGTGGATGCGGTTTCAAACGGAGGAAATTTATTATTAGACATTGGACCAAAACCAGACGGAACTTATCCAGAAACGGTTGTTTCTACATTGAAAGAATTAGGCGATTGGAACAGAAGAAACGGAGAAGGGATTTTCGGAACTATCCCTGGAATTCCACAAGGGCATTTCTACGGACCAACGACACTGTCGAAAGATTCAAAAACACTTTACTTATTTGTTCACGGAAAAACTTCTGGACAAGTAATGTTAAAAGGACTAGATAACAAAATTCAGGGTATTACTGTTTTGGGTTCAAAGGAGAAGTTGACTCATAAAGTAGTGGGTAAAATCTCTTGGAGTGCTGTTCCTGGATTGGTTTACATTGATTTGCCGGAAAATGCTATCGATAAATATGTGACTTGTATCAAAGTAACATTAGACGCACCAATCAAATTATACAGAGGTCACGGTGGCTTCTTAACAAATTAATAAAGAATATGGAAATGCCATCTTCATTTTCTGGGATGACATTTTTCATCAATTTAATTCAAGCGATTTAGTATTAAATCGGCGAATCATTAATGAAGATTTTATTGTTTTTTTTAGAAAAAAAATGGACTAGAATTAGACAATAGACTTGTTGAATTAAATATAAAAATGAATATATAAACAAATAATTAATAAAAATGTAAATATGATAAAGTCATTTTTCTTTTCACTTCTTTTATGTAGCACATTCTCATTTGCTCAGGAAGTAAAAATCATTCCTCAGCCAGCTGAAGTTATTGCAAACACGGGTAGTTTTGTTATTAGTCCTAAAACAAAATTGGTGGTTGCCAACAAAGGAGATAAAGCTACGGCAACTTTCTTCAATAAATATTTATTGGAGTATTATGGATTTGAATTAGAAGTAGTTCAAAAAGTCTCTAAAAACAGCATTGTATTGAAAAGTCTTCAAAATATTGACGGACTTAAAGGAGAAGGTTATAGTTTAAAATCGGACAACGATGGCGTATTGATTGAAGGAAATTCAAATCAAGGAACTTTTTACGGTATGCAAACACTAATTCAATTGCTTCCTGTACAGAAAAGCAACAGTCTAAAGATTGCTTCAGTAACGGTAAAAGACGGACCGCGTTTTGCTTATAGAGGCTCGATGTTGGATGTAAGCCGTCATTTTTTCCCGGTTTCATTCGTTAAAAAGTATATTGATTATCTAGCCTTGCATAAAATGAATTATTTCCATTGGCATCTAACCGAAGATCAGGGTTGGAGAATCGAAATAAAAAAATATCCTAGACTTACTGAAATAGGTTCTAAAAGAAACGGATCTATCGTAGGCAGGTACCCGGGTAAAGGAAGCGACAATACACCTGAAGAAGGGTTTTATACCCAGGAAGAAGTAAAAGATATTGTTAAATATGCTTCGGACCGTTTTATTACGGTAATTCCAGAAATTGAAATGCCGGGTCATAGTAGTGCAGCCATTGCAGCTTATCCGATGTTGAGTTGTTTTCCGAATGAAAAAACAGATATACCTGCGAATATGATTTCTGAAAAAAGCAAGCAGGAATTAGCAAATGGCAGAGTAAAACTGGTTCAGGAAACATGGGGTGTTTTTACCGATGTATACGCTCCAACGGAATATACTTTCAAATTTCTTGAAGATGTTCTAGATGAGGTCATGGCTTTATTTCCATCAAAGTATATTCATGTTGGTGGTGATGAATCTCCTAAAGATGCTTGGAAAAGAAGTGAATTTTGTCAGCAGTTAATAAAAGAAAAAGGCTTGAAAGATGAGCATGAACTTCAAAGTTATTTTATTCAACGTATGGAAAAATACATTAATAAAAACGGAAGAACATTAATAGGATGGGATGAAATTCTTGAAGGTGGTCTTGCGCCAAATGCCATAGTGATGAGTTGGAGAGGCGAAGCCGGCGGAATAGCTGCAGCTAAAGAAAACCATCAGGTAATTATGACTCCGGGGAGTCACGTTTATTTAGATCATACCCAGACTAAAAATGAAAAAGAAGTAACGATTGGTGGGTTTACTAATTTAGAAAAAATTTACAGCTATGAGCCAATTCCTAAAGAATTGAATGAGCAACAGGCTAAATATGTAATGGGTGCCCAAGGAAATGTTTGGACAGAATATATGCAAAATCCAGCTAAAGTAGAATATATGATATTTCCTCGTTTGAGTGCACTTAGTGAAGTATTATGGTCACCAAAGGAAAAGAAAAACTGGTCAGCCTTTCAAACTAAAATTGAAACTCAGAAAAAACGATACGAAATGTGGGGAGCTAATTATTTTAAAGAAAATAATGCGTCAGATTTGGTGCTGCCAAAAAATGGAAATAAAATAAAAATGTAAATCACATATTTGAACTAATTATTAAAGCAGAATGCTCTTCAATTTTATATTGCAAGGGCATTTTTTTTGATAATGTTATTTTTTAACTGGTAACAGTTCAAAATTTGATTCTCAAAAAAATAATTTTTAACCAATTATCAAAGGTTCGACCTCTTCAATTTTTAGGCTCATGTTATTGACAGAATTCCCCGATTGAAACGAACTCATTTTGGAGCTTATTATGCAAATTGCAGTGATATTGACCACCCAATTCCAATTTAAAGGGCACCTGATTCCAATTCAAAATGAGCACCTAATTCCGGAGTAAAATGACCACTCCATTTTTCATTAAAAACTACTTTTTTTCATGTGTTAATTAGTATTCAAATATACTTAAATATTGGACTTTGTTTATCCCTCTTTTTTTTCTCATAGATTCTTCATGTAATTAGAGTCGATGGGATTGATGTATGAGTCTTTCCAAAATGGCATCAGCTATGGTTTTTTTTAATGATATTGTACCAACCTTGGACTGGGATTTGTGATGTTACCATTATAGAACCGTTATTATGCCTGTCTTCAGTGAGCTCTAAAAGAGTAATTCGGTTACTGTTATCTAACGCTTGCAGTCCAAAATCGTCCAATATAATGGCATTTTCCCTTTTTATTTTGGCCAATTCTCATAGGTAAGAACCATCTGCTTTGGCCATTTTTAATTTAGCAAACAGCTTAGAAGTATTAAAATAACTTATTTTACAACCTGTATGCAGGCTTGATAACCTAATACTGTACCTAAATAACTTCTGCCTACACCGGTACTTCCAGTTATTAAAATGCATTCATTTTCTCTACAAATTCACATTCTGCCAGATGCAGTTTGGTGTTTCAATTCAGATTACGGGTTTGGTCAAAATTGATACTTTCAATATTTGATTTGTAAAGGAATCGGGCATTGGTGATACTGCGGGCAATACGCTGATTGTGCCTTTCATCCCATTCGGCATCAATAAGCATCAATACAAACTGATCGAGTGTGTAATGGTCTGTTTTTCTGCTTTCAATGGCGGTTTTAAAAGATTATGCATGCCATAAAGTTTCATCTGTTTCATTTTTGTTGCTGTGGATTCATTGATGATTACTGTGTTTTAATTTAATTATAATAGTGTTTTCCTCTGATATTACCGTGAATAGGGAGTTCTTGCTCGGGTTCATGTTCAAAGTCAATATGATCTAAGTTGTTTTCTAAAATATTTTGTATCGTCTTAAAGTTGTGAATTTTAAAATCCAGTGCCCGTTTACAGGTATTTATTAATCGATCTTTCCCTACCTTTTTTTCGAAGTTTAGTATTCCTAAACAACTTTTATAAGCCTGTTCAGGATGGTTTCTGCTTTTGATTATTTGCAGGATATTTTCTCCAACGGATTCATCAACACTACTGGCCCTATCAATGAAGCGAGCAGCACTCCACTGGGCTACAAATTGTTTTTTTGCATTTTAGTTTTTCTGAAAAAATTTGCAATGTTTCTTGGATTTTAAGCACAAAAAAAAACACTCTGAAATTTAATCTCAGAGTGTTTTTAATTTATTGCATAAAAGTCGGTTTATAGAAACTCACCGTGTTGAGAAATATCTAAACCTAATTCTTCTTTTTCGTCACTTACTCTTAGTGGAGTTATTTTGTTTACAATAAAGAAAAGGAAATAAGATGCTGAAAATGCAAATACTGAAACGATTACTAAAGCGGTTAATTGGTTTAAAAATAATGTAGCATCGCCAAAAATAAGTCCTTGATTATCTCCTACTACTGAATTAACAGATTTAGAAGCAAAAACACCAGTTAATAGCATACCAACCATACCACCAACACCGTGACAAGCGAATACGTCTAAAGCATCATCAATTTTACCTTTAGGGAATTTGCTAACCACTAGATTGCTAACAATACTGGCAAATATACCGATAAACATGGCGTGAGGAATAGTTACGAAACCTGCTGCAGGCGTAATAGCTACTAAACCTACAACGGTACCTATACAAGCTCCCATTGCAGAAAGTTTGTGTCCAAGAATTTTATCAAGAAATACCCAAGCCATTCCGGCAGCTGCAGCAGCTACTGTTGTTGTTCCTAATGCTTGTACAGCTAGACCATTAGACCCTAATGCAGAACCTGCGTTGAAACCAAACCATCCAAACCATAATAAACCAGTGCCTAACAGTACATAAGTAATACGTGCAGGATTAACTTTTTGTGTTTTTCTTTTTCCTAAGAAAATGGCTCCAGCTAGTGCAGCCCATCCCGCGCTCATGTGAACTACTGTTCCTCCAGCGAAATCTAATACTCCCATTTTAAAGAATACACCATCTGGATGCCAAGTCATGTGTGCTAAGGGCGTGTAAACAAGTAGTATGAATAATACCATAAATAATAGGTAAGCCCAGAAACGAATTCTTTCTGCAAAAGCTCCAGTTATTAAGGCAGGTGTAATGATTGCAAATTTTGCTTGGAATAAAGCAAATAACATAAAAGGTATTGTTGGAGCAAGACTCCAAGCTGTATTGGTACCAACACCTTGAAAAAATAAATTAGGTAACGGATTACCAATTATTCCTCCTATTGAAGGACCAAATGATAAACCAAAGGCGATAACGATCCATAAAACGGTAACAATTATCATAGCCATAAAACTTTGAAGCATAGTACTGATAACATTCTTTTTTCCTACCATTCCCCCGTAGAAGAAACCCAACCCAGGAGTCATTATTAATACAAGTGCAGTTGCAACGATCATCCAAGCGGTATCGCCAGTATCAAATTTTACAGCTTCTGTTGGAGCAGGGCTGTCAAGTATGAAATAATTTGAAAAAAGGGTTAATACCAAAATAGTGATTAATAGCACACTTAAAATAATTTTTCGCATTGTTTTTTAGTTTTAAATTTTGATAAAAATAGAAAAACCACCAGTATGCCCCTTTAAAAAAATGGTTTAATATTTTATTTTTGTCATTTTTATAATATGACCCCTATTTTTTTACGGGTATGTTGTAATTTAAAGTTAAAATTTACAATTTGTTAAAGTAAGGTTAAGAGAAATTATCGTTTTAGGAGATTATATGGTAATTATTCTAAGAATTAATAGGACCATATCCTAACGGTTCTATATTTTGAACTAAAAGTAGAATAGCGTTAAAAAAAATGCACCTATTGAAATTAATACAATAGGTGCAATTATTTAAATTTAAGGAATCGATGATTTATTTCAAAGTATGCTGACTCAAAATTTTATATACTTCATTGATGTTGTTGCCTCCTTTTCCAAATTGTTTCACAATTGGATTATTGTCGTGATTCAGCCAAATTTTTAATTCAGCATCCATATCCAATATTCCGGCACTTTCTTTAGAGAATTTTTTGATGCTCGAATAGGGAATTGACATATAATCGACTTTGGTTCCAACCAATTGTTTTTCAACTAAAATCAGTCTTTTATTGGTGAAAATAAACATGTCACGGATGAGTTTGTACGCTTTCTCAATTATTTCCCCTTCTATTAAGATTGGCTCAAATTCATTCGAAACATTTTCAATGTTAACTTCGGATGCATTGCCTAAGATGGCGTTAAATAGTCCCATTATATTAATTTATTTTTGATTGTATTTTGTTTTATATCTGTCGTTCAGCTTGGTTTGATGGGTATCCAGACTAATCATCCTGCCTTGAATAAAAGCATTGGTCAATTTGTTTGTTCTCATATCCAAAGCATCGCCTTCGGAAATGAATAGTGTAGCATCTTTTCCCTGTTCTAAGGTACCACATTGAGCATCAATTCCTAATATTTTAGCAGTATTTGATGTTATTAATTTCAAAGCTTGTTCTTTATCCAGTCCATAAGCAGCACATGTTCCTGCTAAAAATGGTAAATTTCGGGTATTCATTCTTTCATGTGCACCACTATTTTCTAAACCCACCAGAACACCTTTATTCGTTAATAATTTGGCTGATTTATAAGGTAGATCAATATCATGATCGTCATTTTCTGGCATATCATGAACGCGTCTAAGCAATACGCCAACATTATTTTTTTGTAATAATTCAGCTGTTTTATAGGCTTCGTATCCACCAACAATCACCATTTTCTTAACTCCATTTTCTTTTGCAAACTGTACTGCATCAATAATTTGTTTTTCTTCATTGGCATGAATAAATAAGGTTTGATTTCCATCGAATAATCCTTTTGTAGATTCCAAAGTCAAATTTCTCTCTTTTGAACTATCCCCTAAATACGCTTTGGCATTGGATAAAAAAGAAGATAACTCTAAAACTTGTCTAGCATAATCCTTATTGGCTTCAATGCTTCCTGGTTCAAACCAAGAACCACTTCTTCTAAAACTAGAAGGAAAATCTAAATGAATTCCATCATTTTCTTTTATAAGAGCATCTTTCCAGTTCCACGCATCTAGCTGAACAATTGAGGAAGTTCCTGAAATTCTTCCACCACGCGGTGTGATTTGAGCCATTAGAATTCCGTTCGGTCTTACTGTTTCTATTACTTTTGAATCAGCAGTGTATGCTATAATACTTCTTACATGTGGGTTCATGTTTCCAATCTCATCCTCATCATCAGAAGATTTCACAGCATCAATTTCAACTAAACCCAGTGTTGAATTAGGAGCAATAAATCCCGGATAAACATGTTTCCCTGCGGCGTTAATAGTAATATCGTATGCGCCATCAGTAAGTCGAATCACTCTGGCATCTGCTACCAAAGTAATTTTTCCGTCAACGAATCCTATAGCACTGTTCTCGATTACTTCGCCATTTCCTAAATGTGCCGTAGCATTAAGAATTAGAACCGATTTTGATTGCTTAGGAGTAGGTGTTTGTTGTGCTTTTGTAAGTATTGATAAACTAAATACCAATAGCAATATATATGTTTTTTTACTCATTATATTTATATTTTTTTATTTGGAATTGCTTTGCCTTTTTGTAAAAGCGCTTGCAGTGAATTTTAGATTTTATTTTTAATGTTCTAAAGTATCACAGTGGTATTCTTTCTTCTCTGCTTTTTTAGGCTCTTGAGTAATCATTCCTTTATTCTTTTCTTGTAATAATTGACCGATTAACTCATTGCGCTCTTTAGCAATAGCTACTCTTTGTTCTTCATCCTTTTGAACATCGTAATAGACTACGCCTTCGATTAACGTTTTTTCAGCTTTGGCATAAATAGATAACGGATTGGCGTTCCACAATACAATATCGGCATCTTTTCCCACTTTTATACTTCCTACTTTGTCATCGATATGCAATAACTTTGCAGGATTTAAAGTAACAAATTTCCAAGCATCTTCCTCTGAAATATTACCGTATTTCACTGCTTTGGCAGCTTCTTGATTCAATCTTCTTGACATTTCAGCATCATCAGAGTTGTAGGCTACTACAATTCCGGCATTATGCATTATTGGTCCATTGAAAGGGATGGCATCATTTACTTCAAATTTATAAGCCCACCAATCTGAGAAAGTTGATGCTCCAACACCGTGTTCTTTCATTTTATCGGCAACTTTGTATCCTTCAAGAATATGGGTATACGTATTGACTCTAAAATCAAATTTTTCGGCTACATTCATCAACATCAAAATTTCAGATTGCACATACGAGTGACAAGAAATGAAACGTTCTTTATTTAATATTTCAGCTAATGTTTGTAGTTCTAAATCCACTCTTGGCGCTTTCCCTTTTTCTTTTTTACCAGTTGCGTTGTAATTTTTCCATGCGGCATCATATTCTTTAGCACGTTGGAAATAATCCGTAAAAACCTGTTCCACACCCATTCTGGTTTGAGGAAAACGAGTAGGATTAGTGATTCCCCAGTTTGCTTGTTTTACATTTTCTCCCAAGGCAAATTTGATAAATCCAGGTTGGTCTTTGTAAAGCATTTCATCTGCTGAAGCGCCCCATTTCCATTTTACAATCGCTGAACGACCACCAATTGGATTTGCAGATCCATGTAGTAATTGAGAAGTGGTAACTCCACCGGCTAAGTCCCTGTATATATTAATGTCTTCTGAATTCACTACATCTTGAATGGTTACTTCGGCGCTGGAATTGTGCCCGCCTTCATTTACACCATTAGAAATTGCAATGTGAGAGTGCTCATCAATAATTCCGCTGGTTAAATGTTTGCCTTTGGCATCAACAATTGTTGCCGAAGCGTCAGAAATGTTTTTTCCAATAGATGCAATTTTTCCGTTTTTAACCAACACGTCAGTTTCTACTAAAATACCGTCTTTTTCGTTTGTCCAAACAGTAGCGTTTTTAAACAATAATGTTTGTGTAGTTGGTTTTTTCAAATTACCATAAGCAACATTTGGAAATGTTGTAGGCATAATCACATTGTTCTTTTCCAATTTCAAGGAGTCAATTGGTTTTATAAAAGGAGCTGTTCTTACAGCAGACCATTTTACCTCATTTCCATTGAATAAAATTGCTTTTCCTGAAAGTAATTGGATGTCATCGATATATCCAATTAACCTGGAGAAAGTCGTTTTTGTTGAATCCATAGATTTCATTACAGTTGAAATCCAATTATTCGAAACCGTAAGTTTTGAACTAACTTTTTTGGAATCAATTGTCGTAATTGTCGATTTTGGAGCAGTAATATCGCCACTAATTTTCCATTTGTATTGTTGATTAGCTACACTTAAATCGTAATCACCGCGAATGTCTTTAATTGTTATATCAGTTATAACAAATTTGTTCCCCTGAACCCAGTTCTCGTAAAGGATTGTTTTCTCATCAAAAATGGCACCGGATGTAATAACAAAATTGGCTAAACTTCCTGTTTTCAAACTTCCTATTTCATTGCTTTTTCCTAAAATAGCAGCGGGAATAGTTGTCAAAGCTTCTAATGCTTTCGTTTTATCAAATCCGTATTTAATGGCTCTTAATAGATTCGGTCTAAAATCTTCCAGCTTCTTTAACTTATCAGTAGTCAAAGCGAAAACAATTCCATTATCGGATAGAACTTTAAGATTGGTTGGTGCTTGATTCCAAAAACGCAAATCTTTCAATTCCATTTGATTGGCTTGGTTGGGGTCAGAAACATCATAAGCTTCCGGGAAATTGATTGGAATAATAAATTTCGAATTTGTTTTTTTGATTTCTTCAATTCGTTCAAATTCATTTCCATTTCCTTTCAATATATAATTTAAGCCAAATTCTTTTCCTATTTTGGCCGCTCTTAAACTATTCAATTTGTCTTCAGAAGCAAATATTTGAACTAATTTTTCATTATTGGATAATGCTTCCAAGGATAAATCTTTGGTTGTGGCATTTCCTTTTTTGTACCAATCTAAATCTAAATACATTTGACGAAGTAATGCCATCATTCCCATCAATGAACTTGGATAGGCTTGATTTGTAGTTACACTTTTAGTAAATGCAAAATGATTGGTTATTTTATCAGATAATAATTGGTTGCTTTTATCAAAATTATTTAAAGCAATCAGCGTTCCTGATCCGCGAGCAATTCCGTCTTGGACATGAGTTCCCACGATTCCAAATCCTGCTTTTAATAATTCTTCGGCTTTAGTTTGGTCGTATTTAAAGCTTTCATATCCATTTACTTCTGAACGAATACTTTCATTCCAGTAAAGCCCTGATTTTTTGGTATCATATAAAGGATTCCTTTCAGTACTGGAAATTCCTTTTGGTTTTTCGATTCCAAAACTGGTGTACATATCAATAAATGAAGGATAAATTGATTTTCCGTCTAAGTTGATTGTCATGCAATTTTTAGGAATGGCGATGTTATTTCCCGCGCTGATAACTTTTCCGTTTTGTATTAATAAAGTACCTTTTTCAATAATTTGTGTTGGTGTAACATAAATTTTTGCATTGGTAAAAGCGGTAAAGTTGGTGTTTTTGTTTTGAACACTTTCATTATTGGGAAAGTATTCTTGTGCATAGGTTTTTGGTAATAAAACACTGAAATAGAGTAGAAGTAAGATTTTTTTCATAGTATAGTTTCTAATTATTCTCTAAAAGTAAAAAAAGGAATATGTTAAGTAGTATTTTTTTTGATTTTAACATTTGTTTTTTGCAGAATTTAAAAAATAGTGGGAATCTATTCATATTATTCTAATTATTTTGACATAAATCAGTACTATTCTCTATCGTTTTTAAATTTTGTAGGATTAATTACAGTAATTAAAAATGTTTTCTCTAATTTTAGAATCAAATAAGTAAACATGCTAGTTAAAGTTTTTGGAAGCGCTGTTTTTGGAGTGGAAGCCACAACAATTACCGTAGAGGTAAATATTGATAAAGGGATTGGTTATCATTTAGTTGGCTTGCCTGATAACGCTATCAAAGAAAGTAGTTACCGGATTGCGGCTGCACTCAAAAATAATGGTTATGCCATGCCGGGGAAAAAAATTACCATCAATATGGCTCCTGCTGATTTACGTAAAGAAGGTTCTGCCTATGACTTGACTTTAACTATAGGAATTTTGGTAGCTTCTGGGCAAATAAAAGCCGAGGAAATTGATAAATACATCATCATGGGAGAACTTTCCCTAGATGGCAGTCTTCAACCGATACGTGGTGCTTTGCCTATTGCTATTAAAGCCAAAGAAGAAGGTTTTAAAGGCTTTTTTCTTCCAAAGCAAAATGTAAAAGAAGCAGCTATTGTGGCCGGATTGGATGTATATGGAATCGAAAATGTACAGGAAGTGATTGATTTCCTAGAAGGAAAAGGAACGCTGGAACCAACAACAATTGACACCAGAGCCGAATTTTATAAAACATTAGACTTTCCTGAATTCGATTTTTCGGATGTGAAAGGGCAAGAAAGTATCAAGCGTTGCATGGAAATTGCCGCTGCCGGAGGACATAATATTATCCTAATTGGCCCGCCGGGTGCAGGGAAAACAATGTTAGCGAAACGATTACCCAGTATTCTCCCGCCCATGACGTTGCGGGAAGCCTTAGAAACAACCAAAATTCATAGTGTAGCTGGAAAACTGAAGGAAGTAGGTTTGATGAATCAACGCCCTTTTCGCAGTCCGCATCATACCATTTCAAATGTAGCGCTTGTCGGCGGAGGAAGTTATCCACAACCGGGAGAAATATCGATGGCGCACAACGGAGTTTTATTTCTGGATGAATTACCAGAATTTAAACGAGATGTTTTGGAAGTGATGCGTCAACCATTAGAAGATCGGGAAGTAACGATTTCGAGAGCCAAGTTTACGGTTACTTATCCGTCCTCGTTTATGCTGGTGGCGAGTATGAACCCAAGTCCGAGTGGTTTCTTCAACGATCCCGATTCTCCACAAACTTCTTCGCCTCACGAAATGCAACGGTATTTGAGTAAGATTTCGGGACCATTGTTAGATAGAATCGATATTCATATTGAAGTGACACCGGTTCCTTTCGAAAAATTATCTGATGACAGGAAAGCCGAAAGCAGCGTCGATATTCGCAAAAGAGTTACTGCTGCGCGAGAAATCCAAACCGAACGCTTTGAGCAAATGGAAAACATCCATTATAATGCACAAATGAATACTAAACATATTAGAGAACATTGTGCACTTGATGATGTTTCAAAACAATTACTAAAAACCGCAATGGAACGACTGAATCTTTCGGCTCGAGCCTACGATCGTATTTTGAAAGTAGCACGCACAATCGCTGATCTTGATGCCGCTCCAAAGGTTGTTTCTGGACATATCGCTGAAGCGATTCAATATAGAAGTTTGGATCGTGATGGTTGGTTGGGTTGAGATTTCAGATTTTTGATTAACGATTTTTGATTGCAGATATTTAACCTCTGCAAAATTAATGCGATTGCTAGCGCGAGCGTCCCGCTCGTGCCTATTACAAATTTATAGTGATTTACTTTTGTTACTGTTCACGAGCGGGGAAAAAATAAAAGTATAGAAATAAATAAGTCAAAAAAGAGATTTCGATAGAAATCTCTTTTATTTTTGCCAAATGTTAGAAATTCTGTACCAAGACGAATATATTATTGCCATTAATAAACCAAGTGGCTTATTAGTTCACAAATCATTTTATGCGCGCGATGCAAAAGTTTTTGCTATTCAAGAATTGAGAAATCAAATAGGAGGGCAACACGTTTATCCTATTCATCGGTTAGATCGCAAGACATCAGGTGTCTTGTTATTTGCGTTGGATGCAGCCGTTTTAAAAATTATGAATGATCGTTTTGCCACACGCGAAGTCGAAAAAAAATATTTAGCAATTTTACGTGGTTGGTCAGCCGAAGAACTAACGATTGATTATGATTTAACCAATGATGATGGCATTACACAAAATGCAATAACCTACTTTCATCGATTGCAAAGTACCGAAATTGAGTTAGAATTTAACAATCAACCAACGTCACGATATTGTTTGGTAGAAGCGATTCCTGAAACTGGACGTATGCATCAATTACGAAAACATTTCAAACATATTTTTCATCCCATTTTAGGAAGTCGTCCACATGGTTGTAACAAACAAAATAAATTATGGTTGGAGCATTTTGAACTGAAAGGAATGATGCTTCATGCACATCAGTTAATTTTTAATCATCCAATAACAAATGAACAACTTATCTTGAATGCAAAGATTAATGAAGAGTTTAGCAGAGTAGGTACTATTCTTAAGCTAGATTTGGATAAGTATAAATAGAATAATAATTTGTAAAGTATTGCTTTAAATTATTGTTGTATTTTGAAACAACAGTTTTCAGTATAAAGAGGAGCAGAGTTGAGATTTCAGATTTTTGATCAATTCTTGAGACATTTACGAAAAAAGTCGGGAGACTTTTATATCGTTTGTGATTTTTAAGAATATTTAAATTAAAAGCTCAAAGTTGGAGACTTTGCGTAGCGGGGCTGAATGCAATTCTGTGCTATCGGTTTATGCATTCGTCTCTATACGTTCGGTAAACCAATTCGTGACAAAAATGATGCAAATCTGTGTGATATATTTTCTCTAAACAATTCACTTACTTTACAGACAAAATTTTGTTTTTTACTATTGAATAATACATTGTGATTTACTGTAAAATAATGCTTAAAATCAATTACTGAATTTGTAATTTGAATGTCTTCTGGAAAGCCCAAATAGTGAAACCTTGGATTATTGTTTTGTTTCAATATCTTATTATCAGAGCTCGATTCTTTTCGACTGATTATTTGCATTTTTAAATTTATGTCCTCCAAATGTGTTCCATCATAAACGTGTTCAATATTGTATAATGGAGCAACAATTACGGAAATTAAATGCTTATCTTGATTAGTTGCATTTTCATTAACTTTGTTATTGTATTCTTGTTCTAAATCGCAATCTTGTGTTAATACATATACATAAGGGAAAACAATTTTAGAAATTTCAATTTGTCCATTTTTTTCAATTGCATATTCGATGAATTCAACGTTAGCAATTATATCACCTTGGCAAATACGTTTTTCGTCAATTTCCTTATCTATTTTAATCATTTTATAATTGTAGCTTTTATTATAATCCTTTTAGGTTTAGTGATTGTATAGTTCTCTGTTTCAATTGAAAAAATTGTTTCTTCGTTATTTATATTTGATTTATCAATAAAATTTATTGAGTTTTCTTTAGTACTTTCAGTTGAATATTCATCTGAAAACATTGAGTTGTTTTCATTGTCTTCCATATTTATTTTTTAATTTAAGCCAAATTTCTCACGTAATTTTTCAGTTATAGAAAACTCAAATTGTTTTTGAATTTCAGAATGTTGTTTCATAATATAGGTGTCTATTTCGTGATGCTTTAAAATACCAGTAAAAGAAGCATCAAAATCCAAAATAAAACTTTTCTTTTTTATAACTGCTGGATAATCAGGATTATTCATCCCATATTGAAATTTTAACATAATTTCATCATTTTTTATTTCCAAATTATGAAATGCTCTTATAATATTTTTTTGATTTTGAGTAACACGAAAAATAGAGGTTAAATCTGGATTAATGTATTCATTTCATCCCATTCAAAAGGACTTTCTCCATCAATATTTATTTCATTTATATAACGCAAACCAATTCTTCTTGAAAGTAAACCAGTGTAATGACTAAAAAAAACATTAATAATTTCAGATAACACTTGTTTAATTTTCTCGAAAGAAATGTAATTATTAATTAAGATAGCGAAGCTATCTTCTTTAATAATCAATGTTGCATTTCTTTCTTCTGTATGAAAATGCCATTCTTTAACATTTATATTTTTTTCAGAAACATCTGTGTTGGAAATTTGCAATGTGCGAGCAACAACATCTTTAGGTTCTGCAATTGGGAATGAATTTTTTATAACATCCGTTATAGCAACTGGAAGTGATTCATTTAGTTCAGTAACCTTTGCTAAAAAATCAATTCTAAATATTACTTTCTTGATAGGTGTGTTTTTATAGCAAATTTTATCTAAATCCATTATTTGTATTTTTATAATTCTTTAATTTTAGTAAATTTATCAAACTATTTTAAGTGAGCTAATCTCTTAACAAAAAATTGTAAAATAAATGTTGTTATTTACACTTTTTGAAGGTGACTCACAACTCGTATGTATAACAAAATCATATCAAACCCCCAATTTTGGGTAGATATATATGACAACAGCCATACTATATTATCTCAAATATATTCTTTTTTTCTCACAAGTTAGCTGGCTATTGTAGATTTGTGAGATGAATTTACTAAATAGTATTATGAAAGCAAAAACGCTCTAAATAGCCCCGATAGAAACGAAAAACCTTGTGAGGGCTGGCGTTTAGCCCTCACAAGGATTGTAGTGTATAGCGGGAAATACGTTCTTAAAAAACGAAATCATTCTGCTCCTAAAAAAAGAAAATGTATTTTCTTAGTTGTTATCTATTGGAACGTCTGTCATTATTTTGACTCGGACGTCTTGGACCAAAACTGTTGTTGCTGCTACGGTTTGTAGTATCGATTTTTGGTTTCTTAGGAGTTGAATTGCGTTGTTGCCTTCCTTGTCCTTGTTTGATTGGTTCCGTTGACGCGTTAGGATCTGGCTCAAAACCTTTGATGTTTTCTTTCGGCAATTTCAAGCCAACTAATTTTTCTATATCGCGTAAAAAGACAGTTTCGTCTGGACTAAACAACGAAATGGCTTCTCCACTTGCTCCAGCTCTTCCGGTTCTACCAATACGGTGGACGTAATCTTCAGGAATATTAGGCAATTCAAAATTAACCACATGCGGTAACAACGGGATGTCCAAACCTCGAGCGGCAATATCAGTGGCGACCAAAGCCGTTAAGCTTCCGTCTTTGAAACCCGCTAAGGCTTTAGTTCGTGCGCCTTGCCCTTTATTTCCGTGAATAGCTGCTGCTTTGATTCCGGCACTAATCATGCTTTCCGTCAGTTTATTGGCGCCTTGTTTGGTACGGGTAAAAACCAAAATCTGCTTCCAGTTTCCTTCCGTAATCAGTTTAATGATCAGTTCTGTTTTTTTCTCTTTGGCAACAGGATATATTTTTTGAATAATAGCATCCACGGTTGTGTTTTCTGGGGTCGCTTCAACATGAACGGGATGGTGCAAAATGCCCATGGCCAATTTTTTGATGTCTGTTGAAAAGGTTGCCGAAAACATCAAGTTTTGCCTTTTTGAAGGTAATACTTTTATAATGCGCTCAATGTCTCGTACGAAACCCATGTCTAGCATACGATCAGCCTCATCTAAAACTAGGATTTCAACTTTTGCAAGCGATATTAAACCTTGATTTTGCAAATCGATTAATCGACCTGGAGTGGCAACTAAAATATCAACTCCTTGACGCAATTGCGTCACTTGTGGATTTTGGTTTACACCTCCAAAAATAACGGTGCTGCGTAAGTCTAAGAACTCACTGTATTCTTTTATATTGGCAAGTATTTGTGCTGCTAATTCTCTTGTTGGGGTCAATATTAAGGCACGAATAGGTCTTTGTCGCAATTGTTGACCTTGTGATAATATTTGTAAAATAGGCAATGTAAAACCGGCTGTTTTTCCTGTTCCTGTTTGCGCAGATGCTAATACATCTTTACCTTCTAAAATGGGTGGAATTGCTTTCTGTTGTATTGGAGAAGGTGTTGAATATCCTTTTTTGCTGATGGCTTTTAGTAAAGCATCAGATAAGCCTAATGAGTTGAATGACATAAATAGCGTTTATAAAGTAAACACTATTATTTAGGTTACTTTTTTAATTGGGCGCAAAGGTACTGCTAATTTTCCGATGTGGTTTTGATTAGTAAACTTTGTTTCAATAAAGTATCGTACTTCGTTTTAAACCGTAACAAACATTAGTTAGTATTTAGTATTCAGGTTTGACTGACCACCGACCACTGATCACTTTTTTAGTCTATTTCTGCAAATGTATTTCCTAGCGTGATGTCTCCCGATTTATACCCTTTCATGAACCAAGCTTTTCGTTGTGCGGAAGTCCCGTGAGTAAAGGATTCCGGAACAATATGTCCTTGTATTTTAGATTGAATTGCATCATCACCCACAGCATGTGCTGCGCTTAAAGCTTCATCAATATCGCCTTCCTCCAAGAAATTGTTCATTTTTTGATTGTAATGCGTCCAAACTCCTGCGTAAAAATCAGCTTGTAATTCTAAAGCTACAGATAATTTATTGGCTTCGGCTTCACTTTTACCTTCTTGCATTTGCCTCATTTTGTTAGAAGTTCCCAGTAAGGTTTGTACATGATGTCCTATTTCGTGTGCAATTACATAGGCAGTAGCAAAATCACCTCCCTGAGCACCAAATCTAGTTTTCAGCTCTTCAAAGAAAGCCAAGTCCATATACACTTTTTTGTCACCGGGACAATAAAAAGGACCCGAAGCAGATGTAGCATTACCACAGGCAGTTTCTACTGCATCAGTAAACAATAGTAAATTGGGTCTTTCATATTGCATGTTATTTTCCTGAAATATTTTTCCCCAAACATCTTCTGTATCTACTAATATCGCTTCTATAAATTTGCCTTCTTCAATTTCTGCTGCAGTTAAGGCTC
The DNA here is from genome assembly GCF_004349155.1 of Flavobacterium sp. GT3P67. Classification (NCBI taxonomy): domain Bacteria; kingdom Pseudomonadati; phylum Bacteroidota; class Flavobacteriia; order Flavobacteriales; family Flavobacteriaceae; genus Flavobacterium; species Flavobacterium sp. GT3P67. The sequence goes on from NZ_SMLF01000009.1 coordinate 134,002, forward strand.
TTTGTTCAGTGGGAGCACTTTGTCCTTGATTCATTTGTTCCAATATTGGAGTAAGCATTTGGGCATTTTCTCCACCAAAAATATTCAATAACAAGATAATAATACCGATAATTCCACCTCCTATAATTGTTTTCCCTCCTGAGGACATTCCTCTTCGGTCTTCAAAATTTTCACTTGAACGTCTGCCTATCCATTTCATATTCAGTTGATTTTTAGTTAGCAATGAATTTATAAATATAAAATTACATAATTTAAAACAATAAATATTCTTTTTTCGAAGATGTTAACTGGTCCATTTAGAAATTGCTTCTTCAATGATTCCTTTTATAATTGGTTTTGGAATATAATCATTCATTCCTGCTTTAAGACATTTTTCTTTTTCTTCTTTTTCGGTACCTGCAGTTATTGCAATGATAGGTACATTTTGCCCTGATTTTAAAGTTCTAATTAATTGTGTAGCTTCATACCCATTCATGATTGGCATTTGGATATCCATAAAAATAATATCAGGATTTATCGCTTCAAATTGCTCTACCGCATCTTTGCCATTTATAACTTCAAAAATAGTGGAGTTTACAGTTAAGTTTTTAATGATTGTTTTAAGCAATAGCATATTGATTTTATTGTCCTCAACAATCATTATTTTTATTTTTTTTGAGCTTATATCCGGTTTGCCTACAATCTCATTAGTAATAACAGGAATTGTAATTTGCTTTACATCTTCTGATATTCCATTACTAATTTCTAAATCTAAATAAAAATAAAAGGCGCTGCCAAAATTAACCGTGCTTACTAATTGCAAATGCGAATTCATTAAGCCTAATAACTGGTTTGAAATGGTGAGGCCTAAACCGGTACCACCAAATTTTCTGGTTGTTGAGCTGTCTTCTTGAGAAAAAGCATTGAATATTTTCTTTTTGTTTTCTTCTTGTATTCCAATACCCGTATCAATAACTGTAAAAAGAAAATTGGCTCTGGAATCATCTATTTTTTCAATAATGGAAACATTTAATTTTATAGAGCCTTTTTCTGTGAATTTTACTGCATTAGATAAAAGATTAATTAATATTTGTTTTAAACGAACACCGTCTGTCCAAAAATATTTAGGAACATCGGGTGCTATATTCAGTTCTAAACTTAATTTTTTTTGATTGGATTGATATACTATTAAATCCATAATTTGATTCAATAGTTCCTTAATGTCATATTTTTCAATGTATAAATCTAATTTTCCGGCTTCTATTTTTGAGAAATCAAGAATGTCATTTATGATATATAATAAAGAATGAGCCGATTGATTTATGGTAATCATGTATTTCTCTTGGGTTTTTCCAAGATGAGTTTTCATTAACAAATCAGTAAAACCGATTATTCCATTTAATGGAGTTCTGATTTCATGACTCATATTAGCTAGAAATTCGGATTTTGCTTTGTTGGCTGCTTCGGCTAATTCCTTTTCTTGTACTACGGTCTCAGTATGTTTTCTCTCTGTAATATCAATAAAAATACCTTCTATAAATGCAATTTCCCCCTCTTTGTAAATGGCATCTCCAAATTCTTCTACCCAAACAATACGGTTGTCTTTATGTATAATTCGATAAGTTAAGTGAATGGCTCTTTTATTTTCTATTGCCTTTTTTTGTGCTGCAATTGTATTTATTTTATCCTCTGGATGAATTAAGTCAATGAATGATAATTTATCGGTAAGAAAATTTGATTTTGGGTACCCTGTTAGTTTTTCAATTTCATCATTAATGTAAATTTTAGTGTTTTTCTCATCATATTTAGATAAATAAACCGTCCCAGGAATATTATTCGCTAATAATCTAAATTTCTCTTCGCTTTCATTAATAGCGGTCTCGTTAGAAATACGCTCAATCGAAGATGCGATGTTACTGGCTAATGTTTGTAAAATATTTTCTTCATCTTCTGACCAGTATCTTTCATTTTGAGTATCATCAAATCCCAAAAAGCCATGGAACTTGTTTTTTACGAAAATTGGAAAAAGGATAATTGAAACAGAATCTACATTTTCCAATTTCTTTCTAAGAGAAGGATTTTTTATTTTTGGGATTATTGCTTTGTAAATTTTGTTGTTTAAAAGTGGAGTTAATAGTTCTTCAAAGAACTCATGTGGTAAATTTTGAAGCTTAGTATTGTTTTCCGTTAATCTGATACTATTGATTAACCATCTGTATTTTTGACTTATTAATCCTGTGTTTTCATTATTTTCATAGTAATATGCTCTATGAGATTTAGTTGCTTTGCCCATTATAATAAGCACATCTGAGAAAATGTCGTTAATGTCATTGCTGTTCAAAAATTTCTCGGTACAAAGTGTCATTGCAGATAAAAGTTCACTCTTATATTCTAATTTTTTTTCAGTTTCATATCGACTGTGAGAAATCATAGTCAACGATATAATATCCGAAATAGTTCTGGCGAAAATAATGTCATCATTGTCCCAGTTTCTTTGCGTTTTTGCAGTTTCAAAGCTGATTGTTCCTGATAATTCACCATTAATAAAAATTGGAATATCAAGTAATGATTTGATGTCATTTTTTAAAAAATAACTTTCCGTAAATTCAGACACTTCCCACTTATTAAAAACATCAGGAGCACAGATTTGCGTTTTGTTTTTTATCGACTCAAAATAGATAGGATAATTTTTCTTTTCTAAGACATAGCCTTTAGAATATGAATTATTATCTAAGTTATATAAATTTTCACAGGTGATTGTATCTTCTGTATATTTCCAATAACTTACTCGATTGCTTTTAGAAACTTTTGAAGCAGATTCAATGATTTGCATTATACTACTGTCTAGATTCTTGTAATTACTAAAGTTTGTAGTCGATAGTTTTTTAATCGTTTTGTTATATTCTTCTAATTTTTTCTGACGAATTTTATTTTCAAATTCAATATCCTTGAATTTAGTTATATCTCTAGCAATACCAGAATATCCTACTATTTTTCCTGTCTCATTTCGATTAATGATTACTTTTTGTGAAACCCACAATTCTTCTCCATTCTTTTTTAATAAAGGAAATTCAATCGTTGGAAAGTTTTGCTCATTTTCTAACAAGCTCTGGTAAAAATCCATGATGCTATTGCAGTAATCCTTGCGTATGAATTCTAAATAATGTCTGGTCAGTATTTCTTTTTCTTTGTACCCTAAAGTTTTGATAGTAAATTCGTTAATAAATATGAAATTACCGTTTTCATCTACCTCAAAAATAAGATCAATAGCATTCTGAATTAAATTTTTATATTGATTTTGTAAATGGATTTCATTGGTTACATCCTGACCAATACCTATAATTAAATCCTCAGAAAATTTTTTATCGCTCCATTGAATGTGTTTATATTCTCCATTTTTACATTTAAGTTTACGGATAAAAACCCTGTCATCTTTAAATTCAGTTTGATAATCGTCACTAAAAAACTCAGTATCTTCGGTGACTTTCCAATAACCTAATCCCATGACTTGATCAACAGTATATCCTAAAATTGATTTTACATTTTCACTGCAAAAGACAATTCCGCCTTTTCGGTTTGTTGCAATAATCAACGAGTTTCCTTTATTTACAATTTCATTAGCAAATCTAATTTTATCTTTAATATTTAATAAAGATATGTGTCTTATGTGGTTTATAATCAATGCTATTAGAGAATAATTGAATAAAATAATATTAGATTTGAATGGCACTAACTCAAAAATAAAAAGAATACTTAAAAAAATAAAAATGAATGAGACAAAAATCCAGTATAATTTTATTGGTTTAATAATATTGTATGAAAAGAAAAAGTAGACTAAAAAAGCTACTAGAGGTATAATATCAAGAGGGAATAAAATGATATTTCGAGATATTAAGCTAAAATAGAGTATGAATATTAAAATAAATATATTTTGAATATTTCGATAGATAAATTTTATTTTTGTACTTAGAAAATACAAACACAAGATTGAAAAACCAATACTACAATTCAATATCAATAGGCTTTTTGATCTGATTTTGAAAATTTCAAAACTGATTTCAAGAAAAGGCACTAAAATTCCCAAGAATAATATATACAGTTGATATTCTTTTTGTATGGCATCCAATTCATTGTAATTTGCCGTAATATCTTTGTTCATAATAGTTTTAATTTTGAAAAAATTATAAACTAATGCAAAACCAAAACCGATCAAAAGGGGTAATAAAATCCAAAGTAAAGAAATACTGTCAAATTGGAAAGGGCTAATTAACAGAAATTGATTTAAATTCAAAAGACTTAGTATCCAAGAAAAAGTAAAATTTCGGAATGGTACTGTTAATAGGCTATAGTATAACACCATAGGTTTTTTTTAGGAGGTTTTTTAAAGCGTAGACTTGGGGTCCTATCTTTTTGAGGGTCAATATAGGAAAAAAAAATTATTAAAAACCAAAACAGATTAGTATTTCTTTCTTGGTTTTTTATTCAAAAAGTATATTTTATTTTAGATTTTTTATTCAAATTCCGGTTCACTTTCAAATCCTATAATTTCACTATAAATTGCATAATACAACGAATACATAAATGGAATAGTAAAAACGATTCCGATGCAACATCCAATTAATCCAACCAAAACAGCTATAATTCCAACAACAAATAAACCTAATATAACTATAGGCTGTTTAGAAACAATTAGAATACTGGCTTGAATAGCTTCAACAGCTTTGAGCTTTCCAAAAATAATAAGCGGAATCATTAAAATGGTAAATAAGCCTATCGTTATTGAAACAACAAATTCAAGAACTGGTATTTGTGCATAATTAATTACAGCTGATAGTATGGAGCTAACGATAGTAACCAAAAATGTTGCAATAAATAGTTCTTTAAAATAAGGAGCTTTGTAATATTCAAACATGGTCGATACATGAAATTCTTCATCTCTTTCGGCACAATATGCCATTTTTATTAATCCTGCAGAAAAGGGACTAAGCAAACACGTTATTAAAAGAGAGACTCCTGAGAATATTAACATGGAGTTTAAACTTAAATTTTCTGGTTTTAAATTTTCAGGTTTTAATTTTTCTAAAACAGTTTTGGCATCAAAAATGGAGAAGAGTACAACAATAGCAAAAATACTCATCAGTATCATAAAAACAAAAAATACTAAACCGCCATACAATGCAATTTTTTTATAATTTTCGAATGCATGGTTGAATACATTTCCAAAATCTAAGGTGTAACCATTCTTTTTTATTTCCTCAATTCGGTCTTGTGTAGTTCTAATCATTTGGTTTTGGTATTATTTGGTTTGTTAGTTTTTTATTTTTTAAAATAGACTCTGAATCGTTCCCCGTATGCTCCTTGCTCATCTCTTATTCCGCAGCCTAAAATCATGTTTATTTCTGAAGAAGCCGGTAAATGTAATATTTTTTTAATTCTCAGTGAATCAAAATTTTCCATTGGACACGTATCATAATTTATAGCTGCCATGCTTATCATAAAATTATGCGCAACGAGTCCTGCGCTTACTGGTTTTTTCATTAGTTACAACCATTTTAATACTTTTTGAATGGTTTTTAATTTGTCTTTATAAGGCGCATAACGCATGGGTAAATCCAGCCAAGTTCCTTTTTTTACAATAGCTTTTTTATGAGAAAAAATATCAAAACTTAGTTTTCCATGATAAGCTCCCATTCCGGAATTTCCAACACCGCCAAAAGGCAAACGATTATTAGCCAAATGAATTACCGTATCATTAATGCAACCGCCACCAAAAGAATATTTATGCAACACTTCATCGATAAAAGATTTGTTTTGGGAAAATAAATAGAATGATAATGGTTTTTCAAAGCTTGAAATTATTTTTTCAATATCTGATTTCGATTGATAAGAAAGTATAGGAAGTATAGGACCAAAAATTTCTTCTTTCATCACTACACTATCCATGTTTGGCTCGTCAAGTAAAGTAGGAGCCAGGAATAATGTCTCTTTATTAGATTGCCCGCCAAAAAGTATTTTCTGATTTTCCAATAAACTTAATTGACGCTGCCAGTTTTTCAAATTGATAATTCTGGCAAAATCTGAAGATTCTTCCGGATTTGTTCCTAATGCTTTTTCAATTTCTTGAATCAGTAATTTTACGAAAGTATCCTTCATTTTATGGTGAACCAAAATATAATCAGGTGCAACACAGGTTTGTCCGGCATTTATGATTTTCCCCCACACAATGCGTCGGGCGCTTAATTCTAAATTAGCAGTCTCATCAACAATACAAGGACTTTTTCCGCCTAATTCGAGCGTAACAGGTGTTAGATTTTCGGCAGCAGCTTTCGCCACTATTTTCCCAACGGCAACACTTCCGGTGAAAAAAATATAGTCCCAACGTTGATTTAATAATTCTTGAGCGATTGTTGCATCTCCAGTTACCACAACAACATCTTTTATCGCAAAAGTTTCGCTTATAATTTTTGAAATAATATTCGAAGTATTCGGTGTAAGTTCAGATGGTTTTAAGGTTACTTTGTTTCCGGCAGCAACAGCCGCCACAAGCGGGCATAAAGCCAATTGAAAAGGATAATTCCATGGAGAAAGAATCAATACATTACCGTAAGGTTCACTATAAATATAATCTGATGAAGGAAAATTTAAAAGAGAAGCAAAAACTTTCTTTGGCTTTGCCCAAGAATCGATGTTTTTTATGGTTTCTTTTAAGTCACTAATCACATAATTTGTTTCTGTTAAAACAGCTTCAAAAGCAGGTTTTTTAAAATCATCGTACAAAGCCTTAATGATTGCTTCTTCATTTTCTATAATGTTGTGCAATAATTTTTTAAGAGACTCTTTTCGGAAAGCAATTTCTGTATGATACTTCATTGGATGATTTTAATTTAAAATTACATAATTATTATTTTAATCCAACTCTATATTCTAAAATAAAAAAAATAAATAAAACAGGAATAATTATTCCTGTTTTATAATGTATAAGCCTGTAAAGTATTGTTTTTGTTGCATTTTTAATTGAAACATAGTAATAAGATTAGACTGCATTCCAAATCACATCATCAGGTGTTGGTGCGATGATTTCTATATTTTCTTTGGTAACAGGATGTATAAAAACTAGTTTTCGGGCATGCAAATGGATTCCTCCATCAGGATTGCTTCGGTCAAAACCATATTTTAAATCGCCTTTTATCGGTGAGCCAATAGCCGAAAGTTGTGCCCTGATTTGATGGTGTCTGCCCGTATGAAGATTGATTTCCAGAGCGAAATAATTGTTGAGTTCCTTGATGATTTTATAATCTAAACTGGCTAATTTGCTGTCAGGAACTTCTTTTAAATGCGCTTTTGAAGTATTGTTTTTTTCGTTTCGTTTTAGGAAATGAACGAGTTTATCCTCGGGCTTTGACGGTCTATTTTTAACAATACACCAATACGTTTTTTGAGTTTCACGGTTGCTGAACAATTCATTCATTCTCGTTAACGCTTTACTGGTCCTGGCAAAAACGACTATTCCGGTTGTCGGTCGGTCCAAACGATGCACCACACCTAGAAATACTTCCCCAGGTTTGTTGTATTTGTCTTTGATGTATTCTTTTACTACATCCGATAATGGTTTATCACCGGTTTTATCGCCTTGCACAATATCGCCTACACGCTTGTTTACCACAATAAGGTGATTGTCTTCGTGAAGAATTTGAAGGTTATTTTTATTCGAAACTATTTTCATTTGGATTTTTAGATGGTTGGATTTCTTAGACTTTTAGACATTGAATCTAAAAGTCTAATAATCTAAGAAGTCTAATTTAATATTGTTCGCTGGAATTAGGAAAATCACTTGATTTCACATCAGCAACATATTGACCAATGGCAGTTGTCATTCCTTCGTATAAATTCATGTATCTTCTCAAGAAGCGCGGGCTAAATTCATTGTTCATTCCTAACATGTCGTGAATCACCAAAACTTGTCCGTCAACACCGCCACCTGCACCAATCCCTATTACTGGAATCGAGATACTTTGAGCTACTTTCTCAGCTAAATGAGCAGGAATTTTTTCTAATACTAATCCGAAACAACCTAATCTTTCCAGCAATTTAGCATCTTCTATTAGTTTATCAGCTTCTTCTTCCTCTTTGGCACGAACGGTATAGGTTCCAAATTTATAAATAGATTGTGGGGTTAAACCCAAATGTCCCATAACTGGAATTCCTGCGTTTAATATTTTTTTTATGCTTTCTTTTATTTCTTTTCCACCTTCCAGTTTCACGGCATGACCACCACTTTCTTTCATGATTCTGATGGCAGAGCGCAAGGCTTCTTTCGGATCTGATTGGTAACTTCCAAATGGTAAATCCACGACAACCAAGGCTCTTTCGATTGCTCTCACAACAGATGACGCATGATAAATCATTTGGTCCAAAGTAATTGGCAAAGTCGTTTCATGACCAGCCATTACATTCGAAGCGGAGTCACCCACTAAGATTACATCAATTCCGGCTGTATCAACGATTTTTGCCATGGTGTAATCGTATGCGGTAAGCATCGAAATTTTCTCTCCATTGGCTTTCATCTCAATCAATGATTTTGTAGTAATCCTTTTATAATCTTTTTTTGCTACAGACATATTTGTTATTTTAAGATTGTAAAGGTAATAAAATGTATATTTTTAACTCAAAAATGTAACAGTAATGTTATTTGTTGTACAAATTAAATAAAATAGAAAACATGAAGAAATTTTTATTGATTGTTGTATTGTTTATATCCGCTAATTCCAAGGCTCAAAATCAAGAAATTCAAAAAGTGGTTGAAACTTTTTTCGAAGCTTTTCATGCCAAAGATACTTTGAAATTACAGGCTTTTTGTGAGGATACGATGATTTTACAATCTATTGCAGAAAATGCGAAAGGCACCAAATTATCTAATGAAAAACCGGAAGCGTTTTTTAAATCGATAGCTTCTATTCCTGCCGAATTAAAGTTTCAGGAAAAAATCCTGAGTTATTCTATTCAAGTAGATGGAAGCATGGCACATGCTTGGACACCTTATGAGTTTTATGTAAATGGAAAATTAAGTCACAAAGGAGTGAATGCTTTTACATTGTTCAAAAAAGATAACACGTGGAAAATCATACATCTTATTGATACCCGAAGAAAATAGTTTTGGGTTCATTTTTCATGAGAAGTGAAATAATTTCTACTGGTTTTTACAAGATTTCAAGAATACAAGTTAATAGGTTTCGTCATTCAAGTCTGACTCTTCTTCGTTTGCTTTTTTGTAATCATTGTTTAAAAAATGGGTGTACTTTTTTTTCTCCTTTTGATTTTTTCTAATAAGAAATGCGATCAAAATCACCACAAAAAAGATTACTATGCCAACTATTATCCAATTGATTTCCATTGCTTTTTATTTAAATTAAAAGGTATTGGTTAAATATAGTGTAAATAAGCAAAGTATAGATTATCAGTGTTTTAATTTTAGGTTGTAAAAATAAAAAACTTACTTAAAACAAAAAAACAACCCGCTTAACAATCCGCCATATTCACGGCAATTGCTAATCCACCTTCGGAAGTTTCTTTGTATTTGTTGTTCATGTCTTTGGCCGTTTGCCACATCGTGTCCACCACTTTGTCCAAAGGTACTTTTGCGTTTTTTGGGTCGGTTTCCAGGGCTAATTCAGCGGCATTAATGGCTTTTATGGCACCCATCGTATTTCGTTCAATACACGGAATCTGAACCAAACCGCCAATAGGATCACAAGTCAATCCCAAGTGATGTTCCATCGCGATTTCGGCAGCCATTAAAACCTGTTCGGGAGTTCCGCCCATCAATTCGCATAAAGCGGCGGCAGCCATCGAGGAAGAAACGCCTATTTCGGCCTGACAACCACCCATTGCTGCAGATATTGTAGAACCTTTCTTGAAAATACTGCCTATTTCTCCGGCAACCATCAGGAATTGTTTGATTTCTTTTTCTCCAGCATTGTGGTTTTCAATCACTAAATAATACATCAAAACGGCCGGAATTACGCCCGCACTTCCATTTGTTGGAGCCGTAACTACACGACCTAAAGTAGCGTTTACTTCATTTACCGCAAGGGCAAAACAAGAAACCCATTTCAGGATTTGGCGAAATTTCACTTCGGTTAATCTAATCTGTTCCAACCAAGTTTGTGGTGAATTATAATTGGATAAACCGATTAATTTTTGGTGCATATCAAAAGCACGACGGCGCACGTTTAATCCTCCGGGAAGAATCCCTTCAGAATGACAGCCAATGTACATGCATTCGAGCATCGTTTTCCAAATGCGCATCAATTCATGATCGATAACTGCTTCGGTACGCATCGATTTTTCGTTTTCATAAACGATTTCCGATATGGATTTGTTCTCTTTTTTACAATAATCCAATAGTTCTGCCGCTTTCTCAATTGGATAAGGAAAAGCACATTTTATCTGGATTTTCTTTTTGGCGTTGATGCGTTCTTCTTTAACCACAAATCCGCCACCAATAGAATAAAAGGTGGAGACGTATTGGCTGTCATCAGTCATATAGGCCGTAAAAGTCATTCCATTGGCATGAAAAGGAAGGAAGTTTTTATTGAAAACGATGTCTTGGAGGAAATAAAAAGGAATTGGTTTTTCGTTTCCTAAATTAATTTCGTTTTTAGATTCAATGGATTTGATAATTACATCAATATTTTCTACGGGAATGTACTCCGGATCTTGTCCGCTTAACCCCAGCATTACGGCTAAATCCGTGGCATGTCCTTTTCCAGTTAAGGAAAGAGAACCGTATAAATCTATTTTTACCCTGTTTACAGCATGAATTAAATTTTCGTTTCTCAATTCGCCAAGAAAGCGTTCGGCAGCTCTCCAAGGTCCAAGTGTGTGCGAACTCGAAGGTCCAACACCAATTTTTAGCATGTCAAAAACTGAGATACATTCTTCCATCTGTAGTGTGAATTTTGTTGTCTGCAAATATAATAGAATGTAGCAATGATACTAATCCAAAACAGAATAATATTGTTTTTTTAATAATGAATATTGCTATTATTCTTCAACAAATAATGAATTAATAAAAACTAAGGGTATGGTAAAATCAATATTTCATTAATCTAAAATTTAGCTTGTACAATACTTCGTAAATGGCTATTTTTGAAGCATAACTAACCCAAAACAATATGAGAAAGACCGTTTTTTCTTTTTATCTAATGCTAACTTTGGTGCTGAGTGTTCATTCGCAAGTGCAAAGTCCTTCTCAATTTTTGCCCAATTACGGAAAACAAATAAGCTATTATCATCAGGCTGAAAATTATTTCAAGCATCTTACGGAAAAGTCCACTTTCATCAAACACCAGAAATACGGAGTTACTCCGGAACAAAGGGATTTGAATGTGTATTTTATTTCCAGTCCGGAGAATTTGGCTAATTTGGAACAAATTAGAAACAACAATTTAGCAGCTATTGGTTTATCTGAGAATAAATCCCAAATGATTGGCGATAAGTTAATCGTATGGTTGAGTTTTAATGTTCACGGAAATGAATTTGCCGGAACCGAAAGCGCTATGACAGTGGCTTACGAATTAGTAAATCCTTCGAATGCTGAAACTAAAAAGTGGTTAGAGAACACGATTGTAATCCTTGATCCATGCATTAATCCGGATGGATATTCCAGATACGGGAACTGGTTAAGAGAAATTTCAGGTAAAAAAACGCATCCGGAATTATCAGACAGAGAGCATATGGAAGTTTGGCCGGGCGGCAGATACAACCATTATATGTTTGATTTAAATAGGGATTGGGCTTGGCAAACGCAACCGGAAACGCAACAGCGTATTGCATTGTACAACCAATGGATGCCGCAAGTTCATACGGATGTGCACGAAATGGGATACGATTCTCCGTATTTCTTTCCCCCATCTGCGGAACCGTTGCACGAATATATTGAGAAGTACCAGAAAGATTTCCATTACACTTTAGGTAAAAATATTTCTAAAAAATTCGATGCTCAAAATTGGATGTACAATACCGGTGAACGTTTTGATTTGTTTTATCCAAGTTATGGCGATACGTATCCTACTTATAACGGAGCTGTAGGAATGACATTGGAACAAGGCGGAATAGGAGCAGGAAGAGAAGTTGTGATGAGTAACGGTATCAATTTGACTATAAAAGACCGATTAACGCATCACGCAACAGCAGTTTTAACGGTTGTGGAATCGGCGGCATCTCAAGCGGATGTTTTGTTGAAAGGATTTAGAGGTTTTATGAATAATTCCCGAAAAACAGTTAAAGGAAATTATAAAATGTATGTGATGAAAAACAATCCGAAGTTAGTTCAAATGGCGGATTTGTTAAAAAAAAATAATGTAGCATTCAGTTATGCCGATGCCAGTCAAAAAGCTTCTGGATTCAATTACAACACCAAGTCAGAGAAAGGTTTTACGATTGAACCCAATGATTTAATTGTAAAAGTAGACCAACAAAAAGCCGTTTTTGCGCAAGTGCTTTTTGAACCAAACCAAAAACTGAATGACAGTTTATCGTACGATATTACCTCTTGGGCTTTGCCCTTGGCGTATGGAGTTGAAGGATATGCGTTGAAAAACAGTTTGTCCATCAAAACAAAAGCGTCAATTGAGAGGATGGAAAAAACGATTCCTCAAAATGTATATGCGTTTCATATTCCGTGGAATAACAGAATTTCAGCTCAGGTTTTGTCTTTGTTGCACCAAAATAATATCAAAGTGCGATCGGCTATGAAAAAAGCCGTTTTTGGTGATACAACTGTTGAGCCAGGTGGTTTGCTAGTTACCAAAACAGATAATCCTAAAGTAGTTGACTTTGAAAAAACGATTACTGAGCTCGTGAAAATAAAAACAGATTTTAATTATATCTTAACCGGTTTTTCTTCAAATTCTAAAGATGTTGGCGGTGAAAATTTTAATTTATTGAAAGCACCTAAAATTGTTTTACTGTCAGGCAAAGGAGTTGGTTCTACTGAATTTGGTTCTGTTTGGTATTATCTTGAAGAAACGGTGGGATATCCGGTAAGTGTTGTGGATGCTGATAATTTTAAAAGAATAAAATTATACAATTACAATACATTGATATTGCCTGATGGGTATTACAATTTCTCTGAAGATCAACAAAAACAAATTGGAGAATGGGTTAAAAATGGAGGAAAAGTAATTGCCATGAATAGTGCCCTTAGTTTATTTGAAGGAAAAGAAGGATATGCTTTGAGTCCTTTTGCTACGGATGAGGATAAACTTAGTTCCGAAAAAGAGGCTTCAGAAAATGAATTAAAAGAGCGATTTTTAGATTTTCAGGAAACGGAGCGCAGGTCTATTTCTAAATCGATTCCTGGTGCTATCATTGAGAATTTTTTAAATAAAACGCATCCGATGTCTTTTGGTTTAGGAGATAAATATTTCAGTCTAAAAACGGATGACAGACATTATTCATTATTGAAAAAAGCGACAAATGTTGTTTACGTGCCTAAAGATTATAAGAGTTATGGTTTTGTTGGTAATGAAATCAAAAAGAAATTGAATAATACGGTAAGTTTTGCGGTGGACAAAAAAGAAAATGGAGAAGTAATCTACATGATTGACAATCCGTTGTTTAGAGGTTTCTGGGAAAACGGAAATCTATTGTTCAGCAATGCATTATTCTTGGTGGACTAAATAAGAAATTAAGAATACCTTTTATAAACAAAGAGCACGATGATTTTCGTGCTCTTTTTTTATGCAGACTGTATAGTTTTTAAAAAGGGTAACCAATAGCCAAGTTGAAAATCAAATTTTCTTTTCGCCAAGTGCCACTTCCAAAATTAATTTGATCTAAAACCCAACGATCGCCATCGGGTAAATACGGTTTCCGAATAGGGAAGGCGAAATCCGTTCTAAGAATCAGAAACGAGAAATCGAAACGCAAACCGGCTCCGGCTCCAACGGCTATTTCATTCAGGAATTTTTTTGAAAATTTCGCCCCTGGTTTATCGGAATTCTCATTCAATAGCCAGATATTTCCGGCATCTATAAACAAAGCACCTTTCACCAATCCGTAGATTTTAGCTCGGTATTCGGTATTAAATTCCAATTTTATATCACCGGATTGATCGGGTAAAAAAGCAGTGGTATTCGTTGATGCACCATCAAAACTTCCCGGACCTATAGAACGTGCTCTAAAGGCTCGTAAACTATTGGTTCCACCAATGAAAAACTGCTTTATAAATGGCATTTCAGCTGAATTTCCGTAAGCAAATCCAGCCCCTACAATAATTCGGCTGGCCAATTGTGCATCGGGACTGAACTTATAATAATGTCTGAAATCATTTTCTATTTTGATAAATTGGCTAAACGGAACATCAAATAATTTAATGGTATCCCCTTTTTGAACATTCGCACCTGAAACTAATCCTGCCACGTTTCCAGCTAAGTCGATAGATCCTTTGTAATAAAAAGTATTTTTCTTTCTTTTTTGTAGTGTGTTCGTGTAGGTATAGGAATAGGTTGGTCCAAAAATCAATTGCTTTTCAATTACTTTTCCCAAGGATTCATTTGCAAGAATTTGTTCTTGGTACAAAGCAGTAACATTTTGCGGACTGGCATACGTAATCTCAGTAACATTCAATAAATGTTCTTTTCGTTCATTTTCTTTCCATAAATAACCAAATGAACCTTTGAAAGTTTGCAGGGAATATAAATTGGTTCTGTTTTGGAATTCATATCCTAATGTAGCTTTTGTTTTTGGTACAAAACCACTGGAAGGATTTAGTTCAAAAGGAGCAACAAATCTAGGCCAAACTAAATTGGCTTCGGTTCCGACTCTATAAACATTAAACCCATTATTTTGTCCGGAAACTTGTACTTCAACACCGCCAAAAGCAGAGATAGTAAGCAATTCAGCGCCTCTAAAAGTATTTCGATTGCTCCAGTTTAAATTGAGTTCGGTTCCTGTATAATTAGCGGAATTCGTTTTGGCTAATACTTCCAGTCGTATTGATTTTTTGGGTAAAGGTGTCAGATAATAATACGCATCCAGATAATTTCCAGTCGTATCAGAAACCCTGAATTGATTTTTTACAAATTTGAAAGTTCCAAGATTTACTAATCTATTCAAGGATAAATTATGATCGGTACGGTTGTACAAATCGTTTTTTTTGAAATACAATGCTCTGTCAAAAATACGGGGTTTGAATAAATTCTCCGGATCAATAATGGTTAAATCATTGTATTTTTTGATGGAATCCATATTGGTTTTTACACTGTCAGAACCGATCGAATAGTTTGGATAAACGATAATTTTATTGATTTTGTATGGTGTCTCTGCCAGTTTTGGAGCTTCATCTTTTACTTTTACAATAAGATCTACCTGATGATCTGCAACAGTTGTATCCACTTGTACTTTAAGATAATCGGGATTGAAATAAAAGAATCCTTTTTCTTTTAATCTGGCGTCAATGCGAATTCTTTCTTCTTTGATGGCATCAAGATTGTAACCTTCTTCTTTTTTTAGCAGACTTCTTCGTCTGGTATTGCGAACCGCAGTCGAAATTATAGATGAATCCGTGGGGAATTTTACTTCTTTAATTTTATATTGTTTTCCGGGTTTTACGATATATTCTGCGGTTGCTTTTTTACCATGTCGGGTTGAATCTGCTGCAGTTTTTGTATTGAAATAGCCACTGTTTTCGGCAAAGTTTTGCAAAACACTTTTGTTGTATTCTAAGTCCACTTGGCTGTATAAAACGGGTGCTTCGCCTACTTTAGTTCTCAACCAGTTGCGCCATCCTTTTTCTTTCTTTGGCGTCCCAGCCAAATTGTAGATATATAGTTTAGGTCTTAATCCCAAAATCGAGGAATTAGGCTTTGGTCTAAGTACATCTTTTAATGCCGTTTTTAATGCTTTTTTTTCTTTTTTAGAGGTTTCTTTTCCTTCCACGGTTACTTTAGCACCAATATACAGCAGTTCACCTTCAGGCAGAAATCTGGTATTGCTGCAGGAGGAAACGAACAATCCTAAAAAAAGAAAATATAGTAAATGGCTCTTGTTCATCAATTTTAGTATTTATTAAAAAAAAATTAAACCATTAAGGAATTAAGTTTCATTAAGGAAAATCGATTGGTCTATTTTCTTAACTTCTTAATGGTGCAAAAACTTTTATTTATTTTTTCGTTTTGCTTTTTTTGCTTCACTTTTGCGAAATAATTCACTGAATTTATTGTAATCCATAGTGATAATAAAAGCAATTCCGGTCTCCACAACTTCCCCTTGAAGTGCTACTTGATATTTATTTATGCGATATGCCCTTATTTTATACCTTCCATCTTTTGATAGTTGATAATCTATCGAAACATCACCGGCAATATTATTGGCGTTTTGATTGACTTGCTGCGGTCCTTCAATTCCAAAACTGCTTCCCACAGTTACTTTCAATCGGTCATTTAGTAATTTCTTTGAAATTCCTACGCTCAAATCGGTTTTGTTTTCTCGTTGACCGGTTGTATAATCATCAGAAGTATTCAAATCGAAATTGAGTTCTACACCTTCAATTAAATCACCAGCCAAATTATTAAGTTGTTGCGACAAAATTTTACTGGCACTTTCTCTTGCTAGTGACGAAACGCTTGTTCCTCCGGTTTCACTGGCAAATGGGTTTTCTCCAATAAAACGATTCAGTAGCAGTAAGGCAAAAACCTGTTTGTTTAATTCATCCGGTTGCTGACGCAGTTGCGTCAATTTAGCTTGTGTAGCATTGATAATTTCTGTTGAAACACTATTATTTCCCTCAGGTAAAATGATATCAAAAGAAATGTTTGGTTTCATTAATTCACCATTCATTTTCAATTCGGTTTCAAAAGGAATTTTTTGTTTGTAAGTATTTCTCACTTCGGCAGTGACATCTCCTAATTGATCATTTATCAAATCAATTGGAGCAGCTTCAGTTTTATAAACCGCGGTGATATTGATATCAGCAGTTGTAGGCTCACCAGTCCACAGGATATAACTTCCTTTTTTGATGTCGAATTTTCTTTTGATGGCATTAAAATTCATTTCATAACTCCCTTCGGATAATTCATATCTACCAGTCAGCGTTGTTTTTCCTGACGGATCAATACCGCCGTTCAATTGCGCTTCCCCTTTTAATTTTAGAAAATCTCCGTTGGCTTTGTCAATCACAATCGATATTTCGGCATCTTTATCAATCTCAATATTTACTGAAGCATTGATTCCTTTTATTTCCATTTCACTATTCAATTCATCCATGACAATGGTCTCGACTAATTTCGGATTGTCTTGGTCAATGAATTCTACGATGCCTTCTCTATCCGCAATTGACGGATCTGATTGTGGTAAAACAATAGTGAATTTAGTGTCTTTATTAATTTTGATGTTTCCTTCTACAATAGGATTATCAAAATTACCTGTTACTTTTAAGTGATTGTCCAAGTATAATTCGCCATAATACAAATCATTGTCTTTTGCTTTAGAATTGACGGCCTTGAAATTATCAGCATCGATGGCTAAATCAAACCCAAAATTGCTGAAATTGGCACTGTCAATCTTTCCGTTGATGGCTAAATCATTGTCTTTTTCATCCTTAATAATAAAATTATCGAAAAGAATAGCATTGGGTGTAAATACAATTTTATCGTTTAGTGACTTGAATTTAGCATTGAGCTGCTTCACTTTGAAACCAATTTCATTGAACTGTAATTCTCCAATTACTTTGGGCTGAGTGGTATTTCCGGTTATTTTAAAATCCCCTGTCAAAAATCCAGTGCTTTCTGTAATGTTATCCAATGTAAAGCCCTGAATACTTTTTAAGTTCAATTTATCAATATCGAGATTCATATCAAAACTGCTGTCAGTAGCCTTGTAATTTCCTTCTAAATTGACTTGATTTCCCTGACCAGTAATTGCGATTACGGCATCATATTGGTTGGCAATCGCATTGTTTACTTTGATACTGATGTTTCCGATCGTATCTTTTTTGAAAGTAAAATTCTCAATATTCAAATCCGAAGTAAAAAGAGGTGAGGTACTTATATTTTTTACCAATGCATTTCCATTGATTTTACCACTCATTTGTAAATCATCTTTCTCAACGATACTGGTAATGGTTTTTATATCAAAATCTTTGAAATCAATTGCGATTGGTGCATTTGCTTCCTGAGATTGTGATTGTATAAGGATTTTACTTCCGTCTTTACTCAATTCGAAATTATCAGCATAAATCCCTTTTTTACCAAAGCGAATCAAATTGTCTTGTGCTATTTTCCAAGATTCATAGTTCAGTAACAAATTATTTGGATCAAGATTTATTTCGTTGTTTCCGTTTGTAGCTTTTAATGTTCCTGTAATTAAGTATCTTTCTTTGTCTTTTAAATCTTTTAATTGCAAGGTATAATCCACAATATTATTTTGCACTTTCCCCGAAATATTGGTGTGAGGCAATTGAATTTGTTTGTTTTGAATGTCATCAACAATAAAACTGTAAACAAGTGAATTGTCTTTGGTATCCACTTTAAGGACAGCGTTTGTAATGGTGTTTTCTCCATAAATTAATTTTGGAATTGTGCCATTCATAACAATAGAATCGTTAACAGAGTTGTATCGTCCTTGTATATTAATAGGTTCAAGACTTTTCAACTCAGGAATAAGTTTTAATAGAATTGGACTGTCTTTTACGCCAATTTTAAAAACAAATTCTTGTTTCTCAACTGCTGTTTTTCTTGAATTTGGTTTACTGTCATAATACTTTGCAATAGAATTTGATAATGCAGTCGTTATTTTTGACAACTTGTATTTTCCATTGGCGTCCACATCCAAAAACGGAGATTTTATTACTAATGTATTCTTTTCAGCGGTGGAAGTTGCCACTGCGCTAATAGAATCAATTACAAATTCTTCTTTTGCATTTACTATGGTAATGTTGCGTGCATATACCGTTCCGTTGAGGTAATCAAGATTTACCGACTGAATATCTGCATCTACAACGCCTCTTATTTTTAATGGGCCAGCGTGCAGATTTAGTTTTTCTAAATCAGCGATATCCACATTCAATTTTAATTTTCCGGTAGGATATTTGTCTTTAAAACTTCCGCTGCTCACCAAATCAAAAGTTAGATTAGGATCTTTTGCGAAAGCAGTTGCATTGAAATTTCCGTTGCGAATAGTCCCTTTTACGGCTACATTTTGGTACGTGTATTTATTATAATATGCTTTTAGAATATTTCCGTTTAAAGATGCAGTTGCTGTTTTTGGATCAAATCCAGTCCCTTTTATATTGGCTTTTAAAGTTACTTTTCCAATGGAGTCGTTTTTGATAAATTTCCCTAAATCAAAATTATTAAGTTCCGTTTGGGCATCATATTTCTCGTAGTTTTTTCTGCTTTGGTCGAATGTAGCTTTGATTTTTGCATTTCCAAAGCTACTTGCTATATTCATATTAGTATTGAAATTAGCAATAGTTCCTTTAAAAATTCCTTTGGCGCTAAACTTTGACGGCAACTGAATCGAATTTGGAATGGTTCCTTTAGGCAAAAAGCCAACAAAATCTTTCGAACCGGATTGTAAATCTTTAATATTTAAATCAAAATAGGCTTTGTTGACATCCGGTAAACCGATGATTCTGCCGCTTGCCGCTACTTTTGTAGTTCCAATACCTCTGATCTCAATAGATGGAAATTCAATGTTTTTTAATTTTCCTTTTACAGTTCCATTGACTAGCAATATCGCATTGGGATTGCTCATAAACGGATTTACGTTTACTAGCGTTGGAGCAAAAAGCAAAATATCTTTAATCCCCAATTTGCTTTTTTTCAAATTGGCAATAAGTCCTAATTCTCCCGGATTTCTGGCTAAAGATTCAATGGAAGGATATCCAATTTTAATTTCATCTTTCAGTTCCGTTTGAGGTGTTTTTAAATATAATTTTTTAAGAAAAGCATTCTTTTTGCCATAGAAAAATTCCGCATTAAAGGATTGAATGTTTAAACCGCTTTTGTCTTTAACGGTTAATGAATTGGCAACGCCGGAAATATTTTCGGGATTGTAATTCAGTAAATCCACTTGTAAGTTTAAATTGGTAAGATTTAAATGGTTGTAATCGATTCCTTTTTGAACTGTTACAATAGTATTATTGTCGTAACGGAAATTTACTCGTTTGAATTCCGTTTTCTTTATTTTGACTTCCCAGTTGTTCGATTCGTCATTTACAGTTTCTTTTTTAGGTCTGATTTTATCTAATTTATCAAAAGTCAAAGTACCTTCCACACCAGTTAAATCAAGACTTTCAATAATTGCGAATTGATTGTTAAGGTCAATTTTATCAATTTTAGCGTTTAGTTTTTTCAAATAAAAATTAGTGGATAGCTTGGTTTCCTCGCTTTCATAATCGAAATCAATTTTTGCGAAATCAATTTCACCCAATTTTAATTTTAAGATGGATTCCGGTTCGTTTTTTATCGCTGCTACTTTGGTCGCATTGGATATTTGAACCAAACCTTGCTTTAATTGGAATTTTAATCCATTGATTTTAGCTTTTGGAATTTCAAAGTTCATTTCATCTAAATCGAAGGTTTTAATTTTCGTCTCAAAATGCTTTAGATTGGCATAAATATCATTTTTTGTGACGGCATCGGTATAGTTAAACTTAATACGGTCGAGCTTAATTTCTGCTACAGAAAACTGCATGGGTGGTGAATCACTCTTTTGTTTCTCTGGCGAAGCAAACGCTTTTATGATATAATCAAAATTAAAAACAGCTTTGGAATCTCTATTTAAATAGGCCGAAATTCCTACTAATTCTAAGGAGTTGATTTCGATTTTATTGTTTACCAATTGAAACAGACTGATATCGGCAGCTAACTTTTCTCCCGCAAAAAGAGTGTCTTTTTTTTGATCTTCAAAATAAACGCCTACGAGAATTACTTTTTTGGGAAATTCAATCGCCAGACTATCGACCCTCACTTTGGTTTTAATTTTTCCTTCCAGATAAGCAACCGCTTTTCCTTTGGCATAATTCTGAACGGAGGGAATTTGAATCGTCACAAACAGAATTAAGAACAACAGGATTATGGTTCCTATTATCCAAAGGAAAATTTTTAAACTTTTCTTTACATATGTTTTCAAATGAGGTGTATTTTTTGGTTAAATTTAACCAATTTAAATCAGAATTGCAATCTTGTATACAAATGGGATTACTTACAAAGATTAAAAATGGAAAACGAAATACTTTACAAAATTCAAAAATAATGTTGCAAAATTACTGGAACGAATTATAAGCAAATAAATTGTATTTTATGTTTTATATATGGGAATTTCATTAAAATTTTGAGCTTGTTTTTCATCTAATAGAATATCTTTTACCGCCATTAATATTGCTTTATTTGAAGTAAAAAGTTCTCTGTTGAAGTTTATTACGGTTGTAATGTCAATGTCTTCTATGGGTGCAAGTTGCGCCTCAGTGTAAAATGTATTGAGCGCTGTTGTGTAATTTTTTTGAATGGTATCAAATTGAGTTGTCAGTTCTTCAAAACTTGACTTTTTTTCGGTGTTCAGAAATGCATTTAATTTCATGTAAAGTTCTTCAGTTTCTTTTTTGTGATGAAGAAAAAATTGATATTTAATTTCTTTTGACGAACTGCTGAGGTTAGTAATGTTGCTTCCAATATCTTTTATACTTTTTACAGCATGCATGGAACTTCGCACGGCAGAAATCAATTGGTTCAGTTCGGAATTTTGTTCACTATTCAATTTTACTCTTAATTTCAAATGAAAAGCTTGTAATTCACCTTGCAACTGTTTTAGGAATTCATATTTTTCTTCAGTGGTTTTTGAATCAAAATTTCTTTTATCATTGATTTCCTTATAATTAATTTGTTGGTCAAGTTTGAGAGTTTGGATTTTGAATAATTCCAAATTGAAAAGCATCGAGTTATGAATGAAATATCGAGTCTCTCTTCGGAATAAATCCAACGCTGTTTCGGGTTCTGCGATTGACGCGTGACCTATAAATGCAGCGGTAGAACCATCTGTGTTTTTGAAAAAACGTTCCAAAAATGTTGTAAATAAATCCAAAACTGGAAGAAATAATACAATGGCCAACAGATTTATTAAACTCGAAAAAGTAACCAACCCAATGAGTGGATCTTTAATTTTTAGGATATCAGTTATCAGCAAAAGAATGGGTCTAAGCAATACAAAAGCAATGGCAGTAATAAAAATATTAAACAATAAATTGCCTAGTGCCACTCTTTTTTTGGAAGCATTTCCGCCAATAGCACTCAATACTATTTTAATGATGGTACCTGTTTCACCACCCAGAACGATTGCCGCCGCCATAGGAAATCCAATTGCTCCAGCGTTGAGAGCACTCAATGTAAGTGCCATAGTTACGGAACTTGATTGAACAACCAGCGTAATCAAAAAACCAATAATCAGAAAAATTAGTAGTGGTTTAGAAGCATATTGCGAAAAATCAAAATGTTGAACCTGCGCTTCCATAGCCGTTTTCATGAAAGAAAGACCGATAAACATTAAACCAAATCCCAGAAGAAAATAGGAAACATATTTTATGGTTTTCCGGTTTCCAAGGAGGATTAGCAAAAAACCTCCCAAACAAACCGCCGGATATGCAATTACTTCTATATTGGTTTTAAAACCAAGTGTTGCCACGAGCCAACTGGCAAGTGTTGTACCCAGATTTGCTCCCAAAATAATGGCCATAGCATTTTTCATGGTGAAAACTCCTGCGCCAACAAATGCCAAAACCATCAAAGAAACCATAGAACTACTCTGAAGAATACCGGTTACTATTGTTCCGCCGGCTACTGCACCAATGTTGTTTTTTGTGATACGCTGAAGAAACAGTTTGAAATTTCTCCCTGAAAGATTTTTTAAGGATTCCTCCACAAGATGCATGGCGAAAAGAAACAGCCCTACACCAGCGGAAAGTTTTAATATAGTATTGAGAGTTTCCATAGTTAAAAATAGGACTAAAGATAAGAATAAAATACCCGAACATCAAATTTGGAAGAGTTGCCTTTACTTTATATTAGATAAAAAAATCATTAAGGTTATTACTATAAATCAGAAATAGTTACTTTCGTAATGAATAATTAATAAACAGACAATGAGGTCAATTAGTGTTTTTAGTATCCTTGTTATTTTTTTGCTATCTATTGGTGTAAAGACAGAAGCTTTTTCCCAAGAAGATAAAAACAATCAATGGTTTAATTCGGCTAACCGTCATAAAGACAATAAAGCTCCCGTTAAGGATGCTTCACTGCAAAAGGGGAGTGCTATCTTAGAGCCAACCCAAATCGATTCAACATGGAAAAAAATGCTGGTGGGCAACACGCTTTCTTCGTTTGGTTACCTGGTAAAACCAGAGGGCATTTCAATTGAATTGGGGAAAAAGGAACGCATATTGAATTTGGTTTTGGCACAAGACAAGAAGTTTCTGGTGGTGAAATCAGATGCACATCTGTCAGTTGTTGACGCTGATAATTTCAAAGTAATAAGCCAGAATCCTTTTCCCGATAAAAATGACGGAGGTTCCATGTATGGACTTGCTTTAGATAAAGATGACGCCACGATTTATTATACGGGACAGCAAAAAAACATGTATATAGGAACCCTGAGTAAAAACGGAACTTTCGAACAAACAAAAACAATTGATTTGTCGATTGATAAAAAGTTCACTAATCCACTGGGAATTGGTCTCTGTAACAAATCCAACTTGGCCTTGGTGGCTCTGGCTATTGCCAATCAGGTGGCGGTAGTGGATTTAAAAACCGAAAAAGTACTTCGCAACATTCCCGTAGGGGTTTGCCCGTATGCTGTTGCCATAAGCCATGATGAATCGACTGCTTTTATCAGCAATTTTGGTGGGCCTATTCCCGGAAAATACGATAAAACCGAAAAATCTGCCGGCTCGGATGTGGCAGTAGATAGCTATTCGATTGCTTTTAGGGGTTCCGTTTCGGTAATTGATATAAAAACCAAAAAAGTTATTGCCGAAATCAGTACCCGAGTTCATCCCGAATCGATGGTTTTATCTCCCGATGGCAAACTCTTGTATGTTACCGATGCCAGCGGAGACGGAATTAGTGTGATTGATATAGAAAAACGAAAAGTTATTGAGACTATTGATACCAAACCCAATCCCAACTTGCCTTATGGGAGTTTAACCACCGCATTGGAATTTAGTTCGAACGGAAAAATATTGTTTGCCGCCAATGCAGGAAACAACGCTATTGCTTTAATCAATCCTAAAAAACCGAAAGAAGGACCTTATGGGTTTATCGCTGCGGGTGGTTTTCCGGGAGCCCTTTGTATAAAAAATGACGATTTATTTATCGGTAATGTTGTCCCGCTAAAGGGAGGTTTGCAAAAAGTAGCATTACCATCCAACAAAGCCGAACTCGAAAAATATACCCAGGAAGCCGAAAAAGGCTTTCATCTAATCGATATCATCAGAGCACAAGCCGTGGCCGAATCGGGAGTTGAGCCAAAACCGGTTCCTGCCCGCGTGGGGGAACCTTCGGTGATTAAACACGTAGTTTATATTATCAAGGAGAATAAAAAATTTGATCAGGTATTCGGAGATTTTGGAAAAGGAAATTGCGATCCCAACTTAGTTGAATTTCCAAAAATGGTGACTCCAAACATGCATGCACTGGCCAGTCAATTTGTATTATTGGATAATTATTATTGCAATGGTATCCAGTCCAATGATGGTCATCAATGGGCGGTACAAGGCATAACGACTCCTTATCGCGAAAAGGATTATGCAAGTGTGCACTGTGCCTATGATTTTGGCACGGATCCCCTTTGTTATGCAGCAAGTGGGTTTATTTGGGATCACCTTTTGCGCAAAGGAATTTCTTTTAGGAATTTTGGGGAACTCGATTATCCGGTTTTGGTTAAAGGAAAAACTTGGACTGATTTTTATAGTTCATGGGCCAATAAAACCAATACTGCAGAATTTCAATGTGTTTACAACTCTGATATGCTTCGCAAATACAGCGATTTGCGTTTCCCAGGCTGGCAGATGAATATACCGGATCAAATAAGGGCAGACGCTTTTATCACCGCCTTATCGGAATATGAAAAGCAAGGAAATTTACCGGAATTTATTGTAATCTATATGCCTAACGATCATACTAATGGGTACAGTACAGCCAATCCAACTCCTAGAGCCTATGTGGCCGATAATGATTTAGCCACGGGACGCGTGGTTGATGCGCTTTCAAAGAGTTCGTTTTGGAAAGACATGGTGGTGTTTATCAATGAAGATGACCCGCAAACCGGTACCGACCATGTTGATGGTCATCGTTCCTATTGCTTAGTGGCTGGACCCTATGTAAAACGTGATGCCTTAGTGAGCACTTTTTATAACCAGTCTTCGGTACTGCATACCATTTGCCAGATTTTTGGGGTGCAACCTATGAACCAAACGGTGGCCATGTCTCCGCTAATGACCGAATGTTTTCAAGATATTCCCAATTTTACAAATTACACCTATTTGGAATCCAACATTGCATTAAATGAGATGAATCCTGCCAAGAAAGACATGAAATCTAAAACACAAGCACGATTGGCTCCCAAAACGGAAAAATTAGACTTCTCAAAACCAGATCGGATAGATAAGGACGCCTTGATGTTCAGTAAATATGTATGGTCTACTATTTATGGAGATAAACCGTTCCCTTCCCAATATTTTGGGGATCACGGAAAAGGCCTCAAACAACTGGATTTAAAAATAGACACTAGCGTTAAGGATTTGGATGATTGATTCTAAAGCATCAACAAATAGGATGATTGATTCTTTGATATGGCCTCTTCCATATTCTTCTTGATTATGAACATCTAAATAATAGATTTTTGTTTTGCCAAGTAAGCATAACCAAAAAAAGCCTGCGCTTGGCAGGCTTTATATCAAACAGAAAAACAGTAAATAATTGCTGGTCTTCAATAAAAATTATTATTGAATATTTTCAATTGCATCAGCTCCTGAAGCATTAAAATTAATGTTAGATTGAGCTATTTCTTTTAAAGAAGCATTCGCTTTTTTTTGTTCATTTAATGTCATAGCGAGCAAACTTGCGGCTTTGTTTTCGCCGAGATTTTCTGCAAAGGACTGTAAAGCATCATAAGTAGCAATTTCATATTGTTTTAACTTTTGTCCAGTGGCAATAATTCCAGCATCACGCACAGCACCTATTTCGGTTTTTGCTATTATGTCTTTACTTTCGTTTATTAATCCTTCTATAGCTTGGCTTTTTACCGCAACGACTTTAATACCCTTAGATTCGAATATTTCCTCCAAGCGGGAAACATGCGCTTTCGTTTCAGTCAAATGATTTTTTAAGGTGTTGGCCAATTCGGGTGATGAAGCATTTTCCACCATATTCGGTAAGGTATTCATCAATGCTTTTTCTGCTGAGTAAATATCTTTCAACCCAACTTCAAATAAGTCTCTTAAATTATATGCTGCTTCTGATTTTGCTTCTGCAAATCCTTTAGCTTCTTGTTTTCTATCTGTAGTTCCCATGACAGTTGTTTTTTAAATATTATTTTTCGAGAGGTATAAATTATGTCTAATTATAAATTGACAATTTTATTTTTGTTGTAATTTTAAAATTCATATACCCCGGCTTTAATATTTATACATTGTAAAGTTAGTCAAATTACTAACTAAATGACTGTTAATTAACTAATTGTAAGTACGAATTGTATGATTCTAATAAAAAAAACAGACAGTAATTCTCTTCTGAATGGAAAAGAGATACAAGGATTAAGAAGGATTGCAGGGCTTCATAATTCAGTGTGATCGGGAGGATATATAGGATTTTTTTAGCTTAATGCAAACTCAACTGCTGCTGCCGAATGAATTAATGCCGTATCGAATATAGGGACAGCAATGTCTTCTTGTTGAATCAAAAGGGGAATTTCAGTACACCCCAGAATAATCCCTTCAGCGCCATTTTCTATTAGTTTTTCTATGATATTGATGTAGCGTTTTTTTGTATTGATATCAATGATTCCTTTTCCAAGTTCATGGTATATTGTTTCGTGAATAAAATCCCTGTCTTCTAGTTCTGGGATAATGGTTTCAATATTTTGATTACTGAGTTTAGAGGTAAAGAAATCCAATTCCATTGTGAATTTTGTGCCTAAAAGTCCCACTTTGGATAGATTGCTCTTTTTTATTTCTTTTGCCGTTTCAGTTGCAATGTGAATTACCGGAATATTTACTTTTTGCTCAATCCTGTCTGCTAAAAGGTGCATGGTGTTGGCACATAAAACAATAGCTTCCGCACCGCTTTGTTTTAAGTTTTCACACGCTCCAGAAAGCATATTAAATGTTGTTTCCCAATCATTATTGTTCTTTACAATATCAGCATAATTAAAAGAGTGAATAATGCATTTTGCAAAGTTTACGCCACCTAGTCTTTCGTTAATTCCTTCATTAATAAATTTGTAATAGTCAGCTGTGGAAACCCAGCTAATCCCACCAATAAGTCCCAATGTTTTCATTTTAAAGTCCTTCAAAATTTTCACTTTTAGGAAAAATATTCAAGGCTTCACTGGCGATTTTCGGAGTAGGAGAAGCTAGTTTGCGAAGTTTGGTATCCATCCAAGCACCATCAACAGTTATGGTTGCACAAAGTTTGTTGTCTTCATTCAAAAACTCATGCACAATAGACCAGCGGGAAGCATCGGGTTTCATTTTTGAGGTTTTGGTATGTATAAAAATTTTGTCAGAAAGCTTTATTTCTCTTCTAAAAACACATTCTTCCCTAAAAAGAATAGGTCCAAAATGCTGTGCTTGCATCACCTTCATCGTCAAACCAAGACTTTCCAAAATTTCGATACGGTGCTGTGCTCCAAAGTCATAATAAGCGCTGTGTCGTACATGAAAATTAGGGTCAAGATCAGACCAACGGAAAGATAATTCTTTTATAAATGAAGTCATTGTTGTTTTGTTTTAGTTAATGTCGCTGTCCTTTCGGTTTAATTTAATACGAAAGAAAGACGAATTTACGATTTTGAAATCTCTTCCAATACTTTTTTTCCACTTTCATTATTTGGATCAAGTTCTACTGATTTTTTATAATTCAAAATAGCAAGCTTTTTATCTCCATTTTTCAAATAGGCTTCTCCCAAACTGTCATATGCATTCCCTGATTGAGGAAACGCTTCAATATTTAGCTTGAAAACCTCTATTGCTTCTTTTTCTTTTCCGGTTTGTAATAATTGGTATCCTGCGCTATTCATTTCATTTTCGTTGATAGCATAGATATTTGAATTTTTATTCTCCTTAAAATACGCTAGTCCAGATGCGATTCCCTTTTCCAGAATAACCTCTACTAAAGCATTGGCTAGTGATTTTTTAGGCAAATTGTATGGTTTATTGTAAAGGATATTTCGAATTGCTATATTCATCTCGTTTAATTTTGTACCGCCCGTATTATTTAACAATACCACTAGATTTTTGTCAGCCGGAATGCGGGAAAGCAAGGTGTTAAATCCATTTATTCCTCCACCATGTTCAATAACCGTTAAACTGTCATTCGTTTCTCCATTGGAAGCCTTATTGATAAACCATCCGTAGCCATAATGTCCCGGTCCTGCAGGAATGTAAGAATTAAATAATAAATGGTTGTATTTTGTCGAAAGTAACTGGTCTGTGTAAAGTGCTTGGTCCCATAGATACAAATCGTCTACGGTAGAATACAAAGAACCGGCAGCGTAGGGAATAGACAAATCAAGATAACTGGCATTGCTGTAGTTTTTACCGTTTTTCTCATAACCGGAAGCTCTGTTTTTCAGAATCGTTTCATGATGGTCGAATCCTGTATTTTTCATTTTGAGTGACGTAAGAATATTGTCTTGTAAACACTGCTCATAGGTTTTACCAGAGACTTTTTCTATGATGTAACCCAATAAAAAATAACCGGAATTGCTGTACGCAAATTTTTCGCCTGGTGTAAATTCGAGCGGTAAGTCAGCGAATATTTTTACAAATGCTTCCGGGCTATAAGGATTAAGACTTGTTGTTTTGAAGAAATTAGGAAACGAAGTGTAATTTGGAATTCCAGATGTATGCGTAAGTAAGTGATGAATGGTTATTTTATCACCCGATGTTTTATGATAATCAGGAAGATAGGTTGTTATAGGAGCATCCAACTTTAATTTTCCCTGCTCAACTAATTGAATTATTAGCATGGCGGTAAATTGTTTGGTAACAGAACCCAATCTGTGTTTGGTATCTGGTTGGTTCGGAATATTCCATTCCATGTTTGCCATTCCAAATCCCTTTTTATAAATAACTTTACCTGCGTCAGCGACAAGGATAGAGCCGTTAAATTGCCCGTATTCCGAATATAAATTCATCAACTTATCGATCTGATCCGCTTTGGTTTGCCCAAAGGAAACCGTTATTGTAATTAGGTGGATGAATAGACCAATTAGGATTGTCTTTATTGTAAAATGATTGGAACGTTGTTTCATGATGATTGTTGGTTTTAGTGATTGATGTTATGTGCTGTTTTATTCTTCTAATAAATTTTCAGTTTTTGTCAAAAAAGCGGCTACTGATTCATTAATGTCAATGTCTATTAAGTCTGCAAGGACTGTGAGCTACCACATACATTCGCCCAATTTATGCAGTCGTTCAGGGTTTGTATTTCCTTCTGGTCAACGCCCTTGTTGCGACATGGTGTAACGTCCTATTAATCCCGCATCAGTAAGAAAAGCCAAAGCATCTTCGTCGACCGTCCATTCACTGCCGTGGTGCGTTTTTTCCAGTTGATGATATTGTTTTCTGATTTTTAACGCCCTTTCTTTGATTTCTTTTAAATCTAAATTCTTCATTTGTTATTTATTTGGGCTAATCGGGACATTGGTTTTTGGATGTGTATTTTTAATTAAAACAAGGTAAATAAAGAAATTAAAGCTGTGAATTTGTAATAATAATCGGGGGTTTACTTGAGTATAGACGGGATGTTTTTATACTTTAAATTCTTCCTGCTTCTAAAGTTAATGGGAAATAGTACTTTAAATATTTAAACCCAGATGCCGTATCCTTCGCAAAATGCTGCCGCAACATAATCGTTAGATGCATAAGCATAACCATTATCTCCCCAATCAGTTCCCCAACTGTTGCGAATGATAAAATGATTTTTAGTATAACCTACAATAGCAATCGCGTGTCCTGTATCTGGAACAACGGTTGTTAAATCATAAAAATCCAGTTTTCCACCATTAGCATAGTTTCTAAAGTTCCAGTCGGTATCAGTCATTGCTATTATTGGACCAATACTTGCTAACCACATTCTAAGATGATCTAAATTGACATCGTATTCCTTAATAATGCTGTAATAACTATTGATAGAAAATAGTGAAGCGATCGAATAAAAAGTTTCAGCATCCATTTGTGGGTCAATTATTCTTCCACCAAATGGAAGGTGTTTTTCTAGAACAGCACCATACTTTTTTAAAACATTTAAAGCACCTTTAAGAGGTGTCCCTGAATTTTCAATAAAAGTTTCTGGGTAGGATACAAAATTATCAGTTTCTTTTGCCGCCATCCAAGTAAATTGGACTGAAAGCCTTTCTGTTTCGTGTATTTTCTTAGCTCTTACTAAATGCCATCTCAATAATGAATCTGTAGCAGCCCATGCAGTACAAGAACCTGTATAACCTTGATTGCCTATTTCCCACCAATTATTACCTGTTCGTAAATCTACTTCTTCGGGAAAATCATGCTTTACAATACCATTAACTATTGCATGAATAATGGTCCAATCGTTTTCTTTTTCTCTTGATCTAACACAGTGGGCAATTGGTTTTTTTATAGTTTCTTCTACAAATCCTCCTGTTTTTTCTTTTATACTGTCTTCAGTTTTTCCTCCCGTTCTTCCTCCTGCCAAATCGCTTTCACCACCTCTTGTTCCACCTTTTCCGCCTTTCCCCCCCGATGTGCCTCCTTTTCCTCCCGATGCTCCTCCTTTTCCTCCTGAATTTCCTGCTATTCTTTCTGACATAATAATTTATTTAAGGGTTAAAATAGTTGCTCATTTTTAGGTCGAAACTGTGTGTCAGTTTTATAACTTAATGAATAAAACGGGCAATACGAATGTTTTGAAGTAAATATAGATAATTTTTGCTTTTTGAGAATAATAATTTTAAGATAATTAAGACAAAAGTTCGATAAATAAATGGCGCTATTAACTTAAACAAGGTTGTTTTTATATTGTTCTGATTTAGATTTTTAGAAAAGTTGTGTAACAGTTAGGGATAGTACAGCTTAGTGTGTTATTGCCCCCGCTACTGTAGTTAGTATATCACGAGTTTTTTTTGAAATTTATAACGGAATAGAACAGCTGTAAGTGTTTTTGATCATATTTCTTAGTCCTGATAATAATGGAAATCCTTTTTATTTTTTCTTTAAAAATAAAAAAAATGTAATGAATAGCGGGAAATAGCTCCTGAAATGAATTCAAAATAAATCCAAGCTTCGGCTAGACTTACATTAAGAATGACAACTTCGGTTATAATGACAAACCCCCTGAAATGTCATCTTGTCAGATTTCTTTACGCCAATTTTAACATAAACTGACAATTTAATAGTCGGTTTTGTATTGGCACAAAGATTGACTTATCGACTTCGAGTCATTAAAACAAGTATACAATAAAATTAAATATATTAAAAATGGGTAAAATAATCGGAATTGATTTAGGTACGACCAACTCTTGTGTTTCTGTAATGGAAGGTAATGAAGCAGTTGTTATTCCTAACGCAGAAGGAAAAAGAACAACACCATCTATCATCGCTTTTGTTGAAGGTGGGGAAATTAAAGTAGGAGATCCTGCTAAAAGACAAGCGGTAACTAATCCAACTAAGACTATTGCTTCTATCAAACGTTTTATGGGTCACTCTTTTTCAGAGGTTTCTGCTGAAGCAAAAAGAGTTTCTTACAAAGTAGTAAAAGGGGACAACAATACACCACGTGTGGATATTGATGGTCGTTTATACACTGCTCAAGAATTGTCAGCTATGACACTTCAAAAAATGAAAAAAACAGCTGAAGACTATTTAGGTCAAACTGTTACTGAAGCAGTTATTACTGTTCCAGCTTACTTTAATGATGCACAACGTCAAGCTACGAAAGAAGCGGGTGAAATTGCAGGTCTTAAAGTAATGCGTATTATCAACGAACCTACAGCTGCTGCACTTGCTTACGGTTTAGATAAAAAAGGTGTTGATCAAAAAATTGCTGTTTACGATTTAGGTGGAGGTACATTTGATATTTCTGTTCTTGAATTAGGAGACGGAGTTTTTGAAGTATTGTCTACAAATGGAGACACTCACTTAGGTGGAGATGATTTTGACCACGAAATTATTGACTGGTTAGCTGCTGAATTCTTAACTGAAGAAGGTATTGACTTACGTCTTGATCCAATGTCATTGCAACGTTTGAAAGAAGCTGCTGAGAAAGCAAAAATTGAATTGTCTTCTTCTGCTGAAACTGAAATCAACTTGCCATACGTAACTGCTACGGCTTCAGGACCAAAACACTTAGTTAAAAAATTAACTAGAGCTCAATTTGAAAAATTAACGGACTCTTTAGTAAAACGTTCTATGGCACCAGTTGCTAAAGCGTTGAAAGATGCAGGTTTATCTGTTTCTGATATTGACGAAGTTATTCTTGTAGGTGGTTCTACTCGTATGCCAAGAATTGCTGAAGAAGTTGAAAAATTCTTTGGTAAAAAAGCGTCTAAAGGAGTTAACCCTGATGAGGTTGTTGCTATTGGAGCAGCTATTCAAGGTGGAGTTCTTTCTGGAGATGTAAAAGATGTATTGTTACTTGACGTTACACCTTTATCTTTAGGTATCGAAACTATGGGTGGTGTTTTGACTAAATTAATTGAGTCTAACACAACTATTCCAACTAAAAAATCTCAAGTTTTCTCTACTGCTGCAGATTCTCAACCAACAGTTGAAATCCACGTTTTACAAGGAGACAGAGCTATGGCAGTTGACAACAAAACTATCGGTCGTTTCCATTTAGATGGTATTCCACCAGCTCCAAGAGGTGTTCCACAAATTGAAGTAACTTTTGATATTGATGCTAATGGTATCATCAAAGTTTCTGCAACTGACAAAGGAACTGGAAAATCTCACGATATTCGTATCGAAGCTTCTTCTGGATTAACAGCTGAAGAAATCGAAAGAATGAAAAAAGATGCAGAAGCTAATGCTGATTCTGACAAAATTTTAAGAGAAAGAGCAGAAAAATTGAACGAAGCAGACGGAATGATCTTCCAAACTGAAACTCAATTGAAAGAATTAGGTTCTAAATTATCTGATGAAAACAAAGTTGCTGTAGAATATGCATTAACTGAATTGAGAATGGCACACCAATCTCAAGACATTCCTGCAATTCAAACGGCTCTTGACAACATCAACGCTGCTTGGAAAAAAGCAACTGAAGCGATGTATGCTCAAGGAGAACAAGGTCAAGGTGAAGCACAACCTCAAGGGGATGCTGCTCAAGGAGACAATGTTGAAGACGTTGAATTCGAAGAAGTAAAATAATAATTTCCCGTAGAGACGGACTGCTGTCTGCCTTTATTGTTGATTTAAAAAACCGTTCGCCTTTGGTGAACGGTTTTTTTTTGTGGGATCAAATAAAAACCCGACCTGTTTTAGAAACGGGTCGGGTTTTGTTATTATTATTATTATTATTATGTAGAGACGCACTGCAGTGCGTCTCTACAATGTGCGTTTTTACAATAATGTGTATTTCTATATAATATGCGTCTCTACGTTGAAATCACATCAAATACATCATAAAAAAAAGGGAAAATGTTGTTGAACATTTTCCCTTTTTAATTTATTATTTAGGATTTAAAGCTTCTCCTATTCTAGAAATTAAATCTTGTAAGTGATATCTACTCATTCGATCAGCCATTTTTGACGAGGCTAATTTCATTTCGTTTTTTAAACTATTAAGTTGTCCTCTGGAAATAGAAGGTAAGTCAGTTTGAGCTAAATTTACTCTTCTTGTTGTGAAACCGTAAGTAACACCTACAGGAACCGCTCTAACCATTGCTGTACCTGGTTTTAGTAATTCGATCATTTTGTCAACATACAATTTTTGGATGTTTCTACGATACACATCAATTGAACCACTTCCTTTCAATTCAGAAAAGATCCCATTTTTTAAGTCACTTATTAATTCATCAGCTGAATAGTTGTTTTTATTCACAGAAGAAGTTTCTATAAGGCGAACAATTCTATCTCCAGCTAACAAACTTGATAAGGTAGCATCTTGCATTCCTTTGATCGCTTCAACACCGCTTTCCGGGTTTATTTTCGAAAGGATGTTTTGATCCAATAACCATTTTGGTGTTGTAAACAATTGAGTGTTCAAGAATAAAACTGCATCTTTTTGGATATTTTTTGGAACTACTTCAAATTGATTTCCAGTCATGTCATACGTTTTTGGAGAATCATAGATTCCACCAACGTTTTTAGTAACATGTCCCATATATCTTCTGAATTGCCCTGTAAGTGCGCCATAAAGATTGTCTAGTTCAGCATAGCTTTCTCCGTTTTCTTTAGTCCACTCTAATAAATTAGGTAAAATTCTTTTTAAGTTTTTGATTCCATATTCAGAAGCTCTCATCGCATTATCCCCAATATCCTCAGTTTGATATCTAGGATCATAAGGACTGGTTTCTGTACCAAACCATAAACGGTTATTTTTATAGGCTTCCTTAGTCATTTCATTCAACTTCGCCTTTTCTTCAGTTTCAGTTTTAGCTTCGTCAAAATAAGAATAACCCCATTTAATCGCCCATTTGTCATAATCCCCAATTCTAGGAAATAAGGCTGTAACACCATCTTCTGGTTGTGCCACATAATTAAAACGCGCATAATCCATGATAGAAGAGGTATGTCCGTTTTTCTCTTGGTACTCTTTATCTCTTAGTTTTTCAACCGGAGTGGCAGAACTGGCTCCCATGTTGTGACGTAATCCTAAAGTATGTCCTACTTCATGAGAAGAAACAAAACGGATTAATTCACCCATTAATTTATCATCAAACTTTTTTGATCTTGCAGCAGGATCTACAGCAGCAGTTTGAATTAAGTACCAGTCTCTTAAAAGACTCATGATGTTGTGATACCAACCAATGTGGCTTTCCAAAATTTCACCACTTCTAGGATCATGAACATTAGGTCCGTATGCATTTTGAATCTCAGCAGCAAAATATCGTAATACTGAAAAACGGGCATCTTCCAAGCTCATTGTTGGATCATTTTCGGGCCAATATTCCCCACGAATAGCATTTTTCCATCCCGCACTTTCAAAGGCAACCTGCCAGTCATCGATACCTTGTTTAATGAATTTTTTCCATTTTTCAGGAGTTGCAGGATCAATGTAATATACAATAGGTTTTTTAGGCTCAATTAATTCACCTCTTTTTTGTTTTTGAGCATCTTCTTCAGATTTTGGCTCTAAACGCCATCTCACTGCAAATACTTTGGTGTCTGATTTTTGAGATTCTTCCTCAAAAACATCATATTGGTTTGCAAAATACCCAACACGTGCATCAAATTCTCTTTTGCGCATTGGCGTTTTTGGCAATAAAATCATAGAGGTATTCATCTCAACCGTGATTACTCCAGCATCTAAACCGGATGGTAAATTAACTCCAATTTGTGGTGTTGGAGTAGTTGAAATACGCGGAGGAGTAGTAGTAAATGTTTTTACACTTCTAATCTCAGTATTTATTGGATAACTGCTTATTTTTGAGATGAATGATTTATCCTTTTGAAACGTTTGTATGTTTAACAATTGTTTCTTTATTGGATCTAACGAAAAAGTTTGTACGTCAGCATCGAAAGTGCTCGTCAAGTCGATCACATATCCAGCATTATTTTTTCCGGTTGAATCTTTTTTGAATGCTAAGATATCATAGTTTCCGATAATTGGATCTGAAGTTGAATTCTTAACAGCCTGAGCCATTGGTTTGTCTTCATCTGGAGACATAATAACATAGGTAACAGACCTAAGGAGAATGTTGTTGTTCAGCCCTTTTTCCCAACGAACAACTTGCCTGTTGATTTCTTCTCCTCCAAAAATTCCTCCTCCTGCAGGAGTTTTAGAATATCGGGTTATAGTCATTATTTCACTTCCTAAAAGGGAGTCTGGAATCTCAAAAAGATATTTGTCATTTATTTTATGAATGTCAATTAATCCTTTTTGTGTTACTGCGGTTGAGTCAATAACTTTTTTGTACGGTTTTGGTTCTTTCTTACCGTCTTTGGATTCAGGTGCTTTAGCTTCAACTTTGGCTGAGGCATTTTTGTCTGCTCTTTTCTTTTTCTTGCTTTGTGCAAATGTGCCTTGCGCAAAACAAAATAGCAGACAGGTAATAATTAAGGTTAGTTTTTTGTTCACCATTTAGTCAATGTATTTGATAAAGTTTATAATTGGTTTTGGTTAATAAGTAGCGTTTTTTGTATTTTGTTACTGATTATTGTCAAATTTATTGATATATTTTTAAGAAAATGCTATTTCGAAATGCAATTTTTAATAATTAACACTATTTAAGAATCGTTGATGAATCACTTTTCCGATGGTATAATATGATTTTTCTCAGGAAAGGAATTATTATTTCGAGTTACCTTTGTTTTTAAAATACCAAATTAAACCCGTTTTTTTCATTTTTAGGAATGTCAAAAGTACCGAGAAACGATATTTTTGTAAAAGTTTTTCGTAATATTACTACATAAACAAGTTGGCATGAGAAAAATCAAGTACAAGAAAGGAAGGAAAATGCAACCTTATAATTTAGAATATACGGGCATTCATAAAAGTAAGGAATCGGAGATGCAGTTGTTTGTTTATGATGATTTGAATCTTACCGAATATGAGGATTTTAAGGTTTCGGATTTAGATAAATACATTGATGAACAAAAAACAAACTGGATTAATATACACGGTTTGAATAATGTGGAGTGGTTAAAATCGATTGGAGATTATTTTGAAATCGATAATTTTATGTTGGCAGATATTTTAAATACCACCCGAAGAACAAAACTGGAAGAGTCTCATGATTTTCTATTTTTCAACATAAAATCACTTTTGCCTGCGGAACATTCAGATAATATAAGTGTAGAACAAATCAGTTTTTTGTTAAAAGATGGAATTCTAATTTCTTTTCAGGAAAAGCGAAGTGACTTTTTTACCCACATCCGAGAACGGATTCGAACGCATTCAGGAATTGTCAGAACCAAGAAAGCCGATTATTTGTTGTACATTCTTCTGGATGCTATCATGGGAAATTT
The DNA here is from genome assembly GCF_004349155.1 of Flavobacterium sp. GT3P67. Lineage (NCBI taxonomy): Bacteria > Pseudomonadati > Bacteroidota > Flavobacteriia > Flavobacteriales > Flavobacteriaceae > Flavobacterium > Flavobacterium sp. GT3P67. The sequence continues at coordinate 171,362 of NZ_SMLF01000009.1, forward strand.
CTACATCACTTTAGAAAACGAGGAGGACAAAATAGAGGAATTAATCAATCTTACCAAGGAAAGTGTTGATCCAATAATTTTAGAAAAAATAGAGAAACACAGGGATAATCTGAATTTTCTAAAACGTTCCATCATTCCGCTACGTGATTCTTTGTATGATATAAAAAGTATAAAAGACGATAACATATTTAATGCGATGGAAGCAGATAGTTTTAGCTTTTTTGCGCGATTGCATCAAAAGAGTTTAGAACTTTTAGAACAAATTGAGTCCGATATGGGATCTTTGGAAAGTGCGTCTAATTTCTTTTTCTCGGCACAGACGCATAAGATGAATGAGATAATGAAAACCCTGACCATCGTATCTGCGATATTTATCCCACTTACTTTTATTGTGGGGGTTTACGGAATGAATTTTGAAAATTTACCGGAACTAAAATACCATTATGGGTATCATACCGTTATGGGTGCCATGTTTTTTATAGTTATAGGAATGATTATTTATTTTAAAAAACGCCGTTGGTTTTAGAAATTAAAAAGGAATGCATCCAATTAATCTGGAATTAAATTTAAAAATAAAAAAATGAACAAGGCCATATACATTGCAACAAGCGAACAAAATAGTGGGAAGTCGATTATTACGTTGGGATTGATGAGCATGCTTATTGGTAAAATGGCTAAAGTAGGTTATTTTAGACCTATTGTTGAAGATTTTGAAGAAGGGGGATTTGATAATCATATTGAAACCGTGATTGGACATTTTGGGATGGATATTGAATTTGAAGATGCGTATGCCATTACAAAAAGTAAATTAATCAAAAAGAAGAACAAGGGGAAAATAGGCGAGGTTCTCGATTTGATTATTGAAAAATACAAGAAATTAGAAGAGCGTTTCGATTTTGTTTTGGTTGAAGGAACCAGTTTTACAGGAGAAGGAACTGTTATCGAATTAGATATGAATGTTCTGATTGCCAAAAATCTTGGTATTCCAACTATTATTGTGGGCTCGGGAGTGGGTAAAACATTAGAGGAATTGATAGATAGTCTTTACTTGGCATACGATTCATTTAAAGTCAAAGATGTCGAGGTTTTGGCTGTAATCGCCAATAAAGTCCAACGGGAGAATATTGAATTAGTAACCAACGGTCTAAAGAAAAGCTTACCGGAAGGTATATTAGTGAATTCAATTCCTTTGATTCATAATTTAAATAATCCAACGATACAGGAAATTGTAAATGAGTTAGATGCTAAAGTTTTATTTGGTGCGGCACATTTGAACAATCAAACCGGAAATTTTAGTGTGGGAGCAATGCAATTGTGTAATTATTTGTTGCATTTGAAAGAAAATAGTCTGGTGATTACGCCCGGAGATAGAGCCGATATTATTTTGGGCGCATTGCAGGCCAATGAGTCCGTAAATTACCCTACCATTTCCGGAATTGTACTTACAGGGAACATCTTGCCTGAGATTAGTATTTTGAAATTGATAGAAGGACTTTCGACCATTGTTCCAATTATTGCGGTGGAAGAAGGAACGTATTACATTACCAATAAAATAGGTTCCATTAAATCTAAAATTTACGCGAACAACAAGCAGAAGATTGAAATTTCTATCAATACTTTCGAAAAACATGTTGACTTAGACAACTTGGCTGAAAAGCTAATCACTTTTGAAGCGGAGGGAATGACTCCAAAAATGTTCCAATATAATTTAGTAAAAAGAGCCAGACAACACAGGAAACACATTGTTTTACCAGAAGGAAATGATGAAAGAATCATTATTGCAGCCTCACAATTATTGACGATGGATGTGGTTGATATTTCGATTATTGGCAACAAAAAACAAATTGAAAGTAAAGTTGCTGAGTTGGGGCTTCCTTTCGATTTTTCTAAAATAAAAATCATTAATCCGATAGAATCCGAGCATTATGATGATTATGTAAACACCTATTATGAGTTGCGAAAAGCAAAAAATGTAACTATAGGAATGGCTAAGGATTTAATGGAAGATGTCTCGTATTTTGGAACAATGATGGTCTATAAAGGTCATGCAGACGGAATGGTTTCCGGAGCGGCACATACCACGCAACATACCATTTTGCCGGCTTTGCAATTCATTAAAACGAAACCCAATTCCTCTGTGGTTTCCTCGATATTTTTCATGTGTTTAGAGGACAGAGTTTCTGTTTTTGGAGATTGTGCCATTAATCCAAATCCTACTGCGGAACAACTGGCAGAAATTGCAATTTCCTCTGCCGATTCTAGTTTGGCTTTTGGGATTGAACCAAAAATCGCCATGCTTTCGTATTCATCTGGTTCATCAGGAAAAGGAGATGAAGTAGATAAAGTAAGAGCTGCAACTGAAATAGTGAGAAGAAAACGTCCCGATTTAAAAATTGAAGGACCGATACAATACGATGCTGCAGTTGATATGGCTGTCGGGAAAAGTAAGATGCCAAATTCAGAAGTGGCAGGACAAGCGAGTGTTCTAATTTTTCCGGATTTAAATACAGGGAATAACACCTATAAAGCGGTGCAAAGAGAAACAGGCGCATTAGCAATTGGACCTATGTTACAAGGGTTGAACAAACCCGTAAATGATTTAAGCCGTGGTTGCACGGTAGATGATATTATAAATACGGTCGTGATTACAGCGATTCAAGCACAAGGATTATAAATCAATTATGAATTGTGAATTATTAATTATGAGTTTTGATTCTTTGAGCCTTTAGTGAAAAGACTCAGTAAATCAGACAATTAGTGCCTTAGCAACTTAAAAAAAAATGAAAATAGTAATTATAAACTCGGGGAGTTCATCGATAAAATACCAATTAATCGACATGCCGGCTAATGAAGTTATTTGTTCGGGTATGATTGACAGAATTGGGCTGGAAACTTCAAATCTAACTTATTTGACCAATACTACTAAATTAGAAGAGACGTTGCCTATTGCGAACCATAAAATTGGTTTGGAAAAAATTGCTAAATTACTGATGGATGAAAAAGTAGGGGTGATTAAAAGTACGGATGAAATAGAAGCTGTCGGGCATCGTGTGGTGCATGGCGGAAGCGCTTTTTCGAATACGGTAATCATTACCAGTGAAGTAAAAGATAAAATCAGACAGCTTTTTGATTTAGCACCTTTGCACAATCCGGCCAATCTAGAAGGAATAAATGTTGCCGAAGAAATTTTTAATTCAGCTAAACAAGTGGCTGTTTTTGATACTGCTTTTCATCAAACGATTCCTGTTGTGGCGCACAAATATGCGGTGCCAAATTACCTTTTGACGGAAAATAAAATACGCGTTTACGGTTTTCACGGAACGAGTCACAAATATGTTTCGGAAAATGCGATTCATTATTTGAAACAAAATTTTAAGAATAAAGGCTCTAAAATTATTACGATACATTTAGGAAACGGTTGCAGTATGACTGCTATAAAAGACGGAAAAAGTATCGATCATACGTTGGGTTTTGGCCCAATGAACGGATTGATTATGGGAACCCGAAGCGGCGATGTGGATCAATCCGTAATTTTTTATCTGGTAAATTCTTTAGGATATTCGCTTGAAGCGGTAAACACAATGTTGCAAAAGCAAAGTGGAATGCTGGGACTTACCGGTTACAGCGATTTGAGAGATATTGAAGCGAATGCGGAGAATGGAAATGCTGATTGTCAGTTGGCTTTAGCTATGAATGCCTATCGGATTAAAAAATATATTGGTTCGTATACATCGGTTTTAAACGGACTTGATGCTATTATTTTTACAGCAGGTATTGGAGAAAATTCTTCCTATATTCGAAAATTAGTATGTACAGATATGGATTATTTCGGGATAGAATTGGATGCATCCAAAAATGAAATTCGTTCGAAAGAAATTCGAGAAATTAATACACCCAATTCTAAAACTAAAATATTGGTTATTCCGACTAATGAAGAAATCGAAATTGCCAATCAGGTATTTGAATTACTTACCAATTAGAAAATGTCATCTTCTAAAAAAGCTTCTCTGCAGAGAAGCTTTTTTTATGCTTTTTATTTAATAAATCTGTTTATATTTGGAGATAAAACGCCACATTTTGAAAGCAAGAAGCATATTAATAATCCTATTATATTTTTTTTCATTCCAACTTTATTCGCAAGAATTACTTCCTTTTGTAGAGAATTACAGCAAATCAAATTATCAAGGGGATAATCAGATTTGGAGTGTTGCACAAGGAAATGATAATGCCATGTATTTTGCTAATAATTATTATTTTTTACGCTATGATGGCGTAAAATGGGAGAAATACAGCTTGCCAAACAAAACTATTATTCGTTCTGTAATGGTTGACGGTGACCGTATTTATACAGGTTCTTATAAAGAATTTGGCTATTGGTTCCGAAAACAAGGAAAGATGCATTATGTTTCGATTTCCAAAAACAAGAAGGTTTTTGATGAAAATAACAACGAAGAAATCTGGAAAATATTTAAATTCAATAGTAAAATCTACTTTCAGTCTTTTAATGGGCTTTTTCTATATGATGGGAAAGTAATTAAAGAAAACAAGTTTGATTTTCTGGTTTCCTATTGCTTTCCGGTTGGCAATGAGTTGTTTGTTGCTTCGGTAGAAAAAGGAATCTATAAAATGAAGAATTCCAAGTTTGAAAAGATAGAGGAATGGTCCGTTTTAGAGAATAACGTCATTCATGCTATTGAGAAATACCAAAATAAAACGTATTTTTTTACTAAAAAAAATGGGGTTTATGTGGCAGAAAATGGTAATCTGAGCGCTTGGAACAGCCCGTTAAATGCCATTTTGAAAGCGGCTAATATCAATGTTGCCAAATTCATTAGAAACAAGAAATTAATCATAGGAACAGCTAATAAAGGTGTTTATATTTTTGATTTGAATTCTGGTTCGTATAAAAACATCAATCGAAATAACGTATTGATGAACAATTCAATTTTGAGTATTGGTCAAGACAAAGAGAATGATTTATGGTTGGGTTTAGACAACGGAATTGCTCATATTGAGGTTAATTCCCCTATTTCTATTTTTTATGATAATTCAGGGATTTTAGGTTCCGTTTATTCAGTGGCGAGTACTGCAAAAGGCTATTTGATGGCTTCGAATCATGGTGTTTTTAAATATGAGGACAAGTTGCTTTCGTTAATTCCCAATACTCAAGGTCAGGCTTGGAATATCAGTAAGATAAATAACAAATACCTCATAGGTCATAACGAAGGCACTTTTGTATATGAGAATGGATTGTTCTATAAATTAAGTACTATAAACGGAGGCTGGAATTTAGCCAGAAGCAGCATTAATAATTCCTATTTGCAAGCAACATACAGCGGTGTAATAATTTATAATGACAATAATGATTTGAATCAAAAAATAGTTATAAAAGGAATATTGAAACCTATTAAATATGTTGCGCAAAACAGAAAAAATGAAATATGGGCTGCTGATAATAATAGAGGCTTGTATCGAATTTTGTATAATGATGCATACGAAACAACTGACATCAAAAATGTCACCCAACAGAGTAAAATAGGTAATGATTTTGGCGTGAAAATATTTGAGTTCAGAAATGAAATCCTTTTTTTGATCAATAAATCTTGGTATACTTACAATTCAATCACTAATCACTTAGAAGCAAATGAATTGTTTAATACTAATTTTAAAAATGTATCAAACATTGTATCCATTGATGAAAATCACTTTCTGATACTGCAAGAAGGACTTTTGTACCATATTTATGCGTATGATAATAAATTTATCCGCACTATTATTCAAGAGAAATATTACAAGGGAAAAATCATTAACGACAATTTAAAAGTGTTCAAAAACAAAGACAATTATCTGTTAAATCTGGATGATGGTTTTATTTCGTTACAATTAAAATATGCAAACAAGAAAGAATCGAATATAAGTGTTGAAGCCTTTGTTAATGATGGTTTGGTTGAAAATAAATCAAAGATCCCATACAATTCGGAGGTTCGCATATATGTAATATCAGGTGTTTTTGGAGCAACAAGACCTAATTTATTTTATAAAATAAATGGGACCAAAGAATTTATTCCTGTAAATGAAGGTTTGATTGTTTTGAATAATTTGAATAGCGGTTCCAATGAGATTACTATTTATCTTCACGATGGACTGAATTATGATACAATTTCTAACTTCCAATTTATTGTAGCCAAACCTTGGTATTTTTCTTTTTGGATGATTTTATTATATCTATTTGTAATAGGAGTTATATTATATCTGTATTACAAATGGAATAAAATGCGATACATACAGAAACTGGAATTGAGAGAGGAAGAATTGAAACATCAAAAGAAAATTCTGGAGATGGAATTAAAAGCGGAGAATGAATTGAATATTCAAGAATATGAAAAACACATCCTTGAATTGGAATTACAATCTAAATCTTCGGAAGTTGCAGGTAAATCTCTTTCTATTGCGAAGCAAAGTGAAATGATTGAAAATATTCAAGGAATTCTAGATACAGAAACTGACTTCAATAAATTAAAAAGTGAAATTAAAAAGGCCATAAAAATAAATGCAGTTAACAAGCATGAATGGGAAACCTTTGAAACAAATCTAAATCAAATTCACAATGAATTTATAATTAACCTAACTAAAAAATATCCCAACCTAACGTCAAAGGACATTAAGCTTTGTATTTACTTAAAAATGAATCTTTCGTCCAAAGAAATTGCACCCATGATGAATATTTCTTTTAGAGGCGTAGAACTGCATCGCTATCGTTTGAGAAAGAAATTAAACCTTGTTCAGGACGAAAATCTCTCTAAATTTTTATTAACTGTATAAATAGTATTTATTTTTTATAGATAATATATTATTCCAGTCTATTTATTACGGAATTACAACACATCATTACTACATCATGTAGATGTAGTGTAGTATCTCATAACCACTCTTATCAGCAGTAATACATTGGTTTATGACCATTTTTTACTATTTTGATGTATTCGTGTAGTATCACCGTTTTGCTTACTATAACGTTGTAATTATTTACTTTGGCTCCACTAACTTTAACAAATTATTAATATATGAGAAATATTATTTTTAGCTTTTTAGCACTCATTTTACTACCGGCATACATGTCTGGACAAGTAATTAAGGGAAAAGTATTAGATAAGGATGGAATTGGAATTCCGGGGGCCATGATAGTTGCCGCTGATTCTAAAACTTCAACGGATACCGATTTTGATGGTAATTTTAATATCAATGCCAAAGTAGGTGAGGTATTAAAAATTAGTATGGTAGGTTTTGATGCTTTATCAGTTTCTGCAACAGCAGCACCGATGAACATAAAATTACAAGAATCCAAAGACACGGAATTAAAAGAAGTGGTCATCATTGGTTACGGAACCAGAAAAAAGATTGATAACACTACGGCAATTACTTCATTAAAAGCAGAGGAAATATCTAGGACCAAAGTTTTGAACGCTTCGCAAGCCATACAGGGTAAAGCAGCAGGTGTTCAAGTAATTTCTTCAGACTTGCCGGGAAGTACTCCTTCAGTAATTATTAGAGGTTTGGGTACTGCTTTAGGTGGACGAACTCCTTTATACATTGTAGATGGGATGCCTACGGAGAATATCAATAACATTAATACGAATGATATTACTTCGTACGAAATTTTAAAAGACGCTTCTGCATTAGCTATTTATGGAACCAGAGCTGCAAATGGTGTAATCATTATTACAACCAAAAAAGGTAAAGGCGATAGAGTGACTGTTGAAGTAGAGAGTTTTGCCGGTTTTAGAGAGCCTTTGAAAAAAGTAAAAATGGCAGGAAGTAATAAGTACTCCCATTATTCGAATTCGGCCTTGCAAACCACAACTTTTTCACAGGATCAACCCGTTAATACAGATTGGTTTGATGCCATTACGAGAACTGGATCATATGTTCAAAATAACGTTTCGGTTTCTGGTGCAACGGAGAATATTAAATACTTTTTCAGTTTAGGAAATTATCAAGAGAAAGCAATTCTTAACGGACTGGATTACAGTCGTACCACTTTTAGAAACAATAACGAATTTAAAATTTCTAAAAAACTGACTTTAAATCAAAATTTCAGTTTTGGTTCAGCAAATTCAACTCCAAAACCATTAAGCGCTTTTACTAACGCTTACAAACAATCTCCAATTGTTCCGGTTCGTTTTTCAAATGGGCAATATGGCGTTTCTTATGTTGGTGCTGACGGTTTTGCAGGTACAGCTGGTTCTTCTTTTAACAATGTTGGAAATCCAGTAGCTCAATTAGATTATTTTGATGAAGAGCAAAGAAGCATAACATTACAAGGTGGTTTAAAATTAGATTATGATATTTTGAAATCATTAAAATTCACGTCACAATTTAACGGTGAATATTACTCCTGGAAAAATTACAATTTTGAAGACACAAAAACAATTTGGCAATCCAACAATAATCCAGGTCAGTTAAGCAGTATTATTTATCCAGCTGATAAAAATATTAATTTATTGACTAAAGGTAGAAATCAATATTTCAATTGGAATCTATCTAATTATCTGACATACAATAAAGTTTTTGCAGAGATTCATGATATCGAACTAACAGCGGGTATCGAGACTTCAGTTAGAGGTGCAAGAGAACAATTGACTGTTGCCAGAAAAAATGTAAATGCAAATTCTAATTACTGGTCATTGGCAGGTGTTGATTATGTAGGGACAGTTGTTAATTATAAAGACGAAGTTTTCAACGAAAACAAAATAGCCTCTTATTTTGGTCGTTTCCAATACAAATTAATGGACAGATACTTATTTACAGGTACAATCAGACGTGATGGTTCATCAAATTTTGGTAAAGAGTATCGTTGGGGAACTTTTCCTGCCTTTGGTTTAGGTTGGGTTGTTACTAAAGAGGAATTTATGGCTAATGTAAAAGGAATTGACTTATTGAAATTAAGAGGAGGTTGGGGTAAATTAGGAAACCAAAATGTTCCGCTTAATAATCAAGCTTATACTTCAGGACTTAGTTCTTATTTAGGAGGTTCTATATTGAATGAAGGAACTACAATCAATTCTCAAGTAGATCCAAGTTTATCATGGGAAATTACCGAAGAAACTTCTGCAGGTTTAGATTTTGAATTATTAAATAACAGATTGAAAGGATCATTTGATGTATATGATAAAACAACAACAAATGTTATTTTAAACACAAGACCGTACATGACATCAGGTATTAGTAATTCTTCACCGGCACATGTTGGAGAAGTGTCTAATAAAGGATATGAGATTGCTTTGCGTTGGGACGATAAACTAACGGATAATTTGAGTTACTGGGTTGGAGGAAATTTTTCTAACAACAAAAATGAATTGACAGGTTTAAAAGATGCCACGCTTGCGCCAATTACAGGTGGAGATTTAGGAAATGGACAATGGACAAAACTCTTAGATAATACTTCTGTAGGGAAACCATTAGGTAGTTTTTATATGTATGAATATGCAGGTTTTGATGCTACAAATGGTAAAATGTTATATAATACCGCAGCAGGTACCCAAGTGACTCAAGATGCTTTAGATGCTAATGCTGATAAAAAATATGTAGGGTCTATTTTACCTAATTCTACGTATGGTGTTACTTTAGGGATGAACTATAAAAACTTTGATTTCTCAGTGGACGGATACGGTACTTCTGGAGCAAAAGTATACAATGGTAAAAAAGCACAACGCTTTAGCGGAGAAAATATCGAAGATTCACTGGCAACAGATTTCTGGACAGTAAATAATACAACTGCTTCAAATCCTGGTCCTTTTAATCAAGTTCCGGTAGCGTCTACTTATTATTTAGAATCGGGTGATTTCTTTAGAATCAACAATATTACTTTAGGATACAAAATTCCTTTAAAAGGAGAATTTTTAAATTCTTGCAGAATATATGTGAATGCAATAAACCCATTTATTACTCAAAAATTCTCAGGTTTCTCTCCAGAATTAAATGGTAACGGAGATCCTTATGGAACACAAGGTATTGAGTTGGATGCATACCCAACATTAAGATCAGTTGTTATTGGTGCTAATTTAAAATTTTAATACAATGAAAAAGATATATATATCAATTTTTGCGCTATCCGCATACTTTTTCTCTGGATGTTCAAATGACTATTTAGATGTAGATCAAACAGAATCTATTTCTACAAAAGACATTGAATTATTCAATAATGATGCAGGAGCAGCCACTTTTGTAACAGCAATCTACAGTAAGTTTTTAGATTGGAACATGACTTCATTTTCTTGGATTGGGTTGTCAAGTATTGCTTCTGATGATGCTGACAAAGGATCGTCTCCAGGAGATACAGGTTCAGATAAAGATTTAATGGACGCCTTAACGTATAATGCTTCAACGCCGTCAACTAGTGAGATTTTTGCCGCTAATTACGAAGGAATTAACAGATGCAATCAAGCATTAAGTATAATCCCGCTATTAGACAAAGCGAATCCAGCTTTACGAGCAAGATTATTGGGAGAAGCTAAGTTTTTGAGAGCTTTCATGTATTTCACTTTGGTAAAAACCTATGGTGGTGTTCCAATTATTGATCATTTACCAAATCCTTCATCCGAAGAAGACAGAATTATGCAATTAACGCGTAAATCAAGCGCAGAAGTATATGCTTATATCGAAAGTGATTTGAATGATGCTATTGCGGCATTGCCAAACAAATCAGAATATGCTGCTGCTGAAAAAGGACGAGCTTCAAAAGGAGCTGCTTACGCTTTATTGGCAAAAATAAATTTATACCAAAAAAACTGGCAGAAAGTTGTAGACAACTGTAATTTGGTTACAGGATATACTATTGTTTCAGATTATGCTTCTATGTATAAATTAGCAGGAGAGAATGATGCTGAATCTATTTTTGAAATCCAAGGTACAGGTTCTGTGCCAGCCAAAGGAATTTCTGGATATTCTAATACACAAGGTGCTCGAGGTGCCGGTGGTTGGGGTTGGGGTTTCAATACACCATCTCAAAGTTTAGTAAATGCTTATGAAACAGGTGATGTCAGAAAAAATGCAACAATCATTTTTGCAGGAACTACATTATATGATGGTAGAGTAGTACCATTGACTGTAGAAAATCCGAGATACAATTATAAAGCGTATTCTTCTGCTTTTACAGATGGTTGGGAAACCGATGTGAATATCAAATATTTGAGATATGCTGAGGTGTTATTAATGAAAGCCGAAGCACTAAACGAATTGAATCAAACTCCAGCGGCGATTCCTTTGTTGAATCAAATCAGAACAAGAGCCGGATTAGGCAACACAACTGCTGTTTCTCAAGCAGATGTGAGAATTGCAATTTGGAAAGAAAGAAGAGTAGAAATGGCATTCGAGCACGATAGATTTTTTGATTTAGTGCGTACTGGACAAGCAGTAGCTGCTTTTACAATTCATGGAAAAACATTTGTTGCTGGTAAACATGAATTGTTTCCATTGCCACAAGCTTTCATTACACAAGCAGGCGGATTGTCAATTCAAAATCCTCTTTATAATTAAAAAAAATAGTAAAATGAAAAAAAATAAATATATTTTCTTATTTGCTTCTGTTTTGGCTTCACAATTTTTTGTGAGCTGTAACGAGGATAGTATAGATAAAGTTAATGCCCCAATTGCTTATGAAGCAATTGGCGGGTATGAAAGTTCAGATGATATTGCTGCCGCTAATTTAGTTACTAAATTTAGTTTTGAAAACAGTATTGCAGATTCAAAAAGTGGAATAACTGGTGGAGTAGGGACAAATGTAACTTATGGAAACGGAATCAAAGGAATGGCTTATAAAGGGTCGTCAAGTTCTTTTATTGCTTACAGTGCAGTAGCAAGTTCTTTGGTCGATGTAAAAAGCATTACCGTTTCTATGTGGATCAATACAAATCCACACACAGGAGGAGCACAATCATTATTTATGTTGCCAAAAACAACAGATTTTTGGGGGAATATTTTCTCATTGGTTGAAGGTACAGGTCCAGCAACAACGATGTTAGTAAAAAATCACGTTCAAAAAGATGTAATGCCGAGTATTGCATGGTCTGGTCAGTTTATTGAGCATGCTGGTACTAACGTTTTAACGAATATGTTTGGAAAATGGACACATGTTGTATGGACCTATAGTGGAGCTAGTTCTACATACAGCATGTACATTGATGGAAAAAAACTTGATTTACCTGCTTCAATTGCTAAGAGATATGCAAGTGACCCTCTTGCTGGAGGTGTTGGTTATGGTGATCTTGCCAATTCGAATGTTTCAAAATTCATTATTGGAGGATTTCAACAGCATTTAGGTGCTCCATGGGGCGCTCCTGATGGTTGGATGTTGAATTATACAGGTATGATGGATGAGTTCAGAATATATAATGCTGCACTTTCTGATAATGAAGTTGTCGCTTTATATAAATTAGAAAAAGACAACAGATAACAGCTTTTTATACACCTAGTTTTCTGAAAAAAAACTAGGTGTTTTTTCAATTATTAATACTTTTATTTTATAAAAATGAAAAAGTACTTATACGGACTAATTTTTTTGAATCTTTTTATTTCTTGTTCATCTTCATCTCCTGAAGGAAAAGGTGGAGGTACTCCCTTACCAACGAGTCCGACAGTGCCAACAGTTCCTTTAACGGATACCGAAGCGATGGATCAAGTCCAAAAAGATGCTATCAAATATTTTTGGGAATATGCCGAAACCAATTCGAAATTGGCACGGGAACGTTACCTTACTGAAGATCCTAGTTTTGAAGCTAGTATTATTACAACTGGAGGTTCCGGATTTGGTTTAATGACACTTATTGTAGGTGTGGAACGAGGTTTTGTGCCAAGAGTCGAAGCCGTTTCTCGTCTTACAACGGCAATGACTTTTTTGGAAAATGCAGAACGTTTTCATGGTGCATGGCCTCATTGGATAAATGGAACAACAGGAAAAGTAATTCCTTTTGGGACAAAAGATAATGGTGGAGATATTGTTGAAACTTCTTTTTTATGCCAAGGATTGTTAACCGTTAGAGAATATTTTAAAAACGGAAACACGGCAGAAAAAGCATTGGCTGCGAAAGCAGATAATTTATGGAAAGGCGTAGAGTGGGATTGGTACACAAAAGGAGAAAATGCCATGTATTGGCACTGGTCTCCTAACTATGGTTGGGAAATGAATTTTAAACTGGAAGGTTATAACGAATGTTTGATTACCTATATTATGGGTGCAGCTTCTCCAACACATCCAATTCCTGCAACAGCATATCATCAAGCTTGGGCTCGTAATGGTGCAATTAAAAATGGAAGTTCTCAATATGGTATACCGGTTGTTTTCAATTATAACGGTGCAACAGGAAACGTAGGGCCTTTATTTTGGGCACAATATTCGTATTTGGGAATGGATCCAAGAGGATTAACGGATGCGTATGCAAATTATTGGACAGTAACACAAAATCATTCTAAAATTATTAACCAATATTGCATAGCCAATCCAAAACAATGGGCAGGTTATTCCGATAAATGTTGGGGACTTACAGCAAGTTATACCAGGAATTCCGATGGGACTACAGGATATACTGCCCACCAACCGTTGAATGATACAGGAGTAATTTCGCCTACGGCAGCTTTGTCTTCTTTCCCATTTACACCTGTCGAAAGCATGAAGTTTTTACATTATCTATACGATGAAAAAAAGAGTACTTTAGTTGGAATTGCGGGACCTTATGATGCTTTTTCTCCGCATTATAATTGGGTAACACCACGATATTTAGCTATTGACCAAGGAACAATTGTTCCCATGATTGAAAATCATCGTACCGGATTGATTTGGAAATTATTTATGCAAGCACCAGAGGTAAAAGTGGGGCTAAAAACATTAGGTTTTTCGTCCACTCAATATGGATTTTAAAATGAATTCTTTGATGAAAGGCAAATTAACAATAGTAACGTTATTGTTTTCCATAGCTTCTCTTGCACAAAGGGATGTAATTGGTACAATAAAAACCGAAATCGTACAAAAACGCGAATTAGCTTTTGCTTTACACATTCCAAAGAATACTAAAGAAAAAAAGCCTCTGATTATTTTTCTACACGGTTCTGGTGAAAAAGGAACTGATATCGAAAAAGTAAAAGTGCATGGACCATTCAAGTATTTGAAAAGTCATGAATTAGATGCGTATGTTCTTGCGCCACAATGTCCGGAGAATGAATATTGGGATGAAGAAGTATTGTATCGTTTGATTTTAAAAATTCAAAAAGAGAACAACATTGATAGCAGTAGAATTTATCTCACAGGTCTTAGTATGGGAGCATGGGGCGCTTGGAATTTAGCTTTTGCACATCCTGAAACCTTTGCGGCTTTAATACCTATTGCAGGATTTGTGGATAGAGTTCCGATGATAGAAAACTGTAAAATCGCAGCCATTCCAACTCGAATTTTTCACGGTTTACTCGATGATGTAGTAGATGTAGAGTATTCGATTGTGATGTATAAAAAATTAAAAACCTGTAATACTAATGTTACGCTAACGATTTTTGATGATGCAAATCACGATAGTTGGACAAAAGTATATGACAACCAAGAAATTTATGATTGGATGTTTAAACAAACAAAAAACAGATAAAATGAAAATTAAACTTATTATACTCCTTATTGGCTTTTCACTTTTTGGCTACAGCCAAAAAAAGACAACTAAAAAGACAGTTACAATTAAACCTAAAACGGAATTCGTAGCAGAGTTACTTTCGAAAATGACTTTGGAAGAGAAAATAGGTCAATTAAACTTGCCCACTTCGGGTGATATTACAACTGGTGCTGCCAGTAGCTCTAATGTAGCTAAAAATATCGAAGAAGGTAAAGTCGGTGGTTTATTCAACATCAAATCAGTTCAGAAAATTAAAGAAGTGCAAAAGATTGCCGTCGAAAAAAGCCGATTGAAAATTCCGTTGCTTTTTGGAATGGACGTCATTCATGGATATGAAACAACATTCCCTATTCCGCTTGGATTATCTTGTACTTGGGACATGAAATTGATTGAACGCAGTGCTCAAATTGCAGCTCAGGAAGCCAGTGCCGATGGGATTAACTGGACTTTTTCCCCAATGGTTGATATTTCGCGTGATCCGCGTTGGGGCAGAGTTTCTGAAGGTTCCGGTGAAGATCCATTTTTGGGAAGCCAAATTGCAAAAGCAATGGTACATGGATACCAGCAAGATGATTTGTCAAAGAATAACACCATTTTATCCTGTGTGAAACATTTTGCCTTGTATGGTGCACCGGAAGCGGGACGCGATTACAATACTGTTGATATGAGCCGAATAAGAATGTACAATGATTATTTTCCTCCATACAAAGCGGCTGTTGATGCTGGTGTTGGTTCGGTTATGGCATCTTTCAATGAAATTGATGGAATTCCTGCAACCGGAAATAAATGGTTAATGACTGATGTATTGAGAAAGCAATGGGGCTTTAAAGGTTTTGTGGTTACTGATTTTACAGGAATTCCTGAAATGATAGCACACGGAATGGGTGATTTGCAAACGGTATCTGCTTTGGCTCTAAATGCCGGAGTCGAAATGGATATGGTGGGCGAAGGCTTCCTTAGCACTTTAAAGAAATCATTGGATGAGAAAAAGGTAAGCATCGAGCAAATTGATAATGCAGCTCGTCTTATTTTGAATGCCAAATATGATTTGGGATTGTTCCATGACCCATATAAATATTGTGATGAAAAAAGAGCTAAAACGGAAATTTTCACAAAAAGCCACAGAGCTGAAGCAAGAGCTATTGCTGCACAGTCTTTGGTTTTGCTAAAGAATAAAAATCAGTTGCTTCCTTTGAAAAAATCTGGAACAGTTGCCGTTATTGGACCATTGGCTGATGCCAAAGAAAATATGGCGGGTACTTGGAGTGTGGCTACCAATATGGATAAATCCATTTCATTAATAGCAGGGATCAAAGAAGTTGCCGGTGATGCTACAAAAGTGCTTTACGCCAAAGGGAGTAATTTAGATTATGATACAGCTTTCGAAGAAAAAGCAACCATGTTTGGAAAAACACTGCACCGTGATAATAGAACTTCAGCAGAATTATTGGCAGAAGCCCTGAAAATCGCCAATCAATCGGACATAATTGTTGCCGCTTTAGGTGAATCAGCAGAAATGTCAGGAGAAAGCAGCAGCCGAACTAATTTAGAGATTCCTCAAGCGCAAAAAGACTTATTACAAGCATTATTGAAAACGGGAAAGCCGGTTGTGTTGGTTTTATTTACGGGTCGTCCATTGGTTTTAGTTCAGGAAAATGAAACTGTTCCAGCAATATTAAATACATGGTTTGCAGGAAGCGAAGCAGGAAGTGCTATTGCTGACGTTTTGTTTGGAAATGAAAATCCTTCCGGTAAATTAACGGCTACTTTTCCTAGAAGTGTAGGGCAGGTGCCTATTTATTACAATCAAAAAAATACAGGAAGACCACTTGCTAACAAAGAAGGAAAGTTTGAAAAATTCAGGTCTAATTATATTGACGAAAGAAATGAGCCTTTATATCCTTTTGGTTTTGGATTGAGCTATACCACTTTTGGATATTCAAATTTGAAAATTTCATCAGATAAAATGGATTTCAACGAAAAATTAATGGTTACTGTTGACGTTACAAATACTGGAAATTTTGATGGTAAAGAAGTAGTTCAATTGTATATAAGGGATTTAGTTGGTTCAGTTACAAGACCTTTAAAAGAATTGAAAGGATTCCAAAAAGTAGCCATTAAAAAAGGAGAAATACGAACGGTAACTTTCGAAATTTCTGTTGAAGAATTAAAATTCTATAATTCTGATTTACAATTTATTGCTGAACCGGGCGCTTTTCAAGCCTTTGTAGGTACGGATTCCAGCACTGACAATAAAGTTGATTTTGCGTTGATTAAGTAGATTTTGGTTAGTTTATTTATGATCAGCCCTTCGGTATTTATATCGGAGGGTTTTTTTATAAAAAGCGTATTTGCTAAAAGCGACACGATGATCAACGGCTTTTATTTACTTTTATAGATTGAAAAACAACAAGCATAATTTTTTTTGAATGTGGCGTTAAATATTCATTAAGAATCACGAAATTGCCGTTCCTATTGAAACCAAAAAATTCAAACCATCACCGTATTAAATTATGAGAAAATCAATTTTATGTGTTGCACTATTCCTTAACGGAATTATTCTTTTTGCACAAACCAATGAGGAACAAACCTTGAAGGAAATTTACAAATCATCCTTGACCAATGCCAAATGTTATCCCTGGCTGGACCATTTATCCAATAAAATTGGCTCTCGATTATCGGGTTCAATCGGGGCAGAAAAGGCGGTGCTTTATACCAAAGCGCAATTAGAAACACTAGGATTAGACAGAGTCTATCTTCAGGAAGTGATGGTGCCAAAATGGGTTAGAGGCGAAAAAGAAACCGCTTATATAGTAGATAATAAAACTAAAATAAACGTTCCTATTTGTGCTTTGGGAGGCTCTGTAGCAACTTCAAAAAACGGACTTACTGCCGAAGTGATTGAAGTACAAAGCATCAAAGAATTAACAGATTTAGGAGTAGCAAAAATAAAAGGAAAAATAGTTTTCTTCAACCGACCGATGGAGGATGCGCAGATCGAATCTTTTAATGCTTATGGCGGAGCTGGTGATCAAAGATATGCTGGCGCTAAAGAAGCATCAAAATTTGGTGCCGTGGGAACAATAGTACGTTCTTTGAATTTGCGTTTGGATGATCTTCCGCATACCGGAGCACAAAGTTATGGAGATATACCAAAATCACAATACATTCCTGCGGCAGCTATTAGTACCAATGGAGCAGAATTGTTGAGCAAAACTTTAAAAAGCAACCCGAATTTAAAATTCTATTTCAAGCAATCCTGTAAGCAATTTGACGATGTTTTATCCTATAATGTCATTGGCGAAATAAAAGGAAGCGAACATCCTGAAAATATTATGGTCGTGGGCGGGCATCTTGATTCTTGGGATTTAGCCGATGGTTCCCATGATGATGGAGCAGGCGTGGTGCAAAGTATGGAGGTGGTGAATATCTTTAAAAATTTAGGCTATAAACCAAAAAACACCCTGCGTGTGGTACTTTTTATGAATGAAGAAAATGGACTAAGAGGAGGATTGAAATATGAAGAATTAGCTCAAGCCAACAAAGAAAACCACATTTTTGCTTTAGAAAGTGATTCAGGTGGATTCAGTCCAAGAGGATTTTCTCTTGAAGCAGACGATGCTAATTTTAATAAAATTCAAAGTTGGAAAAACCTATTTGAACCTTATTTAATTCATAGTTTTACTAAAGGGCACAGTGGTTCAGATATTGGTCCATTAACGTCTAAAACCATTGTGAAAGCAGGATTAAAACCAGATTCACAACGCTATTTTGATTATCATCATGCTGCAAATGATACTTTTGATGCCATCAATAAAAGAGAATTAGAATTAGGGGCGGCAACAATGGCTTCATTGCTGTATCTGATAGATCAGAATGGTATTGTAAATACTGTTAAAGCTCAATAAATTTTTCAATATTTGTATTACCAATCTTTTAATAAAGGCAAAAAAACTACAAGTTATAAGCTTGTAGTTTTTTTTATGTTCATTGGGTGGAGTTATGCGATGACATGCACACTTTATTTTATCCTAACTATTAATCATTCCTTTCAGATTAGGATTTTTATTTCTTAGATCCAATCCTCCTTCATAAACAGATTTTAGGTTTAGTAGAAAAAATGACCAACCTGAATCACATCCAAGCCGGATGTTTTCCTTTGAGCTGTCATCTGTCGGAATATTTTTCTGAGTTAATTCAACTATTATATAATCGTCTTGAGTTGAAAATTTAATGTCGACTAAACAGTCTCCAGCAAATGAAAATTGAATAAAATCTTCGCCATTTGTGTTCGTTATTTTTCCTTTTTCAACTCCATCATATAAATACCAATGCCATTCATAGGTAAAACCTTTTTCAATAGGTGTGTTTTTATCAACAAGGTTTTTGTTTGCATCGAAATACTTAGCATTGCTTAAAAACCACTTTTCTATTTCCGCAGCTTTTGTCCAAGCAGCATACATTTCAGGAAGAGTTGATTTTACCGCAATTCGTCTGGTAAATGTTGTCCAATCAAAGTTTTTCATAGCCTTTACAAATTTAATTAATGATGTTTTTATAATTGCCTTTGGGTATAAGTAAAGATACTACATTCAATATCTAAAAGAAATAGTGAATGTAGCACCTTCATTTATTTTACTTTCAACCACAATTCGACCCCCTAAACTAGTGATGTGATTGTAGACTAGATACAATCCTATACCGTTACTGTCAATGTTACTGTGAAATTTTTCATATAAACCAAAAATCTTATCTTTCACTTTATCCATATCAAAACCAAGTCCATTATCAGAAAAAATTAATTGGTTGATTCCATTTATTTTCTGTGATTTAATGTTAATAACAGGCGAAATATGGGGTTTTGAGTACTTAATCGAATTAGTTAATAAATTCAGAAAAATACTTTTAATGTATGCCTTGTTAAAAGCAACATTTTCAAATGCTGAAAAATCAACATGAATAATTGCTTTTGAATCGCGTACCAAGGAATTGATGGATACAAGGACTTCAGCAAGTGATTCATTTAAATTTATCTCTTCAATTTGAGTATTTATGTTCTCATTTTCAACTAATTCGTCAATCGAATCGTTTAAAGTTTGTTTTAAATTTTCGCTGGTTAATTTAAGGATGTTAATCAATTCCAATGTTTCTGGATCATTGATTTTAGAAACATCAATAAGACTAAAAACAGAAAGCATGTTATTAATAGGAGACTTTAAATCATGGGATGTTTTGTGAGATAAAACGGTAAGTTCCTTATTGATTTGTGTAAGATTTGTAAGGAGTAAATTTCGTTCTTCTTCTATTTTTTTCTTGTGAGTGATGTTCTTGGCAATAGCATAAACTAATTTTTCGGACTCGATAGGCATTGATGTCCATGATAGCCAAACAATGGCTCCGCTTTTAGTTAAATACCGGTTTTCAAAATTTAAAAGGGGCTTGTTCTTATATACTTGTTCTCTAGTTTCGATAGTAAGTTTAAGGTCTGGTGCGTATACAAAACTACTGATAGGTCTAGCATATAATTCCTCATCAGAAAACTCCAATAATTTTGAAACAGCGGGATTTATTCTCTTAAAATACCCATCAAATCCTGCAATACAAATAAAATCAGCTGAGATATTAAAAAAATTATCAAAGTGATAGATCCCTTCTGAATCAGGATTACTTTTTTTTACAGTCATTGAGTTTAAAAGTTATTTTTTATTCGGATTTTGGACAAATACAAATTTTATGAATTGTTTAATTTTATTATTTTAGATGAATAACATAATTTCAAATTTAGCTAATAATTACTTATAATAAAGCAATGGTATAAACAAATTTGTTATTTAAATTAACGTATCACCTTCATTAAAATATAAGGAATAGTTAAAAAAAACGAGGCTGTCATTATACAGACAGCCTCGTTTTTTTTATTATTTACACACTATTTATATTTTGAATATTCCTCCCACGGCAATGATTCTCTGAAAAAAGAAAAAATCTTGTGAGGCACTATCTTCAGTGCTTTGTGTAGTTCTAATATTTTGCATATTGATGTAACCACCTTTAAGTTCTCCTTGTATGTAAAAATGCTTGAAAAAAGTAATGTTTAATCCCGCTTTTAAAGAAGTTCCGTAACCTGAAACATGAAAATCATCATGGCGTTCCTTTCCCAATAATGTTGTATTAGTTTTTGGATACAATAGACCAAAACCAACTCCTTCAGTTAAATTAACTTGAATTTTGTCTGTATTTTCAATTTTAAAAATAGAGGAAATATCATCATGTCTTGAAAATTCAGTGTTAACATAATTTAAACCGTCGGTGTGTTCATACATTAGAAACTCTTCAGTCAAAAGCACCTGATTGTTGGGCAATAACTCGTCATACGATCCTGGATTAGGATAATAGCCATCAATATTTACGGCTTTATCTTGCGTCATCACATATTTCATATGATCGACACCTATAGCAACGCTGTAATGATCATTTATAAAATACCCTAATTTAAAATTAGTTTGAGGAATGGTCATTCTGGATGGATTTATATAGTCTACATGCCATCCTTTTGGTTTGTCATGTGCTTGTACATTCTCTAAAGTAAAGTTGTAATCTTTACCACGAAAAGTTATATCAGATTTAGAATAACTGTCTCTGTTTCCGCCCCATGAGACAAAAAATTTCCCTTTGTTATGAGTGGTATATCGATCTTGTATTATTGTTTTTTCCTGTGCAATTGTAGTATTAGTGAATAGTATAATTAGGAATGCGGAATAAAAAAAAAAATGTTTCAATGAATTTGGGGCCTAAATTTAAAATGTATTTATTGTTTTTCTGATAGCTACTAACTTGGTCATTAAGGATTCGAAATAATCCAAATGCAACATATTAGCACCGTCACTTTTTGCATTGGCAGGATCAAAATGGGTTTCAATAAAAATTCCATCCACGCCTACAGCAATACCTGCTTTAGCAATGGTTTCAATCATATCTGGTCTTCCGCCAGTTACACCAGCCGTTTGGTTGGGTTGTTGCAGTGAGTGTGTAACATCAAGAACAGTAGTGGCGTATTGTTGCATAGTAGGAATTCCTCTAAAATCAACAATCATGTCTTGGTAGCCAAACATGGTCCCTCTATCCGTAACCATCACGTTTTCATTGTGACAATCCAATACTTTTTGAACCGCATGTTTCATACTTTCGGGGCTCATGAATTGCCCTTTTTTCAAGTTGACCACTTTTCCGGTATTGGCAGCAGCCACTACTAAATCGGTTTGACGCACTAAAAAAGCTGGAATTTGCAATACATCAACATATTGAGCTGCCATATCTGCATCTTCATTCGTGTGAATGTCAGTAACAGTAGGAACTCCAAATGTTTCCGAAACTTTTCTAAGGATTTTTAATGCTTTTTCATCACCAATTCCTGAAAAACTGTCAATTCTGGAACGGTTTGCTTTCCTGAAAGAACCCTTAAAAACAAAAGGGATTTGTAAATTATCAGTAATACCAACTAATTTTTCAGCAATTCGCATTGCCATTTCTTCCCCTTCAATGGCACAAGGACCGGCTAGTAGAAAGAAATTGCCACTGTCAGTATATTTGATTTGTGGAATATGTTGTAGGTTCATAATATGAATTATTTAGAAAGTGCAAAGGTAGTTATGATTTACGATTTACGATTTATGATTTGCAAATAATTTCTTGGATTAACTTTTTATTAGGAGCTTTTTCCTGCTGTACGTTGCAATCTCCCGAAAAAACGGGAGGATTTCCACTGCCATCAGGGCTAGGAGTTTGGTTTATAAGGATAGTATAGGATTCAAAATCTATTATTTTTTCAATGAAAGTCCCACTGGAACCATCAATATTCCTTTTTCATAGATATTCAGGTAAAGCGTAATAGGTTTTTTCTGTCCTTTCCATTTTAATTCATAAACATCCAAAAATCCGGCACCTAATTCACTTCTTTTTGTTGGGAACGGGCAACAGTTTTCTAGTTTGGTAAACATAATTTTTTCGCCATTGGGTCCCGCTAAAGCATTCAAAAACCGATCTTGATTGATTGTTTCGTTTTTAGTGTTATTAAAGAAAATATTGATTGGATAATCTTTATCATAGCCATATTTTTTATCTTTACTATATTCAATAATCACAAAAGTATTGTCTTTTGAAAGGGTAAGATTGGGCGCATTATCATCTGTGTTTTTCAAAGTAGATTGTGTACTTGAGCAAGAAGCCATACCAATTAGGAAAGCAATAAAAAGGATTGATTTTTTCATGTTTAGGGTAAATTTATCAGGTAAAATTTAAATAGCAATTACAATACCACGTAATTTAAACTATACAAATATAAACAGAACTTTAGACCTTCGTACGAGTTCCCGTAATAATTTGGGGATACACTTCTTAATCGAATGTAGCATTTCTTTCAAAATCTCGGAAAATGCTTCTTATCTTTACACAAAAAAAACAATATGAATGTTATTTTTCAAACATGGTCCTGGTACATTTCTGGGTTTTTGATTGGTATGATTATGCTTTCTTTGATTTATTTCGGGAAGTCTTTCGGAATGTCTTCTAATTTGCGTTCGCTCTGTTCAATGGCTGGTTTAGGAAAACGAGTAGCCTTTTTTGATTTTGATTGGAAAGCACAACGCTGGAATTTAGTAGTCGTTCTTGGAGCTATGTTAGGTGGTTTTGTTGCCGTGCATTTTATGGGTGATGCTTCAAATGTGGATATTAATCCTAAAACAATTGCGCAATTAGCACAACTGGGTATTGAAGCTCCAAACGGAAAATTAATGCCCGATGCTCTTTTTGGAACCGCTATTTTAGAATCTCCAAAAAGTATTTTCATACTGATTATCGGTGGCGTTTTGATTGGTTTTGGCTCTCGTTATGCTGGTGGTTGTACTTCTGGACATGCCATTTCAGGCTTAAGCAATTTACAACTTCCTTCTTTGAAAGCTGTTATTGGGTTTTTCATTGGTGGATTAATAATGGCACATTTTTTATTGCCATTAATTTTAAAATAAGAATTACTAAGCAATCATAATGACCTTAATATTAAAATAAAAAGCATGAAAAATACAGTAAAATATTTATTAGTTGGGTTTGTTTTTGGAATTGTATTGACTAAATCCGAAGCCGTTTCTTGGTATCGTATTTACGAAATGTTCCAATTTCAGTCGTTTCACATGTACGGAATTATTGCTGTAGCTATTTTGACGGGAGTGATTGGCATTCAAATCATAAAAAGAAACAATATAAAAGACATCAAAGGAGAATCCATAGAAATTCCGGATAAAGAAAAAGGCTCCGCACGATATTGGATTGGAGGATTGTTTTTCGGATTGGGTTGGGCATTGGTAGGTTCTTGTCCAGGTCCTATATTTATCTTATTGGGAGCCGGTTTTTGGACTGTTCTGATAGTGCTTTTTGGCGCTTTACTAGGCACCTATTTATATGGATTATTGAAAAATAAATTACCTCATTAATCGAAACATATCTGATATTAAAGTACCATTCTCGTATGAAAATGCTACTTTTTTTTGTTTAATTTCAAAATACCGGCAACAATTAAGTATTGTGCAATTAAGTAGGTTGCCATAATCAGAAATGAGCTGTATTGCAGTGGCGCATAAAACTTATCAAATGCCAGAATAGTATCTGAAGCAACAAAAATAACAGCACCGATTAATATATAGATACTGGCGGGTTTTTGCCAGTTTAAAAAGCCTTTGAGCGCAAATAATAGCATAATGGAAATTGTCAGGGCATAAACAAAAACAGGAATTTTTAAGTCACCTAGACTGGGTAATAAAATCAACATCATTACTATTAAATAAAAGGCAATTGCTGTAACTCCTACCCAGAAAATGATTTTACTTTTCTTTAAATAAATCTTTAATTGTTTGCTGAACAATATAATATAGGAAATATGCGAAAGAAGAAAGGCAATCAATCCTGCTATAAAATATAATTTTCCTTTGTCAGCAAACATCAAAATAATATCACCTATCCATGACAAAGTCAAAGCTGTTAAAAGAATTTTTTTGGTAGTGAACCTTTCATGTAAAAAAACTGCCAGAATTAGAAACGGCAATAAAAATGGTTTGAAATACCAAGCCGTATCTTCATTTCCAAAAAATAGAAATGAAAGATAAACAAGACTAAACCCAATAAAACTATTTAATATTATGTTGCTTTTCATACGTTATTTTTAAGATTGAGCTATAATCATTGTTTCTTTTTCAAAGTTACTGCTGACAAAATAAATGGTCACTATCAATGACAAGATAAGATAGCCTGCAACAACATAACTCGCAAAAGGAAAGAGTTGATCCATTCCAAACCAATCGCCAAAGTAGAAAATTAGCCCAATTCCGAATACAAAACGAATACTTTCCCAGAATACAGAAATTTTCCGGGTATCCATTAATTCAGTATAACTGTAAACGGTCAGGAAAATAAAGGCACCGTAAATAAATACATTTGGCAAACCTATTATTGCTATGGAATTATACATATAACTAATAAGTAACAATGTAATAATAGCTTGAAATAAGGACCAGTACATCAGTTTTTTAGAATGTTGGACTCCATATTTTTCAAAATCATAGACATTGGTGATTTTGGTTACGGGATATTTTTCTTCAAAATTTTCTGGACGCCAGCCCGTTGGTTTAAACCAAATGGTAAACTTGTCTTTCCAGTTTTCGGCACGCCAAGCATCCGTAATTAATAACCATAAATGCTGAAAATTAATCCGAATAGGATTCCAGGTTCTCGCTGGTCTTGTGATTCCAAAAACGGGTGGGACGGTTTCTAATTCTGCTTGAAAAGTACCAAATAACTTATCCCAAATAATAAATATTTGTGAATGATTCTTGTCCATGTATTCAGGGTTGATGGCATGATGAACCCTATGGTGCGATGGCGAAACCAGTATGTTTTCCAGAAAACCAATTTTCTTAATGTGCTTGGTGTGATACCAGAATTGCAGGAATAAATGAATCGGTAAGGTTATCGCAATCACTTTGGAGGGAACTCCCAAAAGAGCGGCTGGAATCAATAAAAAAGTGAAAAGATTCACAAAACTGGAAACGGGTTGACGCAAGGCACATGCCAGATTGAATTCTTCACTACTGTGATGAATCGCATGTTTGTTCCATAAAAAATTAATTTGATGAGACAAACGATGACTCCAATAGCCATAAAAATCAATAGCGATAAATCCAATGAGATAAGTTAAAACGGTTGCTTCAAGATCGAATAAAGCTAT
Source organism: Flavobacterium sp. GT3P67 (assembly GCF_004349155.1). Taxonomy (NCBI): domain Bacteria; kingdom Pseudomonadati; phylum Bacteroidota; class Flavobacteriia; order Flavobacteriales; family Flavobacteriaceae; genus Flavobacterium; species Flavobacterium sp. GT3P67. The sequence continues at coordinate 197,282 of NZ_SMLF01000009.1, forward strand.
TTTGGAGACAATCCAATCGTAGGAAACCAGCGTTATGCTGAGTCCCAAAACATCTTTTAGAGAGTTAATCATTCCAGAACTTACGCTCGAAACAGAATCCATGTTTGGTGCCGTATCTTCCCCTTTATAATGCCCGTATATTTTTTCGATGATAATTAATATCAAAAAAACGGGCATTACAAAAACTAAAATTTTACCATATTGTTCCATAAAAAAGCATTATTTTCATTCAAATATAGAATAAAAGAGAATGTTTTTTGAATTATTCACAGTAATTTATTTCTTAAAGGGAAGTTTTATTAGTCTTAAATTATCTCTGCATTTAATCCTGCTTCTAATAATTGGGTGCATTGTGGTTTTAATTTTTCGTAAGGACCCGTTTTTACGGTACACTTCCCATTATAATGTACAATTAATGAACATTGTTCTGCTTGTTCCGGAGTGTGATCACAAACGCGAATCAAGGTTTCAATAACATGGTCAAAAGTATTTACATCATCGTTGTAAACGACTATTTCATTGTCCAGACTTATAGCTTCCTTAACACTAACTCTTTCTCTTACTTTTTCTTTAGTACTCATTTTGTAGGTTTTTGTACTTTCGTAATTAATAAAAAAATAGTACCACTAATTTACATATTTTAAAGATACCCAATTGTTTCTTTCAAATTTTTTAACATATGTTAGCCCTTTTTCAGTACAAGAAGCATCTATAAATGGTATATCTTCGTGATAGAAACCACTTAAAAGTAGTGTCCCATTAGGATTTAAACTGTCTACATAACTTTGCATATCGTTCAACAAAATATTCCTGTTGATGTTAGCAATAATCAAATCGTATTTTTTACCTTCTAATAAAGCGGCCTCACCTTCATAAACTGTAATGTGCTTACAATTATTGCGTTGTGCATTTTCTATAGAATTCAAGTAACACCAATTATCAATATCAATGGCGTCAATTGGTTGCGCTCCTTTCATCTCGGCAAGTATTGCTAAAATGGCAGTTCCACATCCCATGTCCAGCGTTTTCATTCCAGTAACATCTATTTCTAATAAATGCTGAATCATCATGTGTGTAGTCTCATGGTGACCTGTTCCAAAACTCATCTTTGGTTCGATTATAATATCAAATTCGGCATCCGTTTTTGGGTGAAAAGGCGCACGTACATGACAATTTCCATCGACATCAATCGCTTCAAAATTCTTTTCCCATTCTTCATTCCAGTTTACTTGTTCGATTTCTTCAAATGTATAATCGATTGTAAATTCCTCCGATTGTAAAATATGAATATCTTCTAAAATGGTTTCATCCCACAAATCCTTTTGTACAAAAGCTGAAATACCGCTTTCAGTTTCCGTAAAACTCTCGAATGCTTTTTCTCCTAATTCTGCAATTAATATTTCAGACCCTAATTCTTTAGGTTCAATAGTAAAATGATACCCGATATAAATGTTTGACATGCTTCTTTTTTTTGCAAAGGTACTATTTCTCTTTATTCTCATGAATAATTTAAACTATAAAAAAAGCGATGATTAATTTCACCGCTTTTTATATTGTTAAAAAATGAAATTTATATAGCATTTACAATTGCTACAAAATCATCTGCTTTTAGGGCAGCACCACCAATAAGACCACCGTCTACATCTGGTTTTGAGAATATTTCTTTAGCATTTTCAGGTTTTACACTTCCACCATAAAGGATGGATACGTTTTCAGCGATTTCACTTCCAAAAGCTTTACGAACTGTTTCTCTAATGAATTCATGCATTTCTTGCGCTTGTTCCGGAGAAGCTGTTTCTCCAGTTCCTATTGCCCAAACTGGCTCATAGGCCAAAACAATACTTTCCCAGTCTTTGGATTCAATATGGAATAAACCATCACGCAATTGGTTTTCTACCACATTAAAATGATTTTTTGATTGACGGTCTTTTAATTCTTCGCCGAAGCAAAAAATAACCATCATATCATGTTCCAAAGCCGTATTTACTTTATTAGCAATCAAAGCATCCGTTTCATGAAAAATAGCTCTGCGTTCTGAGTGTCCCAGAATTACAATATCTACACCAACACTTTTTAACATATCAGCTGAAATTTCACCTGTAAATGCACCGCTTTCTGCTTGATGTACGTTTTGTGCAGCAACATCAATATTAGTGAACTCTAAATGATCTACAGTTGAAGCCAAGTTTACAAACGTTGGAGCTACAATTACTTGTGCTTTTGTATCTGTAGGTATTTTTGCTATTAATTCATTCAATAAATCTTCAGTTTGCTCTGCATTTTTATGCATTTTCCAGTTTCCGGCAACAATCTTCTTTCTCATTTTAGTTGTATTATATTTAGTTTTTGGTTTTAGTTTTCCAATATTGTAATTGATTATTACAAAGTGTTATTTTAAATTTTTGAGAGTCTCATTGATTTTATCAAAATCAGTTTCTATAGCACGGTATAAAACGATCTTTCCATTTTTGTCTATAACAATGTATCTTGGGATCCAATCGACATCAACAGCTTTAGCAAATACCCCTTTCATTTGGTCATTTGCCATGAAATGGTCCCCTTTCAATTCGTGCTTTTCGATTCCTAGTTTCCATTTATCGGCAGTTTTATCCATCGAAATAAATAAGTACCCAACATCAGGATTGTTAGCTTGTAGTTCTTTAAATTTAGGCATTGCTTTAACACAATCGCCACACCAGGAAGCCCACACTTCAATTACCAAGGTTTTTCCTTTGTGTTTTTTTAGAATATCCTTAAAAGCAACTTGACTTCCATCAGTGGCTAAAAGGGTTTCGGATAAAGCTTCTTTGGAGAATTTAGTTTTTTGCGCATTTGATGTGCAAGAGAATGTTGCAAACGCAATTAGTAATGCTATTATTCTTTTCATTATAGTAATGTTTTTTAACAAAGTTAAACAAACAATTTGAATGCGTTATACAGAATAAGAAATTTTGAAAGCATTATTCGAAAATGACAAAGCAATATCGTTATAGTTTATAAATAATCGAATGATTTTGATTCACTGGTTTATTTAGAAAGCAGTTGTCATTCTTTCTATGTCTAAAGTCGTAAAGTTTTCTATTCGGACTTTACGACTTTAAACGGTAGAAGTTATTTAGAATTGTAAATCTGAAATATCATTATGATGTACCTTTTGTTTTATCGTTCCTTTTTCAAGTAATACAATACTTGGATTGGCTCTTTCGATAGTTTTTACAGTAATAGCATCACAAAAATAGAAGTCAAATGTCAATCCGAATTGTTTTTTTGCAGCAGCTATTTCTTCCGGTAAAGAAGCCGTCATACCAACTACTTTATAGCCTTTTGTTTTTGCTTCCTGATTCAGTTTTTCCATTTTTGCCATTCCACTGTGATCGGCTTTAACCAAATCGTATGCTGTAATCAACATCAATTTTGGTTCTTCTAAAAACTCGTCTTTGTAATCTGAACCGTCTTTTTCCATGGTGAAATCATGTATAGGAGGAACGTAACCTTCTGTAATGATTTTGTCTTTTCTATCTACAAATACGGCGCCTTCAGGAATTGACATCAAATCCTTTTCGGTAAATTCTTTATCGACACCACCAACTTTGTAAATAAAGACCATTTCTACCACTGATTTTTCTGCTCCGTCAGGAATTCTCATTCCTTTTTGAATATTGTTCCCTACTTTATAAGGTCTGAAATCGATTAATGGTAAATGGTTTAAAACCCAAACTCCCATAAGTGAAGATAAAACGATACTGGCGTAGATAACTATGTTTTGTATGTTGTTGCTAAACAATGGTTTAGCTAATTTTTTATTAAAAAATAATATTAGAATAAAGAAAAGTAAAGCGATATCCTTAGTAAACGATTGCCAAGGCGTTAGTTTTAAGGCGTCTCCAAAACAACCACAATCTTTTACCACATTAAAATAAGCAGAATAAAAAGTCAAGAAAGTAAACAGTACAATCAGTATTAGTAAACTCCAAATTGTGAATTTGGTTTTGTAACCAATGAGCAACATAATACCCAGAACTACTTCAAGAATTACTAAGAACAAAGCGATTCCCAATGCAAATGGAACAAAAAAGGGCATGTTGAAAACAGGTTCACTGAAATATTCAGCCAGTTTGTATGAAAACCCAATAGGGTCATTCAGTTTGATTAATCCGGAGATAATAAATAGGATTCCAACGAAAATTCTAGAAAATTGAGTAATTATATTTTTCATATGAAGATAATATTTGTTTTTTAATGGAATATGGTATCGCCATTCTTGATTCCAGTTTGTGATTTTGGAATCCTGACGATTTCATGTTCAGTTATTGCTTTTTATTATTTATTTCCAAAACCCATTAAAATCAAGGCAAAAATTGAATAATTGATCATGTCCTGATAATTAGCGTCGATTCCTTCAGAAACTAATGTTTTTCCTTTGTTATCTTCAATTTGTTTGACACGAAGTAGTTTTTGCAAAATCAAATCTGTCAGTGAACTCACACGCATATCACGCCAAGCTTCACCATAATCATGATTTTTATCTTCCATTAATTCCTTGGTCAGTTTGACTTTGGCATCGTATAATTCGGTTGCTTTAGCAACGCCTAAATCGGGTTGATCTACAACGCCTAATTCCAATTGAATCAAGGCCATAATTGAATAATTAATAATCCCGATGAATTCGCCTGTTTCATCTTCATCAATTTTGCGAACTTCGTTTTCTTGTAGACTTCTAATTCTTTGTGCTTTAATGTAGATTTGGTCCGTCAATGAAGGCAATCTTAAAATTCGCCAAGCACATCCGTAATCTTTCATTTTGTTGATAAACAGCGCGCGACAAGTCGCAATTACAGTATCATATTCCTTTGAAGTATTCTTCATTATTGGTGTATATTTGTATTCAAATTTTTTCAAAAATAAGATAATTTTTTTGAATGTAGAATTTTGAAGTCTTTAAAACTGTAAACGAATGACTATTAACTGTAAAGGAATACTTGTTGACTTATCAACTCCCAAAGTAATGGGGATTTTGAATGTGACGACCAACTCATTTTTTGATGGTGGAAAGTATAAAAATGAAACCGAAATCCTTTCTCAAGTCGAAAAAATGCTAATGGATGGCGCGACTTTTATAGATATTGGCGCATATTCCAGTAAACCAAATGCAGAATTTGTCTCGGAACAAGAAGAAATTTCTAGAATTGTTCCTGTTATTGATTTAATTCTAAAACATTTTCCAAAAACGATAATTTCGATTGATACTTTTAGGAGTGAGGTGGCAAAAGCTTCTATTGAAAGCGGTGCGGCTATCATCAACGATATTGCAGCAGGAAATTTGGATAATAAAATGGTTGAGATAATTGCAAAATACAATGTTCCTTATATTATGATGCACATGCGAGGCAATCCGCAAACCATGCAAACACTCACGGATTACGATGACATAGTAAAAGAAATGTTGTTCTATTTTTCCGAGAAAGTGGCCGAAGCCAGAAGTTTTGGAATCAATGATTTAATTATCGATCCGGGCTTTGGCTTTGCCAAAGCAATAGATCAAAATTACGAGGTTTTTCAAAAAATGGAATTGTTTAATATGCTGGAACTGCCGATTATTGTTGGGATTTCCAGAAAATCTATGATTTATAAAACGCTAGGCACTACAGTAGAAAATGCATTAAACGGAACGACAGTTTTGAATACTTTAGCATTGAGCAAAGGTGCTAAGATCCTTCGTGTTCACGATGTAAAAGAAGCTATGGAAAGCGTTACATTATGCAATAAAATCAACTAATAAAGATGAGATATTTTACTCTGATTGCTCTTTTTACTTTGTTCTCTTGTGGAAACAAAGAAGATATTTTGTTGCCAAAAGCTAATATTACAATTGTCAAAAATGTAGATGATCTTTCTCCAATCTATATTTTTTTTAGAACAAAAGGCAAAGATACGCTGGCAGAAGTAAACAGGAAAAACAGTATTATTTCTACTAATTGGATTCTAAATGTAGACAAGCGTTTGCCGTTACGAATTGCAATTCCGGAAATCATGAAGTTGCAACAAAAAAAGCGCGAAGAAAAAGCACACAAGAATGAAAAGGCAGAAAATTATTATTCTTATGCTGATACGATTGGTAAAAACGTAGCTTTTATTCCTTTTACCAATGTGTATTACAAACTGGAAAATCCGAAGTCAGGCGTTGTTGTCTTTTTTACTAAAAATAATGAAATTTTAGTAGATTCTATTGCGGTGAAAAGAGAAGAATTACAAACGTATTTAAATAAACTACCAAGTAACACATCAAATCAGTGTGTTTTTTGCTTTGATAAAAACGTAACCTTTGGAAGTTATATTCAAGATAAAATTTTCATAAATAGTTTAAAACTGTCATCGTCAGAATTTAACATGAAATACGAAGAGTTCGTTTATTAATTTTTTTTTAATCTGAACACTGATTACTGAACACTGAAAACTAATCACTGGTGATGATATGGTTCATTTCTCAAAATCGTGAATCCGCAGTACAATTGTTCAATAAAAGCAAACGCACCATTTGATGTGAGAATGTCATTAAAGACAACGATATTTTGCCTTGTGCTTTGGCATAAACCGTGTCCGAAAAACCATAAGGATCACCAATTACGAAGACAAAAGTTTTCAAAACCAAGACTGGAATTAATAGTTTTTAATCAGGAGTTTGTTTACTAACCAGAAAACAATAAAATTTAGACCTTCAAAAAGGTTAGAATAATCTAGTAACGCTCATTTTTACTGGTTTTATTGTTGATATAATATATAAAATTACGGTTTAATAGCCTCCGCCTCCGCCAGAGCCTCCAGGATTTGTTGTGATAAGTTGGCCTCTTATTTCACCACCTGTGAATGCTGCACTATGTAAGTTTACATAATAAAGATTGGCAAGAAGATCTGCTTGCTGACTTGCACTCAAAGCAGGGCTTGTATAGGTTATTGGAGAGATTGAAGTAGTAAGAGGAAAGACAACTGGTCCGTCAACTGTTACGGCTCCTACATGAATATGTGAGTCAGTGACTGTTAAACCACTGTATGTTACTGTTAAGGACATTGCTTTTGTAGTTTTATTATAATAAAGCACCGCAGTTCCAGTTGCTGTTGAATTATTTGTAGGCACTTCATTTGTACCTTTTAATGTAGCATTAAAAGTTACTATAACTGGTGTTGGGGCAGGGTCATCGCCATCGCACGAGACTAAACCTAATAAAATGATAAAAACAGCTAAAAATCGAATAGAACATTTCATAATAAAATATTTAAAGGTTAAAATATTGAAACAAATACTATTAAAAAGTCATGTAATCTCGTAACGATTTTATATTTAATGATGTTTTTTAGAAAAAAAACGGCTTTAGTGAAATATAAAATTAAATTTTTAAAACCAAAAAAAATATAATTTTAAGTTAAAAAGCTGATTTATAATGTTTTATTTTTTTTATAAATATAGGTTTGTGTTTTATCTCCTGAGTTTTTGGATAGGATGACGTGTCTATATTGGTTAAGAAAGACGAAGTGAAAAATGTTGTTTTTAGACTCAATACTGAACTTTATTGATGATGATAGGGTTCATTTCTCAAAATTGTAAAGCCACGATACAATTGTTCGATAAAAAATAAACGTACCATTTGATGCGAAAAAGTCATTAAAGACAACGATATTTTACCTTGTGCTTTAGCGTAAACCGTTTCCGAAAAACCATAAGGACCACCAATTACGAAAACCAAAGTTTTTACTCCGGAGTTCATTTTTTTCTGTAATTCCTCTGAAAAACCGACGCTCGAAAAGTTTTTCCCGTTTTCGTCCAATAAAACGAGTTGGTCTGTTGGTGCCATTTTAGATAAAATCAGTTCGCCTTCTTTTTCTTTTTGCTGACTTTCGGATAAGTTTTTTACGTTTTTGATATCAGGAATAATATCCAAATCAAACTTGATATAAAAAGACAAACGCTTGGTATAATCGTCTATTAAAGATTGTAAGGCTTTGTTATCGGTTTTACCAATGGCAATCAATTTGATGTTCATTTTTCCAGTGTTTCAAAGATGCAAATATAGAAAATTAGTGTTTTTAACTTTGTTTTTTTATTCAATAAAACGGCCTGTTTCATTTCGAACAACTTATAGCTATTTTTGAGTTTAAGTTCTATTTGAAACAGGCCGTTATTTTTTATACTGTTGATTAATTCTCTATGATAACTAAATCATCAATTACTAAATCAGAGTCTTTACCATTCAGTTTTTCGATTCCGAACCATGAATTTCCACTCTCAGATCCCAAGAAAGTAAAGGAAGTTTGGGTTGGAGTGTTAACTGGATTGATAGCAATAGCTATTTTGGTACTGGTTCCATCACCCATCACTAAAGCATAATCAGCTCCTGATGCTTCATAATTAAAGGTTATTGTATAGGTTTTCCCCGCTTTGAATCGAACGGTTTGTGGGATTGTTTGAAGCAATAGTCCCGGTTCTTCACCATGGGCTTTTAGTGACCAGTTTCCATTGATTACATCATCTATTGGTTTTTCATTCCATCCTTTTTGAGTATAAGGAGCATGCAATTCAGCCAAATGCGTTCTTGGGTCATTTACTCCTCCAGAAGGTCCTTTGATGAAAGGATAAAGTCCGTCAGGAATATTTTCAAAGTTTTCTGCAAAAAATACATTCGCAGGTTTCGCTGTTTGTTTTATTGCTGCCACACGCAGATCATCAAACAAAACTTGTGAAGTGCCTGCTTCTGTACGAAGGAATAAATTTGCTGTGGTTTGCCCTTCTGAAACTTTAAAAAACACATACATACGTTGCATGTTGCTATCGTGTTTCGAATCAGCAGCAATATAGTTTTTCCACAAAGTATTATTTGCATACGTGCTTACTTCTTGTCCTCCATAGTTGCTAACGCCTAGATAGGCTCTTCTATCGGAACTTGTAGCTACATAAACGGAAGCATAATACGTTCCGGCAGTTAATCCGGTAATGGTTTGACTTACTGTTACTGGAGTTGTTCCGCTAACTTCAAGTTCATATTGTCCAATTTTATTGCGAACTACAGCAACTCCGTTACCATCCACTTTCCAGTTTTTTAAGTTTCCGCTGTTGAAACCCGGATCTTTTATAAAAGTTCCTTCTCCAAAACTGGACAAAGTTTTGGAAGCATTTTTCGTTTTGTCTAAAACATAAGGCGTTTTAGAATCAGCTAGTATGGTAAGCTGACCGTTTTTCACTTCAATTTGTTGTACAAATTCTCTTCCTTGATCGGTTAATTTATACAGTTGAACTGTTTTCAAATTCTCCCAACTTTTTGGCAATTCCCAAGTAGTAGTTCCTCCGGTTTGGCTCCAATGATATAATTTTTCTTCCGTATAAGGATTCCAAGGTAATAAGTAGCTATCGCCATTTAATACTGTTTTGCCGTCTTTGGTAATGGTTCTTTTGCCGGAAACTAAACTTACAGTTACATTTTTTTCTAGAGAAATAAAGTTTTCCTCCCATTTAAGAATTGGGAAATGTTGCAAATATTTTGTTGATAATCCAGTCCCGAAAGTCATTTCGATGGTTTTATCGATATTGTTTCTCCCTTGCCAACCTTCAAAGTCATCCATTTCAGTTCCGCCTAATAGAGGATGTCTGGCAATCCAAGTGTCTTTTTGGTGGTTGCGAATGAATCTAACAATTTGACTGTTGAATCCTTTGATGTCTTTTCCTCCATAATTGTAATCAACAGCCCAGTGATTCCAAATTGCATCATATTCATGGTCATTAGGGAATTCAGTTGTCAATGTTAATCCCAAAGAATGAATTTCGCTACCTAATTTTCGGCTGTCCCAACTTCCTTTGGCATACCAAACATCACAATAGATAAAAGCCAATGAAGGGACTTGATCCTTTAGTGATTTAAGGCGAAGCATTCTGTTGTTACTACTGGCATCATAACGCTTATTGATATAGTAAGAAGGGTCAAGCCAATCCCAGCCTTTTTTGGTTTTGTCAACTAATGAATCGTCAAAAGCCGTGGCTTCAGGATAAGATTCTGTTCCATTGATATGTACACCCATAAAAGCATTGTATTTAATCGCTTGCTTGCAAAGCATTTCCATGTCTTTGGCCCCGCCTTGTCTTTTTCCTATATCTCCGTAGTCGGGATGTTTAGAATCATGACCCTCAGATCCGTAGCCTTTTAGGATTACATATTGGCCCAAACCATCTGTATTAAGGAAAATTCTTTTGGTTTCGTCCAGCGTTTTTGTAAACGGATTTGTTGCCTGACTGGCAAAATTCATTGGGATACGTTGTACCACTAAATCTTTGATTTTATCACTGCCCATCGGGTTGTTCATGATACTTCTAAAAGCTATTGCACCATCCTGCCAGTCCACTTTATTATCTCCGTTTGCATCATTGGTAATGACAATTTTGGCTACAGGAAGCGGATCAGTTGCTTTCATTCCTTTGGCTCGGTAAATCCATGAACCACTCCATATTCCTGTGCGAGCATAATTTTTTGTCACAACTGTCTGTTTTTGAACTCTGCTATCGTCATTTTTTTCCGTAACGGAATTACTCCATATGCTTGCCGCTAATTGCGCTGTATTGACAATACCATACAAATAATTTTTTAAGATGCTGTCTTTTGCCATTGTTGCTTTAAGCGGCAGGAATTCGTCTCCGGTTCCTTTTACTGCAGTAAACATTTTTGCACCAGCAAAAGAAGCTTCAGTTTGTGAGCTTCTTACGGAAACTAAATTATGGTTGGGTATTTCAAAGGTACTTACCTTGAAAGTGCCGTTTTCAGTAATTTGAGTTACATTGAATTCAACAATATTGGCAACCACTTTGATTTGAATTTTTACCGAAACTTTGATTTCAGGAATGTCTAATACGTAGTTTGCTGTGTTTTTTGCTATTGAAAATGTGGTTTTCGGGCTATATAATTTCCCGTTAATTAGCACTTGTGATAATTGATCTTCTTGCCCGTAAAGAATAGTTCCGTTTGCAATCCAGTTGTATTGAATTATTCTTGGGAACGATGAATCCAGTGTGACTTTAATAGTTTTTGATTCTATGGTTTTTATGGCATTCGTATCATCGGGAAAACCTTTCTGTTCGGTTGCGTGGGTTTGTATTGAAAGCAGTTGAAAGGTTAAAATCAAAAGAGCATTGTGAAGTAATTTCATTTGTAAAATGGTTAATTTAGAGTTTTTATGTTTTGTCAAGGTATAGTTTTTTATTTTCAGTTTGATACTACTGAATTTAGTTTTGTTATGATTTAAGACAAAATATGAAAAATCGAAATTAGAATATTTTTTTTGGATAACAGGACAGTGCCTACCAGTTTGTATAAATTCTTAGAAATAGAAAAGTATTAGCCTTAAAGTTTAAAACTAGACAATAAAATAAAAAAACAGGGTAGATCTAATTTTTTAAATAGGAGGAGACACAGAATTAAAGGTACTTTTTTAGGTATTTTTGCTAAAAGTTATCAGCAGTAATAGTCTTTGTACAGTTTATTATTTACTCATTAAGTTCCTTTGGAAATCTGTCTGAAACTAAATTAAGCTCAATGTTGTGTTCCAAATAGGCTTTTAAACCTGCTAAAACTAATGTAAATCCCTCTGTTGAATCCCGTATTTGAGAGATAAGTTTTTCTGTTTCGCCATGAAATCCAGTATTAACAATGCTTACAAAAGTTCCAACTTCGCCTAAATTTTTAAATGTCCATTCCACGGTTGAAATTTCATCGTGGTTTCCCCATTCAATTACAATTTTTTTATTCAGTTCTATGTTTTTAGTTCTAACCAAAATGGAATGATTGTAGATTTCCCAAGTCCATTCTGTTTCTTTTCCTTCTTCAAGTTTTCCGGAGCTTTTCGTAAACCAAAATTTAGTTGTGATTTCTGGATTTATAAATGCCTGAAAAACGTCTTCGATGGGTTTTCTAATTAGCATTTCAGCTTTTGCATAATATTTTGTTTCTGTAGTCATAATAGTGATTTTCAAACGAATTCATGCCAGTTTTTAATGGATATTTGAGTGGTTCATATTATGATTTAGGTAATGGTGCTCCTACTGCAATATCACATCGGTGATTGGTTTGACCGTGTGGCGGGTTCATTCCTTCTGGTGTAGGTGTCGTAGCAACTGGCGTTTGAGTAGTGGTAGCAGGAACAGGTTGATTCTGTTGCTGAACTGCTGGTTTACTTGTACTTGCAGCGGGTGGAGAATTCAATGGAGCGCCTACGGGAATATCACAACGATGCGATGGCTGACCGTGTGCTGGATTCATTCCGGCTGCTACAGGACTGGAAGTTGCCACAGTATTATTTGGATTTACTGTATTTGTGGGTGTAGTTTGTTGAATCTGAGTTGTTGTTGCCGCTCCGCTCTTCATTTGTTTGCCCACTTCAGTAAAGGGAACTACATTTGTTGGAGTTGCGTTATTTTGTGGTTCAATTTCTTTTTTGCAAGAAGTCAATAGTATTGAGGATACAAAAAGAAGGCTTAAAAAAGATTTCATAATCAGTGTTTTAGTTACTAGTTCAAATATAAGATTTTAAATAATACAGTACTATATAAAATAATTGATTTTATTAGATGAAAATGACAGATTACATGATGGTTGCTAAATTAATGACAATGATATTTTTATCTTAATTAAGGGTGTGATCTTTGTTAAAACACATTCATTTACCTCTTTTTTTTAAAGAACCCAGCGTACATATTTTCAAATCCACAAAATAAATCTTACTTTAGCATTCCATAAATTTCCTATAAAATGATTAGCGACATACAGTTTAAAAACGAGTTAGACATACTGATACAAAATGCCATTCGGGAAGATATTGGTCCGGGCGACTATAGTTCTTTGGCTTGTATTCCAGCTACAGCAACAGGAAAAGCGAAGTTGCTTGTAAAAGAAGACGGAATTATTGCGGGTGTGGCTTTCGCCAAAATGATTTTTGAGTATGTAGACCCTAATTTGCAAATAGAAACTTTTATCAAGGATGGAACTCCGGTAAAAAAAGGAGATGTTGTTTTTCATGTTTCGGGAAGTTCGCAATCTATTTTGAAATCGGAACGTGTAGTTTTGAATTCAATGCAAAGAATGTCAGCCATTGCTACTAAAACCAAAGAATACGTTCGTTTATTAGAAGGAACCAAAACTAAAATTCTCGATACGCGTAAAACGACACCGGGATTTAGAGCTTGTGAGAAATGGGCGGTGAAAATTGGCGGAGGCGAAAACCATCGTTTTGCTTTGTATGACATGATTATGCTCAAAGACAATCACAACGATTTTGCCGGTGGAATTACTTTGGCTATAGCCAAAACCAAAGCTTTTTTAAAAGAAAATAATCTAGATTTAAAAATCATTGTTGAAGCCAGAAATCTGGATGAGATCAAAGAGATATTGGAGAGTGAAGGCGTTTTTAGAATTTTAATTGATAATTTCAATTATGATGATACTAAAAAAGCAGTAGCTTTGATTGGGGATAAATGTCAAACAGAATCCTCGGGAAATATTAACGAAAACACCATTCGGCATTATGCAGAATGTGGCGTAAATTATATTTCGTCTGGAGCCTTGACACATTCTATTTATAACATAGATTTGAGCTTAAAAGCGATATGAGTAAAGAAATAGAAGTTAAATTACAAAGAATCCCAATAGTACGGAATCTGGTTAATGTGCTAAAAAAGATAGAGCTTCCTTGGCTGCAAGGATTGTCGTTGTATGATTTATTGGAACTTTACGGGTTAGGAATTGTCGAAAGTGCGCTAACATATCATGCCAGTGCGATTGCATTTAGTTTTTTTATGGCATTATTTCCTTTTGCGCTGTTCATCTTAAATCTTATTCCATACATTCCTATTGAAGGTTTTCAGGATGATTTTCTTCAATTTGTTAGGGATGGAGTGCCGCCCAATACGTACGATGCTATTTATAAAATCATCAATGATATTCTTAATAACAGTCACTCAGGATTAGTGTCTTATGGGTTTTTATTATCGATTTTGTTGATGGCAAACGGTTTAAATGGAATCCTTGGCGGATTTGAATCTTCCCGCCATGTTCTCATAAAAAGAGGGTTTATAAGGCAATATGTAGTTGCTTTGGGAATGTCCTTATTGTTATCCTTTTTGTTGATTGTGACTGTGGCTACAATAGTGGTTTTTGAAGTTTTTATTCAAAAAACAATACTGAGTGATCAAGTTGCGTTAATTGTTTTAGGAAGATATGCATTTGTAATTTTAATGATTTTAGGCATAACGTCTATACTTTTCAAGTTCGGTACAAAACACGATAAAAACAGAGCATTTATATCGATAGGTTCCGTGTTTACTACCATATTGATTCTTTTGGATTCGTATGTTTTTGGTATATGGGTAATAAAGTTTTCTAAATACAATGAATTATATGGATCAATAGGAACATTATTGATCTTGATGTTTTACATTTGGATTAACTGCATGATATTGCTGTTAGGTTTCGAATTGAATGCCACAGTAAATAAATTAAAAGCAAAAAAAGAGTAAAGTATTAAATTAAAATAGTTTCAAAATTAGGAGCTATTTCCTGCTATTCGTTCCAATCTGTCATTTGCGAGGAACGAAGCAATCTTACGATTTGATTGCTTCGTTCCTCGCAATGACAGGATTTCCACTTCTATCAGGGCTAAAAAAGTGCAACAATGAAAAAAAGCATAACAATACTCGCATTATTTATTTCGATGACATTCTATAGTCAAAATCATACTGTTGTGGGGAAATGGAAGACTATTGATGATGAAACTGGAAAAGCCAAATCAATCGTGGAAGTCTATGAAAAATCCGGAAAAATCTATGGTAAAGTAGTTGAGATTCTGGAGGAAGAAAATAAAAATAGGATTTGCGAAAATTGTTCGGGAGAGGATAAAAACAAACCGATTCTAGGCATGGTTGTCATAAAAGGACTTTCAAAAGTAGGAAAGGAATATAAAAAAGGTAAAATCCTCGATCCCAAAAACGGAAAACTCTACCAATGTTTTATTACACTAGATGGTAATGGCAAACTGAAAGTTCGCGGTTTTGTCGGAATTTCATTGTTTGGACGAACCCAATACTGGTATAGAGTAAAAGATTAATTATTGTCATTCATTTGTTTGAGTGAAAATTTGGTAGGAGATATTATTTAGAGAATATAATTTAATATAATAAAAATGATAAATAAAAGTAATGTGTTAGGTCTGATGTTATTTTTTATGACGACTTTATGTGTGCAAGGTCAAGGTGTTATCGGAAAATGGAAGACGATTGATGATCAAACAGGAAAAGCCAAATCAATCGTGGAAATCTACGAGCGTTCTGGAAAAATTTATGGAAAAATCATCGACATATTTGATGTTGAAAAGAAAAAAAACTTGTGCGTAAATTGTCCTGGTGACGAAAAAAACAAACCGGTTTTAGGTCTTGTAATTATTAAAGGGCTTACAAAAGATGGTAATGAATACAATGCAGGAAAAATTCTTGATCCGACATCAGGGAAATTATACAAATGCTTTTTGGCTCTCGAAGGAAATGACAAATTAAAAGTGCGCGGATATGTCGGCGTAGCATTATTTGGAAGAACACAAACCTGGAACAGAGTGAAATAATTATAAATTGTGAGTTATGAGTTCAAAAAAAGAACCAGCATAACTCAAAATTCATAACTCATAATTAAATAAAAATGCATTTCGTCGAAGTAATTTTACCACTTTCTTTAGCCAAAACCTTTACTTATAGCATCTCTGAAGCAGAGTTCCATTATATAAAAATTGGAATGCGGCTGGCGGTTCCTTTTGGTAAAAGTAAAATTTATACGGCATTAGTAATTGAAATTCATCAAAACAAACCCAGTTTATACGAAGCCAAGGAAATTCATCAAATTCTGGATGAAAAACCCATTGTAACCGAAATCCAAATTGCACACTGGCAATGGATTGCTTCCTATTATATGTGCGCCATTGGTGATGTGTATCGTGGTGCCATGCCGAGTGCACTTTTGCTGGAAAGTGAAACTGTAATTTCTCAAAAAACAGATTTGGATATAGATGCAAGCCTGCTTTCGGATGATGAATTTTTGGTTTACGAAGCTTTGCAACAACAAAGTTCTCTGAAAGTACAGGATATTATGGATATTTTAAACAAGAAAAATATCTTTCCCGTTATTCAAAAATTGATAGACAAAAACATATTAGTACTTCAGGAAGAAATACAGGAAACCTATAAACCTAAGTTGGTGCGTTATGTTCGTTTGCATGCTAAATATGAATCAAACGATGGGTTGAGTGAATTGTTAGAAACACTTAAAAGTGCTAACAAGCAAAAGGAAATTGTACTGAGTTATTTTCAATTGAGTGCTGTGGAAAAGAAACCTATAACAGTAAAAAAACTGGTAGAAGCAGCTAATTCTTCTTCTGCCATTGTTAAGGCATTAATAGAAAAAGAGATATTCGAAGATTATTTTCTTCAGGAAGACCGAGTAAATTTCACAGGAAAAATACGCGAAGATCAATTGCAGTTGAGTTTGGCTCAGCAAAAAGCTTTTGAAGAAATCAAAGAGAGTTTCGCTCAAAAAGAAGTGTGTTTGTTGCATGGTGTCACTTCGAGCGGGAAAACAGAAATCTATATTAAGCTCATCGAAGAATATCTGGAAACCGGAAAACAAATCTTGTATTTATTACCGGAGATTGCTTTGACTACTCAATTGGTTGGCAGGCTGCGAACTTATTTTGGTAATAAAGTAGCTGTTTTTCATTCGAAATATAATAATAATGAACGTATCGAAGTTTGGAATCAGGTTTTGGTAAATTCAGAGAAAGCACAAGTGGTGATAGGAGCGAGGTCGTCCTTGTTTTTACCATTTTATAATCTGGGATTCATAATTGTCGATGAAGAACATGAACAGACTTTTAAACAAGTGGATCCTGCGCCGCGTTATCATGCACGGGACGCTGCCATAGTTTTGGCTCATTCGCATAAAGCAAAAGTACTTTTGGGTTCGGCTACGCCAAGTATTGAAACGTATTTCAATGCTAAATCGGATAAATTTGGTCTGGTCGAAATTTCAGAGCGATTTGGAAATGTCATGATGCCGAATATTGAATTGGTGGATTTGAAAGATAAATACTTTCGTAAAAAAATGACGGGGCATTTTAGTGATGTTTTGATCGAGGAAATCAATATCGCTTTGTCATTGGGTGAACAAGTGATTTTATTTCAAAACAGACGCGGATATTCTCCTGTAATAGAATGTATGACTTGCGGTCATGTACCACAATGTCAACAGTGTGATGTGAGCTTAACCTATCATAAGCATAAAAACCAGTTGCGCTGTCATTATTGTGGATATACAATGGCAAAACCTACGCATTGTCATTCCTGTTCCAGCGTTGATTTGACTACAAAAGGCTTTGGAACCGAACAAATCGAACAAGAGTTAGTGTCTATTTTTCCAAATTCAAAAATTGGAAGAATGGATCAGGATACTACCAGAGGGAAATTTGGATTCGAAAAAATTATCGATAGCTTCAAGAATAGAGAAATGGATATTTTAGTAGGAACGCAAATGCTGGCCAAGGGATTGGATTTTGATAACGTGAGTTTGGTAGGAATCATGAATGCGGATAATATGTTGTATCATCCTGATTTTAGGGCTTTCGAGAGAAGTTTCCAAATGATGACTCAAGTTGCAGGAAGGGCAGGACGTTCTGAAAAACAAGGGAAAGTTGTTATTCAGACGTATAATCCCAATCATAATACAATACAGCAAGTTACAAATAATGATTATTTGGGCATGTACAAAGAACAGTTGTATGACCGCCAAATATATAAATACCCACCGTATTTCAGGATTATAAAACTTACTTTGAAACAGCGTGATTTTGATAAATTAAAAGAAGGCTCGATGTGGTTGTATCAAGTGATGAGCCAGAACCTTAATATGCCGGTACTTGGACCTGAAGAGCCTGCTATAAGCAGAATTAGAAACGAATACATTCGTACGATTATAATTAAAATTCCACAGAATACGTCAATTGTAAGCACAAAAAAAACTATCCAGAAAATATTGAATAGTTTTGAAGCTGTGGCTCAATACAGAGCTATAAAAGTTACGTCAAACGTTGATTTTTATTAAAATTCAGTTGTCTATGAAAAGGCAAGTGCTCTTACTAAATCTTCTTTTTTGTGTCTACTCAAAGGAATTTTTGTAACTCCAATTTCAGCAAATTTACTATTGAAACGTTCTACTTTATCAATGTTGATAATATAGGATTTGTGTACACGTACAAATTTTTCTTTTGATAGATCATTTTCAAAAGATTTCATGGTAGAAAGCACAAGATTGCTATCTTCTTCAGTAACTACTCTAACATAATCACCAAAAGCTTCAATCCATTTTATTTTAGAAGTAAAAATTTTCAATTTTTTCAAATTGCTTTTAATGAAAATATGTTCCCCTTCTTCTTCTTTGTTTTCTTTTTTAAGCAGATGTAAGTCAATGGCTCTTTTAACCGAAGAGTTGAATCTGTCGATTGCAATTGGTTTCTGAAGGTAGTCTGTAGCATCATAATCAAACGCTTTCATAGCATACTCAGCTTTTGAGGTTATGAAAATAATTTGAGGTTTTACTTTTAAACCATCCAAAAAATCAAAGCCACTAATTACCGGCATTTCAATATCTAAAAAGATAAGATCTACATTGTGTATAGACATACAACTTCTAGCTTCGATTGCATTAGAAAAATCACCTATTAAGTGTAAATTTTGATGATTATTAACTAACTTTGCGATAATCATTCTTTGAATAGAACTATCATCTACTACGACACAGTTTAGTTTCATAATTTAGTATTTTAGATTTGGCAGAGTAAATATATTACTTTTTTATTTTAAAAAAAACTAATTGAGCCGATTTTTTTACCATACGTCGAATAAAATGAAATATGACTTGTTTAATCAGATTTATTGATTACTTTTGCACCCAAAATAACAAATAAATATATATTTATGAATCATTATGAAACTGTTTTCATTTTAAATCCCGTTTTATCTGAAGTTCAGGTAAAGGAAACAGTAAGCAAATTTGAAGATTTTCTTACTAGTAGAGGAGCAGAAATGGTGTCGAAAGAAGACTGGGGCCTTAAAAAAATGGCTTACGAAATTCAAAACAAAAAAAGTGGTTTTTACCATTTATTCGAATTCAAAGTAGCTGGAGAAGTTCTTATTGCTTTTGAAACTGAATTTAGACGTGACGAAAGAGTAATGCGTTTCTTGACTGTAAGTCTTGATAAACATGCTATTTCTTGGGCTGAAAGAAGAAGAACTAAATTAAAATCTACAAAAGCTTAATTATCATGGCAACATTACAACAATCGGCTTCAGGAAAAAAAGACGGAGATATCAGATATCTTACGCCTTTGAATATAGAAACTAACAAAACTAAAAAGTATTGTCGTTTCAAAAAATCAGGAATCAAATATATTGATTATAAAGATGCTGATTTCTTATTGAAATTCGTTAATGAGCAAGGAAAAATTCTTCCTCGTCGTTTAACTGGAACTTCATTAAAATACCAAAGAAAAGTGTCTGTAGCTGTGAAAAGAGCACGTCACTTAGCTTTAATGCCTTATGTGGCTGATTTACTAAAATAATAAAAATTAACAGTTGTTGGTTTTCTGAAACATGAAACCTAACTTCTATAAAAAAGGACAACAACATGGAACTTATTTTAAGACAAGACGTTCAAAATTTAGGATTTAAAGATGATGTAGTTACAGTGAAAAATGGTTACGGTCGTAACTTTTTGATCCCAACTGGTCAAGCACATTTAGCAACTTCTTCTGCAAAGAAAGTATTAGCTGAAAACCTAAAACAAAGAGCACACAAAGAAGCTAAAGTAGTTAATGATGCAAAAACATTGGCTGAAGCTTTGAAAGCTATCGAAATTAAAATCTTTGCAAAAGCAGGTGGTGAAAAATTATTCGGTTCAATCACGAATATTGATATCGCTGAAGCTTTAGCTAAAGGTGGACAACAAATTGATAGAAAATTCATCACAAGCGGAATTGTTAAACGTACGGGTAAATATAATGCCAACGTTCGTTTACACAGAGATGTAATTGTTGAATTGGATTATGAAATTGTTGCTGAAAAAGCATAAATTAGTTAACATATTGTTAACAAATTATTAAAATCACTCTTAGGAGTGATTTTTTTTTTGGTTATTTTTGCAACCAAAATAAAACATTTATACAAATGAAAAAAATTATTACTTTATTATTAATTGTATGTAGTTTTAGTGCTGTCATTGGGCAAACTACCACTTCAAGTATAAAAGGGATTGTGCGAGGTTCTGACAATGAGACACTTCCCGGAGCAACGGTTCAGGCAATACATATTCCAACAGGGTCTAAGTATTCAGCGTTATCGAATGCGGATGGAAGAATCAGTATGTTGAATATGAGAATTGGAGGTCCTTACAAAATTGTAGTAACCTATGTAGGATATAGAAGTGAAGAGTACAATGATGTTTATCTTGATTTAGGTAAAGTATTCAGTTTAGATGTTGTCTTAAAAGATGAAAGTCAGAAACTAGAGGAAGTAAAAGTAGTTGGTTCTAAAAACAGAGTTTTTCAAAGTGGAAGAACGGGCGCAGAAACCACTATTGGTCGAAGAGAATTATCAGCATTGCCATCTATTTCAAGATCAGCTGATGATTTTACCCGTTTAGAGCCGACAGCAAGTGGAGGGTCGTTTGGAGGTAGAAACGATCAATACAATAGTTATTCACTTAATGGTGCAGTTTTTAACAATCCATTTGGATTAGATGCTGCAACTCCAGGTGGACAAACTGGCTCTCAGCCAATTTCATTGGATGCAATCGAGCAAATTCAAGTTGCAACTGCTCCTTATGATGTAACATTATCAGGTTTTACTGGAGCTTCTGTAAATGCAGTTACAAAATCAGGGTCAAACGAATTTCATGGTACTGCTTATAGTTTCTATAGAAATCAGGATATGACAGGTAGTAAAATTAAAGGAGAAAAAATATTTGTTCCTTCATTAGAGCAAACACAAACCGGTTTTAGTCTTGGTGGTCCAATTGTTAAAAATAAATTATTTTTCTTTACCAATTTTGAAATTGATAAAAGAAGCGATTTAGGATCAAATTTTGTTGCTAATGATGGAAATGGAACAACTGGAGTGAATGAATCCAGAGTACTAGAAACCGATTTAATGCATGTTTCTACTGAGTTAGGAAAGTTAGGCTATAATACAGGTGCTTATCAAGGATTTACACACAATTCTAATTCAAGTAAAGGAATTGTAAAGTTGGATTGGAACATTAATGACAATCATAAATTAGCTGTTATTTATAATTTTTTAGATGCTTCGAAGGATAAACCTGCGCATCCTACCGCTATTATTCGTAGAGGAATTGATGCAAATACGTTGCAATTTGAAAATTCAGGATACCAAATCAACAATCAAATTAGTTCTTTCTTAGTAGAATTAAATTCTAAATTTAGTGAAACTGTTTCTAATAAATTACAAGCGGGTTATACTCATTTTAATGATTTTAGAAATCCTTTTTCTACTCCAGCGCCAGTAATTACAATTACTAAAGATGGTTCTCCTTACATTATTGCCGGTCATGAACCTTTCTCTATTAATAATAAATTAGATCAAAAAGTAATTCAAATTACAGATAATTTGAATATTGTCAGAGGAAATCACACTTATACAATAGGTTTCTCTTTTGAAAAGTTTATTTTCAAAAATTCATTTAACCTTAAAGGATATGGTTTTGATGTTTTTGGAAGTACAGATATGGCTGGTTTTAATACGAATATTGCAAATGGTTATTACAGTACTGCAATAAAAAATGCACAAACAATTTTTGATACAAAAAATGCATTGAAAGATGGTGTTGATGGAGGTTGGAACTTAGCTGAAACGACAGTAGGACAATTAGCTTTCTATGTTCAGGATGAATGGAATATTAGTGATGATTTTAAATTAATTTATGGATTAAGAGCTGATAAGCCATTGTATTTCAATACATCTGAATTAGCTCAAAAATTTATTGACACAGATAATTCAGAAGGGTATTTGCCAAATATTGACTATTATAACCCAGCTGATGGAAGTGTAAAGAATTTTGATTCAACTAAATTACCCAATAACAATTTACTTTGGTCGCCAAGAGTTGGCTTCAATTGGGATATTAATGGAGATAAAAAACAACAATTGCGTGGAGGTACTGGAATTTTTACCGGTAAACTTCCTTTTGTATGGATTGGAAATCAAGTAGGCGGTATAGATCCATTTTTCTATCAAGTAGTAGACGAGGATTTTAAATTTCCACAGGTTTGGAGAACGAGTTTAGGATTTGATCACAAATTTGAAAATGATTATATTGTAACCATAGACATGTCTTATAATAAAGATTTAAATGGGGTTCATATCCAAAATTGGGGATTGAAAAGGCCAACAAGTCAGTTGGCAGGTGCTGATAACAGAGCCATATACGGTAGTTCTGATTATGGTACTTGGACAGACTATGGTTTTCCAGCAAGGACTAATGGGTATGTATTAACTAACACAAATAAAGGAAGTGCATTCAACTCTTCTATCAAAGTGCAAAAGACTTTTGACAATGGATTGTTCGCAAGTTTAGCCTACAACTATTTAAAGTCACAGGATGTTAATTCTATAGAAGCAGAAATTACGGGTGATGCTTTTGCTTTTAATCCGGCTTTGGGGAATGTGAATGATGCAGTTTTATCTGATTCTAAGTATGGCGATACGCACCGTTTTATAGGCGTAGCTTCAAAAAAATGGAAATACGGTAATGACAAATGGGCTACTACAGTGTCTACTTTCTTTGAGTACGCACAAGGAGGTCGTTTTAATTATACTTATGGTGGTGATATTAACAATGATGGGGCAACTGGGAATGATTTAATTTATATACCAACTACAGCCGAAATTAGCACGATGGTATTTACTGGTGGGGTTAGTCAAGGTGTAGCATTTGATGCCTTTATCAAGCAAGATAACTATTTAAGTGATAGAAGAGGTCAGTACGCAGCGCGTTATGGAGCGTTATCTCCATGGAGAGGAAAATGGGATTTTAAAATAATGCAAGATTATAACTTTAAAATTTCATCAGCTTCTAATAAAACGAATACAATTCAATTTAGTATCGATGTATTGAACTTAGGTAATTTGATTAATTCTGATTGGGGATTGGTTCAAGTGCCAACAAGTGTACAGCCAATTGGAGTATCTGTTGATCAAACTACAAAAATACCAACCTATACTTTTAACGGTACTCAAACCAAAACCTTCAACTATGATGCAAGTTTATTATCAAGATGGCAGGCGCAGTTTGGAATTAGATATATTTTCTAAAAAAAGATAAAAAATATATATTAAATTTGCCCTCTCGTTTGAGAGGGCTTTTTTTTGTTTTAAAATTCAAAAAATAGTTAAAAGCAATAGTTAAATATTAAAACGCAATAATGAAATACTCAAGATTAACAAAAGAACAATTTGAGGAATTGAATCAGGAATTCAGTACTTTTTTAGCAACCCAGACTATCGATAAAGCCGAGTGGGATAAAATAAAAGCAGAAAAACCAGAAGTTGCAGAACAGGAATTAGATGTGTTTTCTGATTTGGTTTGGGAAGGAGTACTTTCAAAAGCAACCTACTTAGAACATTTTTCTAAAAATCATATTTTCCTTTTTCATTGTTTTGATACTCATGTACAGTCAATAGTCTTGAAATCTTTAGTTCCAGAAACTGATTTCTTGACCAAACAAGGATTGCAATGGCTTAGTGACAACATGTTTACGGATACTATTGAAATGAAAGTAGGGAAAAAAGAGTTTACAGAAGAACGTAATACTTCGATTTTTGAATTAATACAACAAGGTTCGTTTTTGAGTGATGGTCTTTTATACCAGCAAATAAATACTATTATAGCGTCGTAATTGTATTGCTATTTATTTTTAATTGGTTATTTTAGTACACTTTTTCAAAACTAAAATAGCCAATTTTTATTTTCTATGGACATTCAAAATGCGATTCAAAAATTAAGGGAGGAATTAAATCAGCACAATTACAATTATTATGTGTTAGATAAACCTATAGTTTCTGATTATGAATTTGATTTGAAATTAAAAAAACTGCAAGATCTTGAAAGTCAGCATCCGGAATACTTTGACGAGAATTCTCCTTCGCAACGCGTAGGAGGAACAATAACGAAAAACTTCCAAACCGTTCCTCATGAATATAGAATGTACTCTTTGGATAATTCCTATTCCAAAGAAGAATTAATCGATTGGGAAAAACGCGTTCAGAAAGTTTTAGGGGATGTTCCATTAGAGTATACTTGTGAGTTGAAATATGACGGGGCATCCATCAGCATTACCTATGAAAATGGAGAACTGAAACGAGCCGTAACCCGAGGTGATGGTTTTCAGGGAGATGATGTGACTAATAATATCAAAACGATAAGATCGATTCCCTTAAAACTGAAAGGTGATTTTCCTGCTACATTTGATGTTCGCGGTGAGATTATTTTGCCTTTTACAGGATTCGAGAAAATGAATCAGGAATTAATTGAAATTGGAGAAACGCCCTATTCTAATCCTAGAAATACAGCTTCAGGAAGTCTAAAATTGCAAGATAGTGCCGAAGTAGCCAAGCGTCCATTAGATTGTCTGTTGTATTTTTTAATTGGAAATAATCTTCCTTTCAAATCTCAATTTGAAGGATTAGAATCTGCTAGAAATTGGGGTTTTAAAGTTCCTAAAGAAGCAAAATTAGCTCATAGTTTAAACGAAGTTTTCGAGTTTATCGACTATTGGGATAGTCACAGACACAACCTTCCTTATGAAACGGACGGTGTAGTGGTTAAAGTAAATTCTTTTCATTATCAAGATGAATTGGGCTTTACCGCTAAATCACCTCGTTGGGCTATCGCTTATAAATTCAAATCAGAACAAGCTGCAACACAATTAAACTCTATTTCGTATCAGGTAGGACGAACAGGTTCTATAACACCAGTGGCTAATTTAGAGCCAGTGCAATTAGCTGGAACCATTGTAAAAAGGGCTTCATTGCACAATGCGGATCAAATAGAAAAGCTGGATATTCGTGTGGGAGATACTGTTTTTGTTGAAAAAGGGGGTGAGATTATTCCCAAAATAATTGCGGTTGATTTGACGAAACGACCAGATAACTCGGAGCCCACAAAATACATTACCCATTGCCCTGAGTGTAATACAGAATTAGTGAGAAGCGAAGGCGAAGCCAATCATTATTGTCCTAATTTTTACGGTTGTCCACCTCAGATTATTGGAAGAATTCAGCATTTTATTTCCAGAAAAGCCATGGATATTGAAGGCCTTGGCGGAGAAACAGTAGCTTTACTTTTCAATAATGGATTAGTTCATAATTATGCCGATTTATATGAATTGACTGTAACGCAGATTTTACCCTTGGAACGAATGGCACAAAAATCAGCGGAGAATTTGGTAAATGGCGTAGCTAATTCAAAAAATATTCCTTTCGAGCGTGTTTTGTTTGCACTTGGAATCCGCTTTGTAGGAGAAACAGTGGCTAAGAAGTTGGCTAAACATTATAAAAGTATCGATGCCTTGAGTCAGGCGACTTTGGTAGATTTGATTTTAGTAGACGAAATTGGTGATAGAATAGCACAAAGTGTACTTGATTTTTTTGCAAACGAGGAAAATAAAGTTAGCATCGAAAGACTTAAAAAGTATGGACTACAATTTGAAATTATTGAAAAAATAAATCCAAATGCTACAGATAAACTTGCTGGGAAAATTTTTGTAGTTTCAGGAGTATTTGAGCAATTTTCCAGAGACGATTTGAAAAAAGCAATTGAAGAAAATGGTGGAAAAGTGGGAAGTTCAATTTCAGCAAAGACAGATTATGTTGTTGCAGGAGACAATATGGGGCCCGCTAAATTAGATAAAGCCAATAAACTCAACATTTCGATAATTTCCGAGGATGATTTTATGGAATTGCTAAATGAAGGCTAACACACCTTCACTGATACTTTATTTTCAGCTTGCTTCGCCACTATTTTATTTAATAGGTCAAGAAGAGTATGTGTTTTATGCAAAGTCCTTAGTAGTACCATCCAATTTTATTTATTATTTAACTACAAATAATTATAAAATTAATTGTAACTATTCAGCCTGTTCTAAAAAAACATAGTTAGGAACAATTTTGGCTTTCTATTTTTAGAAAAATAGTTTTATTGTAAACACTTGTTCCTTGGTGTCAAATAAATAGAAATTGAACTCCGACAAAGAACGTGTTGCTGAATTAGAGACCAAAGTTATCCGATTAGAATGATTAATTGAAAAATTACTTGATAAAATCGATGGCTTAACGCATCGCAAAAACAGCCGAAATAGTTCATTTTTTTCATCAGAAGACGAAAATAGGCCTTTAAAAACCAAAAGTCTTAGTGCCAATCAAGGTAATAAAGTAGGTGGGCAACCAGGACACGAAGGCAGTACCTTGGAAATGATTGCAAACCCAGATAGCATCATTGAACATAAACCAGAATTTTGCAACCATTGTGGTCATGATTTGTCTGATGAACCAACAACATTTATTCTGCGCAGACAAGCGGTTGATATACAGCCTATTATTTCTGAATTTACTGAGCACCGTATATTTCAAAAAATTTACGCTTGTGGTCATCACACCAAAGCTTTATTCCCCACCGGAGTTAATTCGTCTATCAGTTACGGAGCTAATATTCAAGCTATAATTGCTTATATGTACACTAGACAATACTTGCCTTTTGAGAGAATGAGCGAGTTTTTCAGTGATGTTTGTAATTTAAATATCTCACGAGGCTCTCTTTGTACCTTACTGAAATATTTTGCCCAAAAAGTCCAACTTGCCTACGAGTTGATTGCTCAAAAGGTAGAACATAAAAAAATGGTTGGAGGTAATGAAACAGGCGTTAAAGTCAATGGAAAAAAGGGATGGTTCTGGACTTTCCAAAGCCAAGTTGCTACTTATTATTACACTTTCAAACAATAGAGGACTGCTAATATAGATGGGAATTTCCAAAACGGCTTTGTAAACTCCTTACTCGTTCAAGATTGTTGGCGGAGTTATTTTCAAATAAAATACAAAACTCATCAAATATGCATTCTTCATTTACTTTGGAAATTTGTTTTTTTCGAAGATCGTTATGAATCTCAATGGGCAATAAACTTCAAGGAATTACTATACGAAGCAATAGAACTTAAACGGAATTTGACCCCAATTCAATATCTCAATCCAATACTACAAAGAGACAAAATCATTGAACGATTGTCCGTTTTGCTGCTAACTTCTGTTCCAAAAAACAGGAAGGATCTTTGTACGTTCCATAAGCGGATAGATAAATACAAGGAATATGTTTTCACTTTTTTATTCCATGACCAAGTTCCCCAGACAACACTGCTTCTGAAAGAGTAATTCGAAATGTGAAAGTGAAACAAAAGTATCCGAACAATTCAAAACCGAAAACGAGGCGCAATTCTATGCTGTCATTCGTTTAGTAACATATAGCTGTATCAAAAACGGACAAAATGTTTTAGCTGCTTTTAAAACTATTGCTGTATTGCAACCTGAATAGATGTAAACCTCGAAAGTGAAACTCCCAAGGTTTATAATTATTTAATATAAGTTGACTATTTTTAAGTC